>NZ_JBHWES010000089.1:0-43164 GCF_042734105.1 Streptomyces sp. NPDC059679 | reverse complement strand
GGACAGGGACACGCCGTGACGTCGGCGTGTCCCTGTCCCGTATCCACCACGGACGCGTAAGGGGCGCTACTCCGACGCCGACGTCAGCAGCGCCAGCTCCTGCTCCGTCAGCTTCAGGTCCGCCACCGCCAGCAGCGCCGGCAGCTGGTCCACCGTACGCGCGCTCGCGATCGGGGCCACGACCGTGGGCTGGGCCGCCAGCCAGGCCAGGGCGACGGTAGCGTGCGCGGCGCCATGGTTGGCGGCCACATCGTCGAGGGCGGCGAGGACCTTCTGGCCGCGCTCGGTCTCCAGGTACTTCGCCGCGCCCTCGGCCCGGGCGCTGTCCACCGAGGCGCCGGGGCGGTACTTGCCGGTGAGGAAGCCGGACGCGAGGGCGTAGTACGGGAGGGTCACCACGCCATGGCGGGCGGCGACATCGGCGAGCGGGCCCTCGAAGGTGTCGCGGGAGACCAGGTTGTAGTGCGGCTGGAGGGCCACGTAGCGGGCCAGTCCCTCCTTCGCCGAGAAGTCCAGGGATGCCTCAAGGCGTTCGGCGGAGATGTTGGAGGCCGCGATCTGGCGGACCTTGCCCGCCTTCACCAGCTCGTCCAGCGTGGAGATGATCTCCTCCACCGGCACCGAGGTGTCGTCGTAGTGGGTGTAGTAAAGGTCGATGTAGTCGGTGCGCAGGCGCTTCAGGGACTCGTCGAGGCCCGCCTTGATCGCCGCGGCGGACAGCCCGCGGGGCGTCGGCACGCCTGCGCCCACCTTGGTCGCGAGGACGATGTCGGCGCGGTTGCCCCGTGAGGCGAACCAGTTGCCGAGGATGGTCTCGGACTCTCCGCCCGAGTTGCCCGGTACCCATGCCGAGTACACATCCGCCGTATCGACGAAGTTGCCGCCCGCCGCCGTGTAGGCGTCCAGCACGGCGAAGGACTCGGCTTCGTCCGCCGTCCAGCCGAAGACGTTCCCGCCGAGGGAGAGCGGGAAGACGGACAGATCACCGATCTGCCTGCGGCTCTCAGCCTGCTTGGTCTGCTTGGTGTCCTTGGTGTCAGCCATGCGTTGTTTCAGCGCCGAGGCGGAGAGGGGTATTCCGCCGTACGGGCGCAATGAGCGGCAAAAAACCGACGGCCCTGGCGTCAAGGGGGGAGAGAGCGCCAAGGCCGCCGGGGTATGGGGACCCGGTCAGCAGGTCATCGGGCAGATGTCCGCGGGAGACGGGGTCGCGGGGGACGGCAGGGTCGCGGCGGTCACGGGTTCAACCCGTGCGCGCGGAGCCAGGGCATCGGGTCGATCGGGCTGCCGCCGCCCGGCCGGACCTCCAGGTGGAGGTGCGGGCCGGTCACATTGCCCGTGGCGCCGACGCGGCCGACGACCTCGCCCGTCGTCACCGAGCCCGACGTACGGACCATCGACGACAGGTGGCAGTACCAGATCTCGGTGCCGTCGTTCAGCTTGATCACGATGCGGTAGCCGTACGCACCGGCCCACCCGGCCGAGGTGATCGTGCCACCGTGCAGCGCCTTGACCGGGGTGCCGGTCGGGGCGGCGAAGTCCTGGCCGGTGTGGTCGGCCGACCACATGTTGCCTGCCTGGCCGAAGGACGCGGTCAGGGTGTAGGAGGCGACGGGGAGGGTGTACTGGGCGGCGAGCTTGGCCAGACGCTCGGCCTCGGCCTTCTTCCTGGCCGCCTCCTCCGCCTTCCGCTTGGCCTCGGCCTCGGCGGCCTTCTTCTCCGCCTCCGCCTCGGCCTTCCGCTTCGCCTCCGCGTCGGCGGCCTTCTTGGCCACGGCGGCGGCCTTCTCAGCGGCCTGCTTGGCGGCGGCGTCGGCCGCGGCCTCGCGCTGCGACTCGTCGGCGGAGTTCTGCTGGTTCTCGGCCTGCTGGAGGATGCGGGCGCGCAGCGCCTCGCCCGCGTCGGTGGTGCCGTTCTCCTCGTCCTGGGAGGTCAGGCCGGCCTGGGAGAGGGGGGCGGCCGAGGTGCCGTCGGAGCTGGAACCGGAGTCCGAGGAGAGCAGCGAGCCGATGCCGGGCAGGTCCGCCGCGTCGGGGAGGACGTCCGTCACCTTGTCGGCGACGTGTGCGAGGTCCGGCATGGATATGGGGGCCTTGGGGCGGTCCTTGGCGCTCGCCATCCCGCCCGCGCCGACCGCCGCGATGACGCCGACGCCGAGGACGGCGCCGCTGCGGGCCATCGTGCCGCCGCGCTGCTTGGCGACGCGGTGCCGGCCGCGCACCGGGGCTATGGATTCCTCAGTGGGATTCCACTCGTCCCATGTCTCGGTGTCCTGGTCGGCCCTCGCCTCGGCGGCCGGTTCGAACCAGGAGCCGTAGCGGGTGGCTGTCCCCGCTCCGGCGCCGGACGTGCGGGACGGAGCTTCTTCTAGGGCAGACCTGTTGGACGCCACGCGGGCGCACTCCTTTCCTTCCCTCTCGCCTACCGGGTTAGCTGACGGGTTCGGAGCAGGAAGGTCTCCTACGGGTCAGGTTCGACCCGATTCACCCCAAGGTTGGTGGTTCCCCGGTTCCCTTGGTGTTGCTGTTGTCGCTCTGCTGCTGGTGCTGCTGTGCGTACGGGATTCGGCGACGGCGCACGGTGCCGCCTCTTGCGGCGGTTGTGACGACCGCGCTGCGTTATCGAACGTTAATAGAGAGCACGACCCGATTCCAAGCCGTTCCCGGGAATCAGAGCAACCTTTGAGGTGACGTTAACGCCCAACATGGGACAGATGAGGGTGAGTCGGCAGTGGCCCGAGCACACCCGGAAACGCCCCCGAACTGATCGTGCGTCAATCGTTATCCGGAGGGGTCATGCTCCGCTACGGAACGTGTTCGGGCTCGGCCCCCGACGCCACCGGAGCTCGGCGCAGCGCCAGCAGCGCCATGTCGTCCGCGGTCCCGCCCCCCGTGTGCCGTTCCACATCCGCCACCAACGCGTCGAGCAGCTCCACCGGTCCGGCGAAGCGGCGGCCGCGCAGCTGGACCGCCGGATCGTAGAACGTGCCCTGTGCGTCGCGCGCCTCGCTCACCCCGTCGGTGAACAGCAGCAGGGTCACCCCCTCCGCGAACCGCAGCTCCTCCACCCGGTCCGGCCACGCTCCCAGATCGCCCATCCCCAGCGGCAGCGCCGGCATCTCGGGATCGGCCTGGCGCACCGCGCCCTCCCCGTCCAGCAGCAGCGGCGCCGGGTGGCCGCGGTTGATCAGGCGGAGCGTGGAGTCGCCGCGGGGGATCTCGGCCAGCACCGCCGTGATGAACCCCTCGGCCTGCTCGATATCGGCCCGCCGGGCCCGCTCCCGCTGCAGCGCCCGCTCCAGCCGCAGCGTCAGCCCCTCCAGTGTGGCCTCCTGTTCGGCGGCCTCCCGGAAGGCGCCGATGATGATCGCGACCACCTCGACCGACCCCAGCCCCTTGCCCCGTACGTCGCCGATGACCATCCGTACGCCGTGTGGGGTGTCCTGCACCGCGTACAGGTCGCCGCCGATCGCGGCGTCCCGCTCGGCCGCCACATAGCGGGCCGCGACGTCCAGACCGGCCAGCCGGGCCGGCGGCACGGGCAGTACGGCGCGCTGGGCCGCTTCCGCGATGCCGCGTGCCGACGCCAGCCGCCGGGAGCCGCGGCGGACGACACGGTTGATGAGGAGGGCCAGCAGGGCGACCGTCACGACGGTGGCGACCTCGGTGGCCGACTGGGCCCAGTCCCGGACCCCGTGGAACTCGGCCAGCAGGCAGGAGGCGGCGACGGCGAGGGTCCCGACGAGGGCGGTCAGCCGCAGCCGATAGAACGGGGCGGCGACCAGGGGGGCGGCGGCGAGGAAGGGGGCGGCGGTGTAGGCAGCCGGGGTGACGATGTCGAAGACGACCCCGCCCACGATCAGCACGCCGGGGAGCCAGGGCGCGAAGCGGCGGCCGGAGGCGCCCATGGGCGCCTCGTCGTCCCCGCGGGGTCTGTCGGCACGGGGAACGTCGGCGCGAGGCACGTCGGCCCGGGATCCGTCCGCACGGGCCACGTCCGCGCGGGGTCCCTCCACGCGCGGCGGTTCCCCGCGCTGGGGCGCGCGCGGTCTCGTACGGCGCCCCGTACGCCGCCTCATGGCCCTGTACGCCGTCTCATGCGCGGGTTCGGTTCGTACACACCCCACCAGGCTCCCGGGTGACGGGGTGTCGGGCGAGCCGGTGTCGGCCAGGTGGGTGCGTCAGAACACGGCACAGGTCCCAGGAAGGGGACGAGGAAGAGGACAGGGACAGGGACAGGGACAGGGACAGGGACAGGAAAGAGGACGCGTCAGAGGTCGACGCCGAGCGCGCGGGCGTGGCGGTCCGCCGCCAGCTCGGCGGAGACCTCGTCGAGATACACCTCGCACACCAGCCGCCCGTCGGCGGTCAGGTTGTGCTCCAGCTCCCACAGGACGATCTCGTCCCCGCCGGCGAGGAGGAACGCGTGCTCATAGAAGCGGCACCACGTGGCGTCGGGGCCCCCGGGGCGGCGGCGCGGCTTCGGGGCCAGCGCGATGTCATGGGCGAACGCCGTGGCGAGCAGCTGCTCGGTGTCCGCGCCGGGGCGGTCCGGGTTCTCCGCGCGGCGCAGCACGCGGCGGGCGTGGTCGGCCGAGTCGTCGGACACGTACGCGCGCGGGGTCTCCACCGGCGCGACGGCGTGCAGCAGTTGCTCGGGCAGCCACAGCGGTAACCCCTCGAGCTCGTCCCAGCGGGCGGCGGTCCGGGCCGGTGTTGTGCTCCAGCTCCCACAGCAGCAGGCTGCTGCCGTCGGGGAGCAGGAAGATATGGCGGTAGGTGCTGTAGCCGAGCGGGCCGGCGGGCTCGTTGCACTGCCGGCAGGAGCGCAGCTCGGACTGGTGCATCAAGGCGTCACGGGCCCGGCCCAGCACCGCCTCGTCGATCTCGAAGCCGTTCTGCGCGCGGGCGAGAAGCCCGTCCAGGTGCTCGGCAGGAGTGCCGCCACCCGCGCCAGCTCGTGAGTGCCCCATACCTGTCTCCTCCCGCCTCCCGGCCGTCCGCTCGCCGTCCCCCCGGCGACTCTTCTCGCGCACTTACCGTAGCGGCGCGAACACAGGCCGCGCGTGCGGTTCGGCGAAGCCGTCTGTGGGCCGTGCCTCACTCAGTCCTGCGCCGGGAGGCTCGGATATATCACTCGTTCGGCCCGTCGAACAACTCGGACGGGGGGATTCCGGTACCGGGCGGGGTTGACGGCGCCTCTTTCGCAATTTGCGTAACAGCCTCCGCGCTCGCCCGTCATCTGCGGTCCGATCGGCCGGATTCTCCCGCCGGAAGGCGCAAGGCGAACGAGGCAAAAGAGCGACCAATTATGCCGCACGAGTGAAGGTGAAAGCCAGCCCGAAGCTTTTACAGATTTACGTCGTTGACGTGGATGTCCGCGATTCCGCGGCAGACACCCACCGGGAGGAATTAAGTGAACATCGTAAAGAAGGCCGCCCTCTTGGCCGCCACCGCCGGCGCGATTGTGTTCGCCGGCGCGAGCGGCGCGTCCGCCGCGAGCGGTGGTGGTGGCGGTGGCTACCAGGGAAATGAGTGTGACACCCGCACCGGTGTCGTCCTGAACACCGCTGCAGCCGGCCCGACGGGCGACATCGAAATGGGCAGCACCTGCGCCAACGTCAACTATGGCGGTGCGTCCTACCAAGGCAATGACTGTGACACATCCAGCGGGACGACCACCTCCATCGGCGGACTCGCTTCCTCGGGCGACACCAAGGTCGGCAGCAGCTGCTCCAACATCGCCTACCCCAAGGCGACCACGTACGTCCGCTCCGGCGGCAGCGGCTACAACAACAACTACAGCGCGGGCCGCAGCGACGAGGGCCGCAGCGACAGCTACGGCAGCTGACCCCAAGCCAAGTTCGCCGTGTTCCCCCGAATGAGAAAAGCAGGGTGAACGCATCTCTGGCTTCCATCGCGGCCCCGGACACTGCTTCGTCCGGGGCCGCCTTGGCGTTGCGAGGAGGAATCGGCCAGCGCAGACTGACGATGTCTCTAATGCGCCGGACGGGTAGAGGTGCGGCGGCTCGGGGACCCATCGCCGACTGCCCTCGTTAGTCAGATGTTCGCGGATAACCGTCGAGAACCCACATTGGAGGCTTTATGCACAGGCGCAAGAGGACGGCCTTGCTTCTGGCGGCTGTAGGTGCGCTGGCCATCGGCGGCGCGGGCAGCGCAGGCGCCACCGACCACGATTCGGGAGCCCAGCCCGCATCCGGCAGTCAGGGCGGCAGCCAAGGCGGCAGCCAGAAAAACCGCTGTGACACGAATTCCGTCCTCGGTCCCATCAACATCGTCGGCCTGGGTCCGACAGGAGACCTCTCGACCGAGACCAACTGTGTCAACTACACGGAGTCGGGGGTGATGGAGCAGAGCAACCGGTGCCGGACCAACTCCACCATCGGGCCCATCACCATTAACGCGGGTCTCGCCGGGTCGCCCGATATCACCAGCCGGACGAACTGCATCAACTACAGCAAGACCGGTGGAGCACTGAAGCAGAGCAACAAGTGCGCTACCAACTCCACGATCGGACCCATCACGATCTCGCCGCTTGCCCCAGGGCCCAAGGTCACCACCGAGACCACATGCACCAACATCTCCGGAACCGGCGACGGAAACGGCAAGCGGAGCAGCAGTGGGAACAGCGGGAGCCATTCCCGACGATGAGATTCTGACAGCTTCGCGCGCGGCCCCCGGTGGACAACTTCCGCCGGGGGCCGCGATCTTGAAACCGCTTAGGGGTGTGCAGTCATGAGGACTCGAGGGCGAAGATATCCTTACTGCGGCGGACGGGTGAAGCTGTGATCGCCCCCCGGATCCTTCGCCAATTGCCTTCGTTGTCAAGGCGTCTGCGGAATTCGCGGAGAACCTAAATGGAGGCACCAACCAATGCAGATTCGCAAGAAGGCCGCCCTCATGGCCGCAGCGGCCGGCGCGATGGTCATCGGCACCGCGAGCGGCGCGAGCGCCTACGGCTTCGGACCCCTGCTCGGCTCCAGCGGCGGCGTCCAGAGCAACTCGTGTGACACGAGCACCGGCAGCACCATGCAGACCGGTATGGCCGCGGGCACCGGCGACCAGAAGATCGGCTCTGACTGCATCAACTTCACCAACTCCGGTGCCGTGCTCCAGAGCAACGACTGCGACACCACCACTGGCACCACCATGCTGACCGGTGGAGCGTCCCCGACGGGCGACATTACGATCGGCAGCAACTGCGCCAACGTCGCGCTGCAGTCCACCTCGAACAACAAGAAGAACAACAACAAGGGCAAGAAGAGCAAGAAGTCGCACCGCGGCCACAGCTACTGATGCCATAGCGGGTGCCTCGTACCCACTCAGGCGGAATCGCGGCACCGGCTCCCCGGTCGTTCGAGGGGCAGTCTGACTTGGCTTCGCCCACGGCCCCCGGCGGATAACTTCCGCCGGGGGCCACTTTCGTGAGTCGGGCCCGGAGAGCACTTCCGCGAAGATATCCTTACTGTGGCGGACGGGTGAAGCTGGGGTCATCCCCGGATCCTTCCCCAATTGCCTTCGTTCTCAAGGCGTCTGCGGAATTCGCGGAAACCTAAATGGAGGCACCAACCAATGCAGATTGGCAAGAAGGCCGCCCTCATGGCCGCAGCGGCCGGCGCGATGGTCATCGGCACGGCGGGTGGCGCGAGCGCCTACGGCGTCGGACCCCTGTTCGGCTCCAGCGGCGGGGTCCAGAGCAACTCGTGTGACACGCACACCGGCACCACCATGCTCACCGGTATGGCCGCGCCCTCAGGCGACCAGAACATCGGCTCTGACTGCATCAACTTCACGAACTCCGGTGCGTCTCAGATCAACGACTGCGACACCGCCACCGGCACCACCATGCTGACCGGTGGAGCGGCCCCGTCCGGCGACGTGCACATCGGCAGCAACTGCGCCAACGTCGCGCTGCAGCCCTCGGCGCACGAGAACAACAACAAGAACAAGAAGAGCAAGAAGTCGAACCGCCGCGGTCACAGCTACTGATGCGGTAGCGGGTGCGGCGTGCCCGCCCCGGCGGGATCGCGGCGCCACCTCCCCGGTCGATGGGCGCGGCCCTGGAAGGGACTCCTTCCAGGGCCGCGCCCGTTCGATATCGGGCGCCGGATCCTCTCAGCACCCGGGCAGGCCCGGCACGCAGTTGTCCGGGGTATTGGCGGACACAAAAGTCCCGGTCAGCGTCACCGTCCCGCCGTTCATGAAAATGCCGCCGCCCTGACCCCCGGCTGTATTCCCAGTCACCTGGTCGCCGATGAGCTGGGCACTACCCGAATCGTTGTACAGACCGCCGCCGTTCTGTCCGGCGGTGTTGTTGGTCACGATGACGGATTGCATCATCAGTTGGCTGCCGAAGTTGGCGATACCACCTCCGTGGCTTCCGGATGTATTACCGTTGAGCGAGCCGGAATTCATGGTGAAATTGCCGCCGTTGGTAGTGATCCCACCGCCTTCGAAGTCAATAGCGTGATTGCGCAGCACATCCACCGTGGTCAGCGTCACGTTCCCGAAGTTGGAGATCCCCCCGCCCGCGCTATTTGCGGTGTTGTCGGAGATCTGGCTGCTGGTGGCCGACAGCGATCCCCCTGAGTTGATGTGAATGCCACCGCCGTCACCGGCGGTGTTATGCGTCACCTGACTGGAGGTGAGATCCAGTACGGCATTGTTGGCGACATCGATACCCCCGCCGACATTGCTCGCGAGGTTTCCGGTGACCACGCTCGACGTCAGCCTCAGCGTCCCCGCGTCGAGGATGCCGCCGCCGTTGATCCCCGTGCCGGCAGTGGTCGCCGAACCGTTGGAGACCGTGATGCCGGTCAGGGTCAGGGTTCCTCCGGGGGCGACCTCCGCGATGCGGAAGGCCGTGGCCGAGCCCCGGGTGATGGTCGTGTTGGCGCCGACGAGGGTCACATTCCCGGTGATCACCGGCAGCCCGTCGGGCCCGTTCGTGCCCGGGGACACCGCCGGACCGGTGAGGGTGTAGACACAGCTCGGCGCGAGCTGGATCACTCCCACCCCCGTGCTGTTGGCGTCGTTGATGGCGCTGATCAGCCCGGAGACATCCCCACAGGCCACTTCGGGACGCTCGCCACCGCCACCGCCCTTGCCGCCACCACTACCGTCGCCGTTGCCTCGGTCATGGCCTTCGTCGTAGTCGGCGCCATGGGCGGATTCGTAGTCGTGGCCGTGCTCATGACCATGACCGTGCCCGCCACCACCCCCGCCCCCGGAGCCCACGGCGACCGCCGGCGCGGGGCCGCCCCACACGGACGCCGCCAGGATCATGACCGGGACGAGACCACGGAGGCCACGGAGGGTTGTCACACGTCGCACGAGGTGTCTCCTTAACCTTGCTGGAGTCCGGATGGCTCGAAGCAGCAAGATCAGCCTGAGCGGAGCGCCGGGGGACGGCATCCGCTCGGGCGCAGGTGGGTGACACCATGTGCCAAGAACGACGAAAACCGCAGGTCAGCGGTGCCTACCTGCGGTTCGCCAGTGGGTCATCAGGGGCTCGAACCCTGAACCAATGGATTAAAAGTCCACTGCTCTGCCAATTGAGCTAATGACCCGCACCCCCGCAGCATAGCTCGGCTGGGGGCGAAGACCCGAGCCAATACCCCACGGGGTCGAAAGGCCGTGCAACAACCGGGTGTTGCACGGCCCCTCAGTAGGCCGTTCGGTCGGCATCACAGCCGACCGAAGGGCGGCCCGTCAGCCGTTGCGCTTCCAGCGGGGCTTGTCGGCGCGGCGGTCGAAGGACTGGTTGTGCGAGCGGTCGTACGAGCGCTCGTAGGACCGGCCGCCGGTGTTGCCGGACCGGTGGTCGTCGCGGCGGGCCGGACGGTCGTCGCGGCGGTCACGGCCGAACGGGCGGTCGCCGCCACGGTGGTTGTGGTCGCGGCGCTCGAACGGACGCCCCGGACGGTCGTCACGGCGGTCGTCGCGGCGGTAGCCGCCACGGTCACGGTCCTCACGACGCTCGAACGGACGGCCACCGCGGTCGTCACGACGGTCGTACGAGCCGCGCGGACGGTCGTCACGGCGGTCGCGGCCGAACGAACGGTCACCACGGTCCCCGTCCCGACGGTCCCGCCGCTCGAAGTTGCCCCGCTCGTCACGGCGCTCGTACGAGGAGGCTCGCGGCGCCTCGTCGGCCTGGGGGGCGGCGTCGGCCACCGCGGCCTCGGCCGAACGCTGGGCGGGCACCACGATGTCCGCCGACGCGTTGGCAGGGCCGTCGGCGGCGCCTTCGGGGGCGGCGGCCACAGAGGCGGCGCCGGCCTCAGCCACGGCCGACGCCGGGGCCACGTGCTCGCCGCGCTCCCGCGCCGCACGCGTGGTCAGCCGGTCGGCCTCCTCACGCAGCTCCGTCGCCCGCCGCTGCGCCTTGTCCAGCTCCCGGGTGAGCTCCTCGACGTCGCGCTCGGCCTGCTTGGCGGCGTTCGCGGCCGACTCGGCCTGCACCTCGGTCAGCGAGCGGGCGCCTGTGATACGCGCCACGTCCTCGTCGAAGACACCGGCGCCGCCGACGATGTGGCGCGAGGCGTCGACGCCCGCGTCCTCCATCAGCCGGAAGATCTGCCGCCGCTGGTGCGGCAGCGCCAGCGAGACGACCGTGCCGCTCTGCCCCGCCCGCGCCGTACGGCCGGACCGGTGCAGATAGTCCTTGTGGTCGCCGGCCGGGTCCACGTTCAGGACGAGGTCGATGCCGTCGACGTGGATACCGCGCGCGGCGACATCCGTGGCGACCAGCACGTTCACATAGCCGTCCTTGAAGTCGGCCAGCGTCCGGGTCCTGGCCCCCTGCGTCATGCCGCCGTGCAGCGCCTCGGCCCGCACCCCGGCGTCGCGCAGCTGCTCGGCCACGCGGTCGGCGCCGAGCTGGGTCCGTACGAAGATGATCGTGCGGCCCTTGCGCGCGGCGATGGCGGCGGTGACCGGCGCCTTGTCCTTCGGCTTCACCACGAGCACGTGGTGGGTCATGGTCGAGACCGCGCCGGCGGAGGGGTCCACCTCGTGGGTGATCGGGTCGACCAGGTAGCGCTTGACGAGGGTGTCGATCTCGTTCTCCAGCGTCGCGGAGAACAGCAGCCGCTGCCCGCCCTGCGGCACCTGGTCGAGGATCTCGGTGACCTCGGGCAGGAAGCCCATGTCGGCCATCTGGTCGGCCTCGTCCAGGACGGCGACCTGGACCTTGTCCAGCGACGCGGCGCCGCGGTCGATGATGTCGCGCAGCCGGCCCGGGGTGGCGACGAGGATGTCGACCCCGCGCTCCAGCGCGTAGATCTGATTGCCCATCGAGGTGCCGCCGCAGACCACCTTGAGCTTGAGGCCCAGGACGTCGCCGTACGGCTGCAGCGCATCGCTCACCTGCATGGCGAGCTCGCGGGTCGGGGTGAGGATGAGGCCGCGGGGGCGCTTCTTCTCGGTGTGGCCGCCGGCCAGCGTGGTCAGCAGCGGAAGACCGAAGGACAGGGTCTTTCCGGAGCCGGTGCGGCCACGGCCGAGGATGTCGCTGCCGGCCATGGCGTCCGGGATGGTCGCGGCCTGGATCGGGAACGGCGTGGTGACGCCGTTCTGCGCCAGCTTGCGGACGATCTGCTCGGGGAGGCCGAGGTCACCGAAGGTGATCTGGGGCTCCTCGGGGGCCTGCGGCTGGTCGGTGGTCTGGCTGTCTTCGGCGGACTTGCTGTCTTCGGTGGACTGGGCGGATTCGGCGGTCTGGGTGCGCTCGGCCTGCTCGGTCAGCTCGGTCTGCTCGTCGGCAGCGGGCATGACGGCGTGGTCAGTGGCAACGGACATGCGAATTGCGAAACCTTCCGGAGTCTCGGCACGCGCCCAAGCTCCGTGTGATATCGCAAAAAACCGCCTCAGTGCGGTCAGCCACGGGAAGGTAAGGAACGCGCCACGCGGCGCTCTTCGGTTTGGCGCCGGGCAAATGGGATCAAACGATCTACCACCATACGCACTTCCACCCCTCAAGAGCAAATCCGCCGCGCGGCGCCCGACGTGCTCTCCGTCACTCCGTCTCGTCGGCCTCCGGCGCCGGTGACGCGGGCGGGGACGCCGGGGCGGAGGTGGTCGGCCGCGGCGGCTCCGGGGCGCTCGACGACGGGCTGGAGGGGACGGCGGTGGAGGGGGAGCCCCCAGACGGCGACGTCGCCGACGAGGGCGCGGACGGCACCGGCCGCTGCGGGCCCGGTCCGCTCTTGGGGGGCTTGGCGGGCGAGCGCTCGGCCGCGCCCGGCGCGGAGGCCGATGCCGACCGCTTCGCCTCCTTCTCCCCCTCATCCCCCTTCTTCGCGTCCTTTTTCCCACCCTTCCCGTCCTTGGCGTCCCCTCCGCGGTCGCCGTCCGGCCCGGCGTCCGGATACGTACGCGCCCTGCCGTCCGACGTCGCCACGCCCCCGCCCGGCTCAGCCGCCCCGTCGCGGTCGCGGGCGCCGTGCTGCGGGCCCGGACGCTTCGGGCCGTCGGACACGCTCGTACAGCCCGCCAGGGCCACGGCCGCGGCGACGAGGGTCGCCACCAGGCATGGGCCCCGCTGGACGCGAGAGGTCCGGGACGCCCCGGAGGAGCGGGCGGGACGGTCGGGACGGGGAGCGGGCGATCCGGGCATGCGGGGCGGGCCTCCAGGGCGCGTACGGACGGGACGCACTGCCCAACTGGACCCGCCCCGCCCAGGACACGCGCGCCCAGGACACGCACCGGCCGGATCAGCCGTAGCCGAGCGCGTGCAGCCGTTCGTCATCGATCCCGAAGTGGTGCGCGATCTCGTGCACCACCGTGATCTCCGTCTCCTCGACCACGTCCTCGCGCGACTCGCACATCCGCAGCGTCGGCCCCCGGTAGACCGTGATCCGGTCCGGCAGCACACCCGCGTACCACTCGCCGCGCTCGGTCAGCGGCGTGCCCTCGTAGAGCCCGAGCAGCTGCGGGTCCCCCGCCGGGGGCTCGTCCTCCACGAACACCGCGACGTTGTCCATCAGCCGCGTCAGCTCCGGCGGGATCCGGTCCAGGGCCTCGGCGACCAGTTCCTCGAACTCCTCGCGCGTCATCTCCAGCACGTGGCCATTGTCCGGCAGCGGGGCCCGGAAAGGGATGACCATGACGCGGATCCGTCCCCCACGGAACAAGCTCCGGGCCGCCGCGCTCCCCCGTCCCCGGACCGCGACACGCCCCGGCCACAGGCCGGGGAAGAAACCGTTTTGGCGAACCTCACCGGCATCCCATATGCTTCTCACGTCCCCGACGGCGCCGGAAGGCGCCCAGGTGGGCCATCAGCCCTCATCGTCTAGTGGCCCAGGACGCCGCCCTTTCAAGGCGGTAGCACGGGTTCGAATCCCGTTGGGGGCACGCAACACCATGTGCGAGACTAGAGCTCGCACAAGCTTGGTCCTGTGGAGCAGTTTGGAGTGCTCGCCACCCTGTCAAGGTGGAGGCCGCGGGTTCAAATCCCGTCAGGACCGCTGCGGCTGGGTAGCTCAGTTGGTACGAGCGTCCGCCTGAAAAGCGGAAGGTCGCCGGTTCGACCCCGGCCCCAGCCACTGCCGCTGAACAGCGAAAAGGCCCCTGTCGAGATCATCGACAGGGGCCTTTCGTTGTCGTCCTGACGGCAGTACGACGGCAGCGCGGCGGCGCGGCTCACTGGAAAAGCTCGCTGAGCTGGGTCAATGCCTTCCGTTTCTCCTCCGCCGACGCGTGGGCGTACACGCCGAGCGTCACCTGAAGATCACTGTGCCCGGCGATCTCCCGCACGATGTGCGGGGCGGCCCCGAGGTCCAGGAGCAGCGAGACAAAAGAGTGACGCAGATCATGGAAGCGGTAGCCGTCCAGGCCGGTGCGCTTCCGCGTCGCGTACCAGTGGCGGTTCAGATTGCGCGGGTCCATGGGTGAGCCCACGGCCGTCGTGAAGACGTAGCCCGTGTTCAGCCACTCGTCACCGCAGGAGGCGTGTTCTTCGTGCTGCTGCTCGCGCCGATCCCGGAGGGCGTCCAGGACGAAGGGCGGCAGCGGGATCGTCCGGCACGAGTACCGCGTCTTGGGCTGGGCCGACACCAACTCCCCCTTGATCCGCTGAAGCGACCGGGTGACGGACAGCTCGCCCTTCTCCAGGTCCACCGCGTCCCAGCGCAACCCCAGCAGCTCGCCCTTGCGGAGTCCGAGGGTCAGGGCGAGGAGGTACAGCGCGTAGAGCCGATCCTCCTTCACCGTGGCCAACAGGCCACGGGCCGCCACAGGTTCGAGCCCCTGGCCACGCGCGTAGGTGGGCCCCTCCACCTGGACCAGCTTGGCGACATTCCGCGCCACCAGTTCCTCCCGTACGGCGTTCTGGAGGGCGTTGCGCAGCACGGCGTGAACAAGCTGGACCATGCGGGCGGACAGGCGCCGGCCGCAGCACCGATCGCGCGAGCAGCACTGGACCTCTTCGGGGCGTCGGGCGTCGAGCTTCCGGGCGCAGCAGAGGCACAGCTCACGCAGGCGACCGAGGAGGGCCAGCACGTCACGGGGCGCCAGCCGCTCAAGCCGCTTGGTGCCGACCAGAGGGACAAGGTAGAGCCGGACCGCCGACTCGTAGGCCAGCACGGTCTTGGGCCGCCGACGAGGGGTGACCACATGCTCGATCCAGTACGCGAGGTAGGCCCCGACCGTCCAGGACTTGTCGGCGACCGGGATTCCCCGGTTCGCCTGCTCCAGCATCTGCACGAGCTTGGCGTGCGCTTCGGCGCGGGTCCGCCCGTACTGCCGCTTGCGCTTGAGAGTGCCCGCCGAGGTCGGCACGTAGGCTGCGGCTTCCCAACGGCCGTCCTTGCGGTGGGTGATCGTTCCTTCGCCGTTCAGGCGGCTTCGGCGGCCCATGCCCGGTCGTCTCCTTCTCGGTCGAGGTCGGTCAGTACTTCGCGGGCGGTCTCACGGTTCAGGCGGATGTCACGGGCGATGGAGGCCGCGAGCCAGGATTCACCGGGTGTGTGGCCGTGCCCGGCATAGGTCAAGTGGGCGAGCACGATCGTGGAGCCCTCCGCGTCGGCGGGGTCCTCGGGCAGGCCCCTCTCCCGGCACTCTTGGCGGGCGCGGAAGTCGGCGCGGACCTGGCGACGCTCAGCGAAGGTCGAGGAGTAGTGCCGGGACTTGGTGAGGAAGTGCCCGCGGAAGCCGAGCATGTGGGCCCAGGCCCAAAGCTTGCGGTCCGGGTAGTGCTCATCGAGGTCATGACAGGCGCGAATGAGGCGCCGGGTGTGGTCCGGCACGCCGGGAAGCTTGTCGAGCTCCGAGAGCTCCCCGACACGGCGGTCCATGGTGCCGGTGGACTCGGCCGCCTTGGTGGCGTACTTCGCCACGTACGCGGCTACGGCCTGCTCGGTGAGTTCCTGGCCGTCGGCGCCGATCGCGCGGACGTCCACCTGCGAGCCCCAGCTCAGAACGCGCGCCGGGACGTCCCCGGCGACCGGGACCAGGACGCGGACGCGGGTGGCGGCGGCACGGATCGCGTCGCCGAGCAAACCGGTACTCGCCCACGCGGGCGGGATGTCGTCGGGACCGGCCGGGCCGTCCATGCGGACGATGGCGTGAAAGTGGATCGCGCGCCGCTTCTGGAACTCGGCGACCTTGCCGAAGGAGATTCGGCAGACCTCCCGCAGCGTGGCGTGGGTGATCCCGGCACGGGCGGCGATCTCCCGGCGCAGGTAGATCGTGAACCGGCGCCAGAGGTCACCGGCGTGGTTGTTCCAGAGGACGGCCCCGGCGTAGTCGTACGTGTCCGGATCCAGCGCCGTGCCGAGCTCGGGGGCGTCGTCGGCGTGGACGGCACCGCAGCGGCAGCGGCCCGTTTCGGGGCGGTTGTGGACCGAGCCGAAGGAGGGCGCGGTCAGGGTGGCGAACACGCCCGGGTGGACGCGTACGCCGTCGGGGATGCCCATGCGCGGGTCCCCGGTGAGCCCGGCCCGTATCAGGTGGTACGCGTCCCCCGCGTACGTCCAGGCGCACGAGGGACAGCGGGAGGCCCGCCGGTTCCCGCAGGCCACCCGCAGACGGCCGCCCGGCTCCTCGGCCGTGGAATACGAGTCGAGGACGTCCCCGGTCCGTGCGTCACGGGTGACGGACGTACCGGACAGGTGGATCGGGTCGGAGCAGCCGCCCGTACGGCGAACCTGCTCGCGCCAGCGGTCGAACCCGGGGGCCGAGGCGACCCGCAGCAGGTCAGCCAGGGTCACCGGGTCGGTGCCCACGGCGGCGGCAGCACCGGCCACGGCCTCAGGGGCTATGGGGAAGGCCGTCACTCGCCCACCCCCGGGGTGTCGATGATCTCGACTTCCAGGACCTTCGCACCGTCGCAGTCGGGGCAGTAGAGCTGGAAGCCGGTGGTGTCGTAGCCGCTGCCCGCGCAGGCGGGGCACTCCAGCCACTCGGTGGTGCCGTAGGCCGCACGGCAGGCGGCCTGATCCTGGCAGCGCGCCTTTCCGCAGACCGGGCAGGTGCGGACGGAACGGCGAACGATCTTCGGCGCCGAGACCCCGGTCGGGCGGTCGGGGTGGGTCAGCGAGACAGGCATGATGGAGGCTCCCTTGGAAGAGGGGTTGGGCGGCGCATCTGCTTGGCGGTAGGGGCGCCGCCCTTCTTCAGGGAGTCTTCACCTCCCTAGGGAGATTTATTCCAGACCTCCCTAGGGATGTCAACGGGACCTGCGGATGGACGTGAGCGGGGTGAGTGATCGGGTATGCGTTCGTGCGACCGGCAGGGGGTGGCGGGTAGGCTGACCACCCTAGGGAGCCTCGAGGAGTGGAGAGACAATGCCCGAGACTGCGCGGCAGATCGCCGACGATCTCCGGGCGCGGATCGAATCCGGTGACCTACAGCCGGGCGATCGGCTGCCCGGTGAACCCTCGCTCGTGCGGACCTACGGCGTCGCCAAGATGACCGCCAACCAGGCCCTCAAGATCCTCGTGACCGAGGGCCTCGCCTACGCCCGCCCCGGCTCCGGTACCTACGTCAGGGAGTTCCGGCCGATCCGGCGAGTGGCGAATGACCGCCTGTCCAAGGCTCGCTGGGCATCGGGTCACTCCATCTGGGCCGCCGACGTCGACCGGCGCCCGCTGGCTACCGACGTCCAGGTCTACGAGGCCGAGGCCCCACACCAGATCGGGCGTCTGCTCAACCTCGAACCCGGCGCTCCTGTCATCGTGCGCAGCCGGAAGTACGCCGTCGAGGACCGCCCAGTACAGATCGCAACCTCCTACCTACCGGCCGACCTGGTGCGAGGAACGGCGATCACCGAGCCCAACCCGGGCCCCGGAGGCATCTACGCCCGCTTGGCCGAGCTGGGAGCGGAACCGGTCAACTTCGCCGAGGAGTTGCGGGCGCGGATGCCGAGCGAGGAGGAGCGCGCCGCTCTGAACCTGGCCGCAGGCACGCCCGTGCTGGAGATCTGCCGCACCGCCTTCACCGAGGATGAGCGCCCCGTGGAGGTCAACCAGATGCTCTTGGACGCCGGTTCGTACGTGCTGGAGTACCGCCTCAGCAGCTGAGCTGTTACGGATTGCTCTACCTCATCAAGGCGGCTCGCATCCGCTCGCCGCGCGCGGCCCGGCCCCCGGCCGGGCCTGCGCTCCCGTCTACGCCCCGCTCCAGCCCGGCCGCCGCCCGTGCCGCGCACTCAGCGATCAGCCGCCTGACCTCAGAGAAGGGGTACGTCGTGGCTGGGGCGGTCGGCTCCACGGCTTTAGGCAGCCACTTTGGGGCGAGCCTCTAAGATCATGGCCCCAACGTCGTGCTTTACCGGGCAGGTCCACTACCTGCCCGACGCGCCGCAAGCTTACGGGGCCATGATCTCTCGCCCCAAAGCAGCTCCAGCCCAAAGCCGCTCCACCGACCTCTGCGCTAACGAAGTCGCTCGACGCCTTCGCCTGGGTGTGGAGCACCCGGCACAACAGGATTGTCGTAAGAGAAGTGCAACTCAGGGTACATCTCACCCGCAAATTCGGGGATACTGTTATCGGCAACGATCAATTGAATTCGCTCACCGAATTCCTCAACTAGGCGCCCGAAAGATTTGTATACCTCATCAGCGACCGCAGAGTCTTCCGCCGTCTGCCCAACGTTCTTTCGCGGACTATCAACGATCAATAGTCCAGGGTAAGCCAAGTCGTTTTCAAGAGCATACTGAAGATTAGCCAAGTGGTACGCCAGATTGACTATTGTCTTCCTGGCACCACCAACAGACAGATCGTCAAATTGCCCGTTGTTTACGACCGGCATGTAGGTCTCTCGATCAATATCTGCGCTCTGATACCACGGCAAACGAAGGCTGCGGACGGTCGCATCAAAGACCTCGGCCAGCTCATCTAGGCGGACTCTGTTTGCAGCCAACTCTTCCTGGAGTTCCTGCTCCTTGGAATCCAGCTCCCCAGCCTTACGCCGGGCCTCGTCTGCTTCTTCTAGCGAGAGTTTGTAGTTACTCCAGCGAGCGCTCGAAGCTTGCAGCTGTTCAAGCTGGGCCTCAAGCCGAGCGATTTGCATCGAGAGCGACTGAACCTCTTCCAGCCTTGGAGTAATCAACTCCGCAGTGCTGCGATCAAGCTCCATCGTAGCCTCTGCAAGATTGGTTTCAACAACTCGCCTTGCAGTGCGACGTACTTCCATTTCGCGCTCATCTTCAGAAAGAAGCTTCTTCGTCTCAGCGATTTGACTGGCCAACCTTTTTGCCTCGCCGCCGAAGTCCTCCTCTACGCGCTCCTCGGGCTGCAAACACACGGTGCAACAGTCTGACGGTACGGCTCGCCGGGTTACATCCTGCATACAGCGAGGGCATACGGAGAATTCCAGTCCGCTTAGCGCATGTCGTGCGACGTCTGCCCTACTCAATGCCTGTTGCTCTAGATTCAATTGGGCCAGAAGCGACTGACTCTTGTAGATGTCTGCCTCGACCGCATCGGCACCTGCCGACAACTCCGTAAGCTCAGCACGAAGAGTGCTTACACGATCTCTTAGAGCACGCTGCGCGAGGATCAGAGATTCGCTGTCGTTGCGGACGGTGTTCAGCAGGTCGCGAGCAATTTCCAGTTGTTCATTGGCCTCTATTTCCATCCGTTGAAGCCGATCCATGTCAGGTTCATTTGCCTGAAGAAGGAAATCTTTTACGGCCTCCGCACCGCTGCGCAAGCTTTTCTCTTTATCTAGCCATTCCCCCTTCCTAACCGCCAAGCTGACCAGTTCCGGCGAGTTGAGCCCGTACAACAACTCAAATACGGCTCGCCTCTTGTTGTCTAGATTCCTATCGGCATGCCCAACGACACTTGTATCGATCTCATTCTGACCGAGATAGATGTAGCGATATAGATCAAAGAAGCTCACACCAACCGTGTCGCTGGTGGGTTTCACCCGACGTCGCGGGATTCTCAAATCTGCCGGAAGGCCGAGAATAGCAAGAAATTGCTGGCTCACCTTAGGCATGTATTTGCGATTTGTTACCGACCAAGGGCCTACGATCTCCCCTGACTCGACGTCCAGAACATCTATTTTCGTGTCACCCATCTCACGAATAAATCGGTAGGAGCGACCCGCAAAGTCGGCATTCACCTCCACTATCTGGACATTAGCCTTGATGGCCGGCATGAGCTTGGCCGATCCCCCGAGTCCATATTTGAGGAGCTCCAGGAGGCTACTCTTTCCCACACCGATACTGCCAGTAATGAAGGTGAGGGGACCATTGAAGGGATAAATGGCTTGATGAGTTGAAGTCCTAATGGTGACATTCTTGATTCGAATCAATAATGCCATTAGATTTCCCCCCAATGTGGAATGTCAACGGCCTCAGGGAGCGACTCGTAGATCATTTTCTTAAGCGCATTGCCGGTTAGATTGAAGCGTTTACTCAACATCTCAGAGCGCCCCGCGTAAACACGCCACTCTTCACTGTGTGCAAGGCCGTCAGCTAAGCCAGCACCCGATTCGGTGAGCCGAATAGCGACTCGGCCGCGCCCCTTGACGGTCTCAGCTAGCCCGCACCCTACGAGTTGACCAAGTAGTGGATAATAGCGGTTGTCCCACGGTCCGTACTTGTACCGGATCATCCTGCTTTCAACCGCTTGCAGTTCATCACTGCTGGGCTCGCACCCCAGAGGCCAGTTGGCGTTTCGGCTTGCCAATAGCCTGTCTGTAAAACTCGGATAACGGAGCAAAAAATCAAGCTTGGCCAATTTCGTCAAGCCATCTAGTCCGTTGGAACCGGGGCGCCCAAAATACGAAATCAAAATCAGAAGGCGAGCCAGATGGTAGTCCGTAACGTCATCCGCTCTCATTAGCCCGCCTCCTCACCTTCTACGTCTACATCAAACTCGGGCGACCACCACACCTTGCATTCATCAGTGAGTTGGTAGACAAGGCCGAGCAAGTGCAGACGGTCGACGTGCACCCCGGGCGTAATTCCGAGATTTTCCGGCCTCAATCTCTCATTTAGAAGAGACAGCATCTTACGGCCGTAGGAACCCTCGCCATCCGTCCAAACTTCAGCCTCCGCGAGTCCTGCCTCATGTAATACTCTCGTAGTGAGATCGTCGACCAAGTCGTCTTCGTGCGGAAGAGGGGCGGTGTATTGGGCTGCGAATGTCGCCCAGGATCGTCTAGTCCGTCGCGCTGCATGGATACCCGTCTCACCTATTCCACCGCGCCGCAACTTCTTCGAAAGCCTAGTCTCCGCTAGAGTCTCACCAGTGTGATCTGCTTGAAGCAGGACAGGCCCTTTAGGTGGGATTCCCTGAATCTTTGCTTCGATTCTTTCTTTGTCGATCAAGCGGCTCTGCAGATCCCGCTCCAGCAGCGTTTCGGAATCCAACGCATCGTACGTCGACAACGCCCAGGCGTGATCCCTATCATTGTCAACCGCTCGCGCTGCCTGCCTCACCACCTCGACAACGGCATCGTAGACAGTCGGCCCATCGAACCTACGGCCCGTTGACCGTCTCAGCATGGGACGAACATAGGTCTCGATGTTATGCGCCCTTATATGTCTACGCGAAGGTAGCTCACACTCGATTCTGAGTGACGTGAGAAATTCGAGAGCTTCCTCTTCTGTAGCGCAATCCAAGTTCTGCTGAAGATCCCTAGCGAAAACTCTAAGGGAAGCCAAATCTCCACTTGCGCACGCTTTCGCCAAACGTGCAGATTCGCGGTCCAGGGATGCATTCGTCGCGAGGCGTGTTTGGTGAGGCTTGTGACATTCTCGCCAACGGGCACATAGAGTCGCAAGCCCGCCATCATCACAAAGCCGTCTGAGAGTCCAGTGCCCCTGGCTTAGCTCTCTGTGCTTAACGCTCACAAGAACGTATCGGTTTCCCGAAAACGCCATGATGTAGTCGGTATGCCACTCGCAAAGAATCCACAACAGGTCGCCTGCATCGAAGTGGCAGCAATGGCGAGCCACTACTTGATACTGATATTCGTATCTATCTGCTGTCTCACTGCCACTATCTTCCTCAGGCTCGTGTAAGACTTCCCATGGCACGTCCAATGTGTGCCCCCCTCATCGACATGCTGCAAGCGAAGCTACGCGATCACGCTGAGCAACGCTAGAGGTCATCATGCACCTCGTCGCCGCGGGTGAGTGGCTCCTGGCATCCAGTGCTGACATCGACGACGCCAGACGACGGTGCTCGCCAGTACCGCTACCGGATCTTCGCTTCGCTGGCTGATGGCGCTCAGGCACTTTCTCAGGCGAGCCCTCAATACGGTGCCCACACGCACAAGCGCCCTCCCGGGCCGTCCTGGGGCCGTGGAAGGGCGCTCGTTGGTGACCAGCGCTGCCAACTGGCGACAGTTGCACCGCACTTCAGAACGTTGATCAAGTGGACGGCCGCAGCTCACGGCCTCGCATGATCAGTTGTGGCTGTACAGGTTCTCCAGAGCGGCAGTGCTCCGGAGCTGGCCAGCAAACCAAGATCAGGACCGCACCAGATGCGCACCAGAACGGGCGGTCAACCACGGTCAACAGCGGCGATACGGCGTCCGCTCACGATGACCGCCAAGCGGCGTTCTCGCAGGTCAGCACCCGCATCCCCGCCCAAGTACCCGTGATTCCCAAGCTGAGGTCGCGGCGATATCCCCCTGCCTACGGTCCCCCCGGGTGGCCTACCGTTCCACGTATGACTTCGATCAGCCCCCAGAACCCGCTGACCTCAGAAGATGCCCAAGGGTTGCTCGCCATGCTCTCTGCCCGAGTCGAGATCAAGCGAGGCATGAGTGAGCGGGAGCTCGACCAGGTCGAGGAACACTGGGGGTTCCGTTTCGCTCCGGAGCACCGGACGCTGCTGGGTGCAGGACTGCCGACGGGTAGCCGTAGCTGGCCCGACTGGCGGGACGGTGATACGGAGGACCTGGCGGAGCGGTTGGCCTGGCCGATCAACGGCGTGTTGTTCGACGTGGAGCACAACAGCTTCTGGCATCCGGAGTGGGATCTGCGGCCGGCGAGCACCCCAGACGCCTTGGAGATGGCTCGCACCTACTTGGCCAAGGTCCCAGTGATGGTGCCGATCCACTCCCACCGGTATCTGCTGGCTGACCCAGAGCGCACGGGCACGCCGGTGTTGTCGATGCATCAGACGGACATCATCTGCTACGGCACCGACCTGGCCGACTACTTCCATCACGAATTCGGTCGCCCGGTGCCGACACCGGAACACCACCAGTACGCCACGATCCCGTTTTGGTCCTACTTCCTGGACTGATCAGCCCCAAGAGGACTGGCGCAGCACCGAGAGTGCCTGGGACGCGCGGCTGACATCCATCGCTGACATCAACGACAGCGGACAACAGCAGAGACGGGCGCACTCACGTGGCCACCCCATGCTCTGCTGGATCGATCCTGCTTGGGCAGGAACGAGCCCTTGATCGAACTCCTAAAGCGGTGGTCAGCAAGTGCTAACCAAGGTCGACCGACACCGACCCCAGCCGACCAACTGACCAGCCCAACAGACTTCAACGACTGTCCCACCCGTAGTTTCGGGATGAAGTTGGTCGCCTGACGGCAGTCTGAAGGCAACGCCCCCGAGGGCCACTCGGACACATTTGCGGGCAGGGGACAAGCCTGCCCGAGTTGCTGGCCAGCGTACGGCCCCTGATCATGCTCGGCCCCAGACCGGGCAGGACGCCACCCAAAGTCACTCTGTCGACCTTTTCTGGGGAACTAGGCACATGTTCAACCAAGTAATGCTTAGATCACCCAAACGCATCGCCTGTACGCGACTGGAGGGGGCTTCGTCATGGCTACGCAGAAGATCTTGACTGTGACGCTGGAGTTCGAGATGGGGGACCGAAAGATCTACGGCCCTCGCATCAAGGCCGCTTACGACGCGGCTGTGCCCGCTGCCATTGAGGCGGCAAAGGCCGAGTTGCTGGAAGGCAGCGTCAGCACAGTCCGAAGCCGAATGACCTTTGACTACCGGTGGACGGAAGCGACCGCTGAGTACGCCGAGATGGACGGCGAGTGGGATGAAGACGAGGACGAAGCCGACCAGAGTTGACGGCAGTATGACGGCAACGGCGGCGGACAACCACGGTCAACAGCGGTACACCACGGGCCGTCAACCTGGACCTTTTCCGACCCGACGAGTGATCCACTCTGCGCGATCAACTCGCCTGAAAAGCGGAAGGTCGCCGGTTCGACCCCGGCCCCAGCCACCGCAGCCCGTCAAGGGCGTACACCCCCTCCAGGGTTTCCTGGAGGGGGTGTTCTCGTATCGGCCCGCCGACCGTCAGCCGGCCGCCCGGTCGGGCTTCGCGGGCTGTTCGGTTCCGCAGTATCGGCACTTGGAAGCCTCCATCGGGATGTCGCCGGAGAGGCAGGCCGGGCAGGTCTTGGCGGGTGTGGGATCGCCGAACACGGTGATTCCGCGGCGGGCCTGGACGGCCTTGTACGGCACGACGATCAGGAAGTAGACCACCGCCATGAAGATGAGGAAGTAGATCAGCGCGGAGATGAACGAGCCGACGTCGAGGTAGGTGGCCTTGTTCCCGGTCTGGCCGAGCTGCCAGCCGAGGCCGGCCGACTTGCCGCCTTGGGCGCGGGCGATGATCGGGTTGATGACGCTGTCGGTGAACGACTTGATCAAGGTGGAGAACGCCAGGGCGACGATCAGCCCCACCGCCACGACGATGACGTCGCCACGCATCAGGAAGTTCTTGAAGCCCTTGAGCATGCTCCCAGGACAGTCGATCTTGGATGGGCCGACAACCGGAACTGCTCCGAGTGGCAGACCCCCCGGCCGCCCCAGCGGCTACGGCCCGTCAGCGGTCATCGGGCCGGCGTACCGGTGTTTCGCGGCCCCCCGGGTGGCGGTGGCGCCAGGTCCAGAAGACCGCGCAGCTCAGCAGGGACCATCCGGCCAGCACCAGGAACGGGAAGGCGTGCTGGTACTCGCGGAAGTAGACCGCGGTGTGCTGCGCGTTGACGGAGGCGCCCGGGGGCAGCCAGCGGCCGATGTGGCCGAGGAGGGACGGCAGCAGGGGCCAGGAGACCGCGCCGCCGGAGGAGGGGTTGCCGAGGAGCACCATCAGGCCCCAGGTCGGGATGAGCGACCACCGTCCGAAGAGGACGTTGAACATGGAGAAGACCATCCCGGAGGTGAACATCGTCAGCGCCAGGATCATCCAGGACTCCACGAAGGGCAGGTCGACCGCGCCGAGGCCCCAGTCCACGATGGCCGCGATCGCGAAGCCGCCGAGCAGCGCGTACGCGATGGTGAAGGCGATCCGCTCCGCCGGTTCGAGGGACCGTGCGTTCACGCTCAGCTGGATGGCGCCGATGAAGCCGATGACCACCGCGGCGAGCGAGATATAGAAGATCGCGAGCCCGCGCGGATCGCCCGGCTGCAGCGGGTTCACGTCCCTGACCAGGACCGGCACCCCCAGCGCCCGCCCCACCTTCGGCCCGGCCGCGGTCAGCACCTGGGCCACCGACGAGCCGGAGGCGCTGGAGACGTCCATGCCCACGCCGCGGCCGTGCGGTCGGAGCACCACGAAGACGGTCTGCTGGTCGACGGCCTCCAGGGCGCGCTGGTGGGTGGGGTAGACATGCAGCCGGAGCGAGGCGTCGAGGGCCTTCTCCATGCCGACGACGAAGGCCTTCTCGGTAGGGGTGCCGGGGACCACGACGGCGGTGGGGATGCGGTGCGGGGTGGGGTTGGCGAAGGCGTAGGTGTACGAGCCGGCGAAGAGGCCCGCGCCCGCGGCGATGATCACTACGACGACCGTCGCGGGGAAGTACGGAGAGTGTCTGAAAGTCGACCACCAGGATCGGTGCCCCTGTTCCCGCCGCCCACCCTGGGCCTGTTCCCGCCGCCCGCCCTCGCCCCGCCCATGTCCGCCGTCCTTCCCCCCGTCGGCCCTGTCGTCGCTCGCCTCGTTGCCCATGAGGTCACGCTAGAACGGACATCGCGGACATACCTCTCGGCGTGGCCTGGACAACACAGGACGGAAATAGGTTCGCCAGCCGTTTTCGAGAGGTGAGATCCTGGAGCCCGTATGTCCACCACGCCTGTCCCCGCCCTGTCCGCCCTGCTGGAGCGGCTGCCCGAGCTGATGCTGCGCGACCAGCAGCGGCTGGGGCGCCGGCTCGACGGCACGCGCCGGATCCGTAAGCCCGAGTGCCGCGCGGCCGTGCTGGGCGAGATCGCCGATGACATCGAGCGGGCGGAGCTGCGGGTCGCCGACCGCCGCGCCGCCGTGCCCGCCGTCACCTACCCCGAAGAGCTGCCGGTCAGCCAGAAAAAGGACGACATCCTCGCCGCGGTCAGGGACCACCAGGTCGTGATCGTCGCGGGCGAGACCGGCTCCGGCAAGACCACCCAGATCCCCAAGATCTGTCTGGAGCTGGGCCGCGGCGTCAAGGGCCTGATCGGCCATACCCAGCCGCGCCGCATCGCGGCCCGTACGGTCGCCGAGCGCATCGCCGAGGAGCTGCGGTCGCCGCTGGGCGAGTCCGTCGGCTGGAAGGTCCGGTTCACCGACCAGGTGAGCCAGGACACCCACGTCAAGCTGATGACGGACGGCATCCTGCTGGCCGAGATCCAGACCGACCGCGAGCTGCGCCAGTACGACACGATCATCATCGACGAGGCCCATGAGCGCAGCCTCAACATCGACTTCCTGCTCGGCTATCTGGCCCAGCTGCTGCCCCGCCGCCCCGACCTCAAGGTCGTGATCACCTCCGCCACCATCGACCCGGAGCGCTTCTCCCGCCATTTCGGCGACGCGCCGATCGTCGAGGTCAGCGGCCGTACGTACCCGGTCGAGGTGCGCTACCGCCCGCTGCTCGAAGAGGGCGGCGAGGACAGCGACCGGGACCAGATCACCGCGATCTGCGACGCCGTGGACGAGCTTCAGGCCGAGGGCCCCGGCGACATCCTGGTCTTCCTCTCCGGGGAGCGGGAGATCCGGGACACCGCCGACGCGCTGAACAAGAAGCAGCTGCGGTCGACCGAGGTGCTGCCGCTGTACGCGCGGCTGTCGCATGCCGAGCAGCACCGGGTCTTCCAGCGCCACACCGGCCGCCGGATCGTCCTCGCCACCAACGTGGCGGAGACCTCGCTGACCGTCCCCGGCATCCGGTACGTGATCGACCCCGGCAGCGCCCGGATCTCCCGCTACAGCCACCGCACCAAGGTGCAGCGACTGCCCATCGAGCCGATCTCCCAGGCCAGCGCCAATCAGCGCAAGGGCCGCTGCGGCCGTACCAGCGACGGCATCTGCGTCCGGCTGTACTCCGAGGACGACTTCCTGACCCGCCCGGAGTTCACCGACGCGGAGATCCTGCGGACCAATCTGGCCTCCGTCATCCTCCAGATGACCGCCGCCGGGCTCGGGGACATCGAGAAGTTCCCGTTCATCGACCCGCCGGACCGGCGCAACATCAAGGACGGTGTGCAGCTGCTGGAGGAGCTGCACGCGCTGGACGGCACGGAGAAGGACCCGCGCAAGCGGCTCACCCCGGTCGGGCGCAAACTCGCCCAGCTGCCCGTGGACCCGCGGCTGGCCCGGATGGTCCTGGAGGCCGACCGCAACGGCTGTGTCCGCGAGGTCATGGTGATCGCGGCGGCGCTGTCCATCCAGGACCCGCGCGAGCGGCCCGCCGACAAGCAGCAACAGGCCGATCAGCAGCACGCCCGCTTCAAGGACGAGAGCAGCGACTTCCTGGCCTTCCTCAACCTGTGGAAGTACATCAGGGAGCGGCAGAAGGAGCTGTCGTCGTCCGCGTTCCGCCGGATGTGCCGCCAGGAGTTCCTGAACTATCTGCGCATACGCGAATGGCAGGACATCTACAGCCAGCTGCGTACGGTCGCCAAGACGATGGACATCGAGCTGTCCGACCAGGACGCGGCGCCGGACCACATCCATACGTCGCTGCTGGCGGGGCTGCTGTCGCACCTCGGCCTCAAGAACGCCGGGGGGGAGGGCGGGAAGGACGCAGGGAAGAACGAGTATCTGGGCGCGCGCAGCGCCAAGTTCGCCGTCTTCCCCGGTTCGGCGCTCTTCAAGAAGCCGCCGCGCTGGGTCATGTCGGCCGAGCTCGTGGAGACCTCGCGGCTGTGGGCGCGGGTCAACGCCAAGATCGAGCCGGAGTGGATCGAACCGCTCGCCCAGCATCTGGTCAAGCGCACCTACAGCGAGCCCCACTGGGAGCAGAAGCAGGCGGCCGTGATGGCGTACGAGAGGGTCACGCTGTACGGCGTGCCGATCGTCGCCCAGCGGAAGGTGAATTACGGCCGGATCGACCCGGAGACCTGCCGGGATCTGTTCATCCGCAATGCCCTGGTGGAGGGCGACTGGCGCACGCACCACCAGTTCTTCCACGACAACCGCAAACTGCTGGGCGAGGTCGAGGAACTGGAACACCGCGCCCGGCGGCGCGACATCCTCGTGGACGACGAGACGCTGTTCGACTTCTACGATCAGCGGCTGCCCGAACACATCGTGTCCGGGGCGCATTTCGACTCCTGGTGGAAGCACAGACGCCAGGAAGAGCCGGAGCTTCTCAACTTCGAGAAGTCGATGCTCATCAACGAGCGGGCGGCGGGCGTCACCAAGGACGCCTATCCGGACTCCTGGCGCCAGGGGAAGCTCAAGTTCAAGGTGACGTACCAGTTCGAGCCGGGCACGGACGCGGACGGCGTCACCGTCCACATTCCGCTGCAGGTGCTCAACCAGGTCACCCCGGACGGCTTCGACTGGCAGATCCCGGGGCTGCGCGAGGACTTGGTGACCGAGCTGATCCGGTCGCTGCCCAAGCCCATCCGCCGCAATTACGTCCCGGCGCCGAACTACGCCAAGCGATTCCTGGACACCACGGTCCCCCTCCAGGAGCCGCTGACGGCCGCGCTCTCCCGCGAGCTGCAGCGGATGGTGGGGGTGCGGATCGACCCGGAGGACTGGGACCCGGACAAGGTGCCGGGACACCTCAAGATCACCTTCCGGGTGGTCGACGAGCGGCGCCGCAAACTCGCCGAGGACAAGGACCTCGAGGCGCTGAAGCAGCGGCTGAAGCCCAAGACCCGGGCCGCCATCTCCAAAGCCTTCGAGAGCTCCAAAGAGGGCGGCGGCATCGAGCAGCGCACCGGGCTCACCCAGTGGTCGGTCGGCACCCTTCCGCGCACCTTCGAGACCCGCCGCGCGGGCCAGCCCGTCAAGGCGTACCCGGCCCTCGTGGACGAGGGCGCCTCGGTGGCCGTACGGCTCTTCGACACCGAGGCCGAGCAGCGGCAGGCGATGTGGCGCGGCACCCGCCGGCTGATCCTGCTGGGGCTGCCCGCGAGCCCGGCCAAGTTCGCCCAGGGGCAGCTGTCCAACCAGGCCAAGCTGGCGCTCTCGCGCAGCCCGCACGGCAGCGTGCCGGCCCTCTTCGAGGACTGTGTCGCCGCCTCCGCCGACCGGCTGATCGCGGCGCGCGGCGGCCCGGCGTGGGACGAGGAGGGCTTCCGCAAGCTCTTCGACGGGGTCCGGGCCGACATCATGGACGCGACGCTGGACACCGTGCGGAAGGTCCAGGAGGTGCTGGCCGCCTGGCAGTCCTGTGAGCGGCGGCTGAAGGCCACCACGAGCCCCGTGCTGCTGACGTCCCTCGCGGACGTCAAGGAGCAGCTGGCGGAGCTCATCAAGCCCGGTTTCGTGACCGCGCACGGGGTGCGCCGCCTCCCGGATCTCATGCGCTATCTGGTGGCCGTCGACCGGCGGTTGCAGCAGCTCCCGACCAACGCCGAGCGGGACCGCGCGCGGATGGCGAAGGTCAAGGAGATGCGGGATGAATACGCCTGGCTGCTGGAGCAGTTCCCGGCGGGCCGGCCGGTGCCTCAGGAGGCGCTGGAGATCCGCTGGATGATCGAGGAGCTGCGGGTGAGCTATTTCGCGCACGCCCTCGGCACCGCCTATCCGATCTCCGACAAGCGCATCGTGAAGGCCATCGACGCGGCCGCGCCGTAGCGGACGCGCCGTAGCGGGTGTGAGGGAGCGTGCGCGCGGCTCCCGGGCCAATCCGGGCCGGGAGCCCTGGAAGGCGCTCAGACGGCCTCTGGGGCGCCTTTACGGGCGCCCCAGGGCTCGTTGCGGGCCTCGGCGGGGCGGCTTGGCCCCACCCCGTACGGAGCCCCGTACGGCACCCCGCTGAGCGCCCCGTACCGCCGCCGGGCGCGAGTTCGACCGCACCCCCTGACCTGCTGTAGAGTCTGTCTCCGCAGCGCACGAAAGAGCGCGGCAGCCAAACGGCGCGAGCCGTATGGTCCTGTGGAGCAGTTTGGAGTGCTCGCCACCCTGTCAAGGTGGAGGCCGCGGGTTCAAATCCCGTCAGGACCGCAGCGTGAAAGGCCCGGACCCGTACAGAGGTCCGGGCCTTTCGGCGTCTTGACGGCGGCACGTACCAGAGGTACCCAAGCTAGAAGGCGACATGGGGCGCGCGCGGGAGGTACGGCTCATGACGACATCCGCGAGGCATGAAACCAGGGCGTTGCTCCGTGCGCATCTAGCGGCCGCCACGGGCTATCGCCACTTCACCCGGCACTGTCCTATCTGCCATCGACTGCTGCGGCTCGCCATGGAACCGGCGAGGGACGCGGCGGCGGATTCCCGATCCGCGGAGACCGATGGCGACTCGGCGACAACTCGGTAAGCCCTTACCGCAGTTGCCGAGCGTGCGACAAGCATTGTGCGGTGTGACGGGAGTCACCGAATGGGCTTGCGGCGTGAGGGAACTTACACCCGTCCTACAACAAGTCAATTTAATATGTGCAATTGCACCGCCCGTCCAAGACCCCGGAAGGCTTCTGGAATGGGCGATTCCGGGTCGACCCGCCCACCCGTTCCAGCCCTCTCACAACATCGCGCCACGGCGTGTTACCGGTGAGTCACCAAGCCATCCGTAGCACCCCGGCAGACCCGGCCGGACCTCGGCAGACACCGCAAGCAGGGCATAAAAAGATCGCGCTGGACCCGGCGGAGTCCAGCGCGATCGACGACGCACCCATGTGTCGAGCGGGCGTGGGCCTGTTGGGGCAGGCGCCAGTCGTTTGGAGCCACGGGCGGGATTCCGACTGGGGGGCCGGAAAACGCCCGGTTAAGCGGTTGTTCAGGCCTCGCTGCGCTGCTGCGGGATGCCCGCCAGAAGTGCACGGACCTCCGCTTCGCGGTAGCGCCGATGCCCTCCGAGCGTGCGGATGGACGTGAGCTTGCCTGCCTTGGCCCACCGCGTGACCGTCTTCGGGTCCACGCGGAACATCGTGGCAACCTCAGCCGGGGTCAGCAGCGGCTCGGCATCAGGGGTGCGAGCGGTCATGAGCGGCCTCCTCGGGAGAACCGAACCATCACGGTTCTTTCCTCTAAATTCTGCACCTTGACCCACGTTGCCCGAAATGGCGGACGCGGGCCGAGTCGGTTATAGGACGAACGGCTTGTCCTCGGCACTACAACTACACCATCTGTCCAGCCCCGTCGGCCAAACCGATGGAATTGCCCTCTCAGGTGTTCAACCTCGACGGAAGCCGATGGACCATGTCATAGCGGACAGTCACGCGGCCGTGACGATCAGTCACAACAGGATCAGGGGCAACAGACCCCGCCAAGGAGTGCAATACCGATGATTCCGCCCATACTTGAGCGGAAGGAGGCCTTCCCGGACTCCTTGTCCTATTTTGACACGAGGGTGGGGGATTGCCGCAAGGCCCGAAGTCAGTGCTTTAGGTCACGATTGAGGCATAGGCCCGGATCGGGACCTACGTCCCGCCCGTCCGATGCTGTCCGGCTTAGCCGCCTTATCAGCCTCGCCGGGCTCGCCCGGCGTCGCCGGCTCCGTCGACCCTGTCGGTCTTCCGCGCATGCGCGCGCGCCATCGCCACGCCATCCCCGTGTCCCCGTTCATCCCCGTTTTCCGTGCGTCCCCGTGCTCAGCTCGCGTTCTGACGGCCGCGGACCGCTGTCCAGCGCTCCGTCAGCCGCTGGTACACGCTCCCCGCCCGCTCCCCGTCCCCGTCGCGCAGCGCCGCGAGACCCTCCGCCACATCGGCGGCGGAACGGTCGTCGTCAAGCTGCCCCGGGGGCACCGCGTGCACCAGGCCGCCGTAGTCGAGCTCGACCAGCGAACGCGGATGGAATTCCTCGAGCCACCGACCAACATCTACCAGGCCGTCGATCAGTGGACCCTCACCGAGGCCATCTTTGAGCACCTTCAGTCCGCGCGCCACTCGGCGCCTGGCCTGGACCATGGGGGTCCGGTAGCGGAGCAGCGGCCCGTGTTCTCCCTTGTAGCTTTTTTCGTATTCCCGCTCGTCGTCCGCGAAGAGCACGAACCAGCGCACCGGCACATGCCAGGTCGCCGATCTGATCCACGGCCGGGCGTCCGGGTTGCGTTCCAGCCACTGCTCGTAGTCCGCCGCCGCCTGCCGGCGCACCATCGGGGGCAGCACGGCGTCCAGCAGCGACGCAGGGAACCGCTCGGTGAGCTCTTCCAGGGCCAGCCAGCCGCGCAGCCGGGTGCGCCACGGACAGACGCAGGTTACGCCGTCCACGACCGCCACAAAGGCGTCGCTGCTCTCGTGCACGGGCACCGCCACGGGCGGCACCGGCAGCAGGTCGGCCAGCGAGCGCCGCAGCTCGTCCTGGGCGCCCGGGAGATCGTCCCGCTTGGCGTAACGTGCCCAGTGGGAGCGTTCGGGCTCGGGAAAGGCCGCCAGCGGCTCGTAGACCCTCAGGTACGCCGCGTACGGGACAACCACCGATGACGCCACGGTCACGCGCGCTCCCTCAAGGCCAGCCAACGAGACGGTCCGCCGGGGGCCGTCACGACCTGGGGCGCGATCCCCGGCTGCCCGCATCGTCCCACGCCCGGCCCGGGCGCTCGCCGCCCCCATCGGGACTCGGCACGGACCGTGCCGTTCCGAGCCGGTCCCAAGGGCTTACGCTCTTGCCCACCGGCCCTCCCCACCAGCAAGGAGGGCGTCCACAACGCGGCATATGGGAGTCACCACAGTGACCGACGTACGTCATACCGTCAGCGTCGACGGTCCGACGGGCAGCGCAGTACCCGATTCTTCGTCCGCCCTCAGCACGCTCTTCGCCTCCGATCAGGGCGGCCATGAGCAGGTCCTGCTCTGCCAGGACCGCGCGAGCGGCCTGAAGGCCGTCATCGCCATCCACTCGACCGCCCTGGGCCCGGCCCTCGGCGGCACCCGCTTCCACGCGTACGCCTCCGAGACGCGCCCCGAAGAAGCGGCCGTCATGGACGCGCTCAACCTCGCCCGCGGCATGTCCTACAAGAACGCGCTGGCCGGGCTCGACCACGGCGGCGGCAAGGCCGTGATCATCGGCGACCCGGAGCAGATCAAGACCGAGGAGCTGCTGCTGGCCTACGGCCGCTTCGTGGCCTCCCTCGGCGGCCGCTACGTCACCGCCTGCGACGTCGGCACCTATGTCGCCGACATGGACGTCGTCGCCCGCGAGTGCCCCTGGACCACCGGCCGCTCCCCCGAGGCCGGCGGCGCGGGCGACTCCTCCGTGCTCACCGCCTACGGCGTCTTCCAGGGCATGCGGGCCAGCGCCCAGGCGTCCTGGGGCGCGCCCACGCTGCGCGGCCGCCGGGTCGGCATCGCGGGCGTCGGCAAGGTCGGCCACCACCTCGTCGCCCACCTGCTGGAGGACGGCGCCGAGGTCGTGGTCACCGATGTGCGGGCCGAGTCCGTCGAGCGGGTCCGCGCCCGCCACCCCGAGGTGACGGCCGTCGCGGACACCGACGCCCTGATCCGGTCCGACCTCGACGTCTACGCTCCGTGCGCGCTCGGCGGCGCCCTCGATGACGCCACCGTGCCCGCGCTGACGGCGCGCGTGGTGTGCGGGGCCGCCAACAACCAGCTGGCCCACCCCGGGGTCGAGAAGGACCTCGCCGACCGCGGGATCCTGTACGCCCCGGACTACGTGGTGAACGCCGGCGGTGTGATCCAGGTCGCGGACGAACTGCACGGTTTCGACTTCGACCGGGCCAAGGCCAAGGCGGCAAAGATTTTCGACACGACCTTGGCCATATTCGATCGGGCACAGGCCGATGGAATTCCACCCGCCGCGGCCGCCGACCGGCTGGCCGAACAGCGCATGGCCGAGGGCCGCCACGGCTGACTTCCGCTCCCGGCAACCGCGCCCGAAGGGCGTACCGGGCCCCGGCGCGGCCTCGTGCCGCCGGGGCCCGCCCGGGGCTGTCCGGGGGCCCGTACGGAGCGCGTACGGGACGTACACAGGGCCGTACGGGGCCATCGGGGAGAGATCCCTCACGGCCCGTCGGCGGGTCGGCGTCCAGGACACGTTAAAATCGCAGCTGACCAGCGGGTACAGGGCTGCCCGCCGGTTGTGCGACGTGGCACGTCATGCGGGCGACGTACCGTATGGCCACAGAAGCAGGTACCGTTGAAGCCCTACGGGCCGGGTTCTCTTTCGAGAGTCCGCTCTGAATTATGAACGTGAACGCGTGTCAAGACTCTGGGGCCGTCGAGCCCCGTCGTTGAGGGGGTCGAGCCATGGGGCGCGGCCGGGCCAAGGCCAAGCAGACGAAGGTCGCCCGCCAGCTGAAGTACAACAGCGGTGGGACTGACCTCTCACGCCTGGCTGAGGAGCTGGGCGCATCGCCATCGAACCAGCCGCCGAATGGCGAGCAATTCGAGGACGATGAGCTGGACAACGACCCGTACGCACAGTACGCGGATCTGTACAACGACGACGATGACGATGACGACGCCGACGAACAGTCGGGGCCGTCCGCACAACGTCGTCGCGCCTGACCATTCATTTCAGGTCGCTTCAGGCGCTCGGCTGCGAGCCGCACCTCCGCCGGTCCGGGGCATCCGCCTCGGACCGGCTTCTGTGCTGTCTTCACGGTCGGCGCCGTCTTCACGCTCGGCTCGCCGTCAGCTCGCGTAGTCGCCGGTCATGGACACGGCCTCGGCGTGCTCGGCGGTCCGCTCGACGATCTCGCCGCTGACCCATGCCTCGACGCCGCGGTCCGCGAGTGTGGCAAGCGCCACATCGACCGACTCCCCGGGCACGACGGCCATCATGCCGACGCCCATGTTCAGGGTCTTCTCCAGCTCCGCCCGCTCGACCGAGCCCGCGGTCCCGACCAGGCCGAAGACGGGGCCCGGGGTCCAGGTGGAGCGGTCGACCACCGCGTGCAGCCCGTCCGGGATGACCCGCGCCAGGTTGTTCGCGAGCCCGCCGCCGGTGATGTGCGAGAAGGCGTGCACCTCGGTGGTCCGGGTGAGGGCCAGACAGTCCAGCGAGTAGATCCGGGTGGGCTCCAGCAGCTCCTCCCCCAGCGTCCGGCCGAGCTCCGGAACCTCCCGGTCCAGCGACCAGCCGGCCCGCTCGAAGAGCACATGGCGGACGAGTGAGTACCCGTTCGAGTGAAGTCCGGACGACTCCATGGCGATCACGGCGTCACCCGTCCGGATACGATCCGCGCCCAGTACCCGGTCGGCCTCGACCACGCCCGTACCGGCGCCGGCCACATCGAACTCATCGGCGCCCAGCAGCCCCGGGTGCTCGGCGGTCTCGCCGCCCACCAGAGCGCAGCCCGCCAGCACGCACCCCTCGGCGATGCCCTTGACGATGGCGGCGACCCGCTCCGGATACACCTTGCCGACACAGATGTAGTCGGTCATGAACAGCGGCTCGGCGCCGCAGACCACCAGGTCGTCCACGACCATGCCGACCAGGTCGCGGCCGATGGTGTCGTAGACCCCCATCCGGCGCGCGAGGTCCACCTTGGTGCCGACCCCGTCGGTGGCCGAGGCCAGCAGCGGCCGCTCGTAGCGCTTGAGGGCGGAGGCGTCGAAGAGCCCGGCGAAGCCGCCGAGGCCGCCCACGACCTCGGGGCGGGTGGCCTTCTTCACCCACTCCTTCATCAGCTCGACCGCGCGGTCGCCCGCCTCGATGTCGACGCCCGCGCTCGCGTACGTGGACCCGGCCGCGCCCGGGGAAAGCTCAGACATGACGTTGAGATCTTTCGTGTGGTGGTGAAAAGGGAGCTCTTGAGGCGCTCTCCGCGCGCACTGGACGTACGGCCGCCGCGGACGTATGGCCCGCCCTGGGGCCGACCGCCCTACGACCGGCCGCCTAACGGGCGACCGGCCGCCTGGGGACGCCTAGGGACGCCGCAGCGCGTCCGCGCCGCCGACGCCCGCGGTCAGGGTCGCCACACCGTCCGCGTCGCTGCGGACCGGAGCCTGCGTCTCGGCCTCCAGGAGGTGCTTGCCGAGCAGTTCGGGGTCCGGGAGCTCCATCGGGTACTCACCGTCGAAGCAGGCCCGGCACAGGTTCCCCTTGGCGATCGTGGTCGCCTCGATCATCCCGTCCGTGGAGATGTACGCGAGCGAGTCCGCGCCCAGCGACTTGCCGATCTCCTCGACCGACAGCCCGTTGGCGATCAGCTCGGCCCGGGTCGCGAAGTCGATGCCGAAGAAGCAGGGCCACTTGATGGGCGGGCTGCTGATGCGGATGTGCACCTCCGCCGCCCCGGCCTCGCGCAACATCCGGACCAGCGCGCGCTGGGTGTTGCCGCGGACGATCGAGTCGTCGACGACCACCAGGCGCTTGCCCCGGATGACCTCCTTCAGCGGGTTCAGCTTGAGCCGGATACCCAGCTGGCGGATGGTCTGCGAGGGCTGGATGAAGGTCCGGCCCACATACGCGTTCTTGACCAGCCCCGAGCCGTACGGAATCCCGCTGGCCTCCGCGTAGCCCACGGCGGCCGGGGTGCCGGACTCCGGAGTGGCTATCACCAGATCGGCGTCGGCCGGGGCCTCGGCGGCCAGCCGGCGGCCCATCTCCACCCGGGACAGATACACGTTCCGGCCGGCGATATCGGTGTCCGGGCGGGCCAGGTAGACGTACTCGAAGACGCAGCCCTTGGGGCGCGGCTCCGCGAACATCGTCGAGCGCAGCCCGTTCTCGTCGATCGCGACCATCTCGCCGGGCTCGATCTCCCGGATGAACGAGGCGCCGCAGATGTCGAGGGCGGCGGTCTCGGAGGCCAGCACCCAGCCGCGCTCCAGGCGGCCGAGGACCAGCGGGCGGATGCCCTGCGGGTCGCGGGCGCCGTAGAGGGTCTGCTCGTCCATGAAGACGAGGCTGAAAGCACCCTTTACGTCGGGCAGCACGATCGGGGCCGCCTGCTCGACGGTAAGCGCCTTGCCGTCCTTGTCGACCTGCCCCGCGAGCAGGGCGGTGACCAGGTCGGTGTCGTTGGTCGCGGCCACCTGGGTGGCGCGGCCGTTGTCCCGGGGCAGCGCCGCGACCATCTCGGCGAGCTGGGCGGTGTTGACCAGGTTTCCGTTGTGGCCCAGCGCGATCGAGCCATGGGCGGTCGCACGGAAGGTCGGCTGCGCGTTCTCCCACACCGAGGCACCGGTGGTGGAGTAGCGGGCGTGACCGACCGCGATATGACCTTGGAGAGAGCTGAGGGAGGTCTCGTCGAAGACCTGGGAAACCAGGCCCATGTCCTTGAAGACCAGGATCTGGGAGCCGTTGCTCACCGCGATGCCCGCGGACTCCTGTCCGCGGTGCTGCAGTGCGTACAGCCCGAAATAGGTGAGTTTGGCGACCTCTTCGCCCGGAGCCCAGACTCCGAAGACGCCACAGGCGTCTTGGGGGCCCTTCTCTCCGGGGAGCAGGTCGTGGCTGAGTCGTCCGTCACCACGTGGCACGGGTTCGAGTCTAGGCCAGTTCGGCGGCACCTCCGAACGAGGGACCGCCAGGGGGGCGTAAGTCACATTCCCGGAAGACCTTCCGGACCTTCCGGAAGGCCCCTTCGAACGCTCCCGCGGGCCCTCGGACGCCTTGGTACGCCCGGCCCGTCAGCCCAGCAGCGGCAGGTAGGACGCGATATCGGCCCGCTCGCCGCTCGCCGTGACCTCGGCCTCCTCGACCGCCTCGGACCAGTCCAGACGGCCCGTGGCGAGGCGGATCCAGGTCAGCGGCGCCGTCTCGACGACGTTCGGAGGCGTGCCACGGGTGTGCCGCGGGCCCTCCACGCACTGCACGACCGCGTACGGCGGGACGCGGACCTCGACCGAGCCCCCGGGCGCCTTCGCCGCGAGCGCGTCGGCGAGCAGGCGCGTGGCGGCGGCCAGGGCCTGGCGGTCGTACGGGAGGGAGGCGCCGAGCGCGGCCGCCAGGTCGTCGGTGTGCACGACCAGCTCGACACAGCGGGTGACGAGGAAGTCGTCCAGCCGTATCGCCCCCACCCGGGCCGCCAGCAGCCGGTCGCCGGGGGCCTCGGGCACCAGCTCGGCGAAGCGCGCGGCGGCCCGGTCCAGCAGCTCGGCCGGCTCCGCGGTCGCCGCGAGCGATCGGGTGTCGTCGTCGATATCCCCGCCGAGCGCAGCCGTCGCGGCCACCCAGCCCGTGGCGGTGACCTCCCGCGCGGGCGGCGGGGGCTGCTCCAGGTGGCGGGCGACCGCCCCCACGGCCATCGACAGATGCGCGACCAGTTCGCGGACCGTCCAGCCGCCGAGCCGGGTCGGCGCGCCCAGCCGCTCCTCGTCCAGGCCGCGCACCGCCTCCCGTACATGCTCGAACTGCGCGGTCACGGCGGCGCGCGTCTTGGCCAGGTCATAGGTGCGGGCGCGGGGACGGGGCGGCATGCGGCCGAGCTTATCGAGCGGCCCTGACAACGGAGCCCCGAGAAGCCCACGAGAAGCCCCCGAGAAGCCCCCGAGAAGCATGGACAGCCCGGGGACGGCGGCAGAGGATGGAAGGGAAGGCGAGAGAAATCAGCACGAAAGGCGTGAACCGCCATGGGCGAGCACCCGGATTGCGCCCTGATCCGCCGCGGCTACGACGCGTTCGTCAGCGGCGACATGGACACCCTGGCCGAGCTGATGACCACCGACGTGACCCACCACGTCCCCGGCGAGAGCTCCATATCCGGACATCACAAGGGCCGCGAGGCCTGCGTCCAGCTGTACCGCCGCCAGTACGACGTCACCGGCGGCACCCTGCGCGTCGAACTGGAGACGCTGGCGGCCGACGGGCGCGGGCATGTGATCTCCGTCCACCGGTGCCGCGCGGAGCGCGAGGACCGCGGCCTCGATATGAAGGAAGGCATGTTCTTCACGATCGTCGGCGGGAAGATCAGCGACATCGACGAATGCCATGAGGACATCGACGCCTCGGACGCGTTCTGGCGCTGACCGCCACCGCAAGAAGCGGCCCCGCTCCCTGTGTGACGGCAGGGAACGGGGCTTGTTCCGTATCTCGGACGAGTCTCAGGCGAGCAGGCCCGGGATCGTCGCCTCGTGTGCTTCCTTGAGTTCCGCCAGCGGAATGCCGAACTGGCCCTGGACGTCGATCGCGTCGCCGTCCACCACGCCGATCCGGGCCGCCGGAAGCCCCCGCGCCCCGCACATGTCGTTGAAGCGGACTTCCTCGCTGCGCGGAACGGCCACCACGGCCCGGCCCGCCGACTCCGAGAGCAGGAAGACGAACGGGTCGATCCCGTCGGGTACGACGATCCGGGCGCCCTTGCCGCCGCGCAGACACGACTCGACGAGGGCCTGGATCAGACCGCCGTCGGACAGGTCGTGCGCGGCGTCGACCATGCCGTCGCGCGAGGCCGAGATCAGGATCTCGCCGAGCAGCCGCTCGCGCTCCAGGTCCACCTTCGGCGGCAGCCCGCCGAGGTGGTCATGGACGGTCTGCGACCAGGCCGAACCGCCGAACTCCTCCCCGGTGTCGCCGAGCAGGTACAGCAGATGGCCCTCGTCCGCGAAGCCGATCGGGGTGCGGCGCGCCACATCGTCGATCACGCCGAGGACGGCGACGACCGGCGTCGGGTGGATGGCCACGTCCCCGGTCTGGTTGTAGAGGGAGACATTGCCGCCGGTGACCGGGGTGCCCAGGGTCAGACAGCCGTCGGCCAGGCCACGGGTGGCCTCGGCGAACTGCCACATGACCGCCGGGTCCTCGGGTGAGCCGAAGTTCAGGCAGTCGGAGATCGCCAGCGGCTTGGCGCCGGAGGCGGCGACATTGCGGTACGCCTCGGCGAGCGCCAGCTGCGCGCCCGCGTACGGGTCCAGCTTGGCGTAGCGGCCGTTGCCGTCCGTGGCGACCGCGACGCCGAGGCCGGTCTCCTCGTCGATACGGACCATGCCGGAGTCCTCGGGCTGGGCGAGGACCGTGTTGCCCTGGACGAAACGGTCGTACTGGTCGGTGATCCAGGACTTGGACGCCTGGTTCGGGGAGGAGACGACCTTGAGGATCTGCTCGCGCAGCTCATCGGCGGTCACCGGACGCGGCAGCTTGTTCGCGTCGTCGGCCTGGAGCGCGTCCTGCCACTCCGGGCGGGCGTACGGGCGCTCGTACACCGGGCCCTCGTGGGCGACGGTGCGCGGCGGGACGTCGACGATCTGCTCGCCGTGCCAGAAGATCTCCAGCCGCTCGCCCTCGGTGACCTCACCGATGACGGTGGCGATGACGTCCCACTTCTCGCAGATCTCCAGGAAGCGGTCGACCTTGTCCGGCTCGACGATCGCGCACATGCGTTCCTGCGACTCGCTCATGAGGATCTCCTCGGGCGAGAGGGTCGCGTCGCGCAGCGGCACGGTGTCCAGTTCGACCCGCATACCGCCGGAGCCGGCCGAGGCCAGCTCGCTGGTCGCGCAGGAGAGCCCGGCGCCGCCGAGGTCCTGGATGCCGGCGACCAGGTTCTCCTTGAAGATCTCCAGGGTGCACTCGATGAGCAGCTTCTCCTGGAAGGGGTCGCCGACCTGGACGGCGGGGCGCTTGGTGGGCTTCGTGTCGTCAAAGGTCTCGGACGCGAGCACGGAGACGCCGCCGATGCCGTCGCCGCCGGTGCGGGCGCCGTAGAGGATGACCTTGTTGCCCGTGCCCGAGGCCTTGGCCAGGTGGATGTCCTCGTGTTTCATCACGCCCACGCACAGCGCGTTGACCAGCGGGTTGCCCTGGTAACAGGGGTCGAAGACGACCTCGCCGCCGATATTGGGCAGGCCCAGGCAGTTGCCGTAGCCGCCGACGCCCGCGACCACACCGGGCAGCACCCGCTTGGTGTCGGGGTGGTCGGCGGCGCCGAAGCGCAGCGGGTCCATCACGGCGACCGGGCGGGCGCCCATGGCGAGGATGTCGCGGACGATGCCGCCCACGCCGGTGGCCGCGCCCTGGTACGGCTCGATATAGGAGGGGTGGTTATGCGACTCGACCTTGAAGGTGACCGCATAGCCCTGGCCGACGTCGACCACGCCCGCGTTCTCGCCGATGCCGACGAGCAGCGCGTCGGAGGCGGGAGCCTTGTCGCCGAACTGTCGCAGATGGACCTTGCTCGACTTGTACGAGCAGTGCTCGGACCACATGACGGAGTACATGGCCAGCTCGGCGCCGGTCGGGCGGCGGCCGAGGATGGCGCGGATGCGCTCGTATTCGTCCTGCTTGAGGCCGAGCTCGGCCCAGGGCTGCTGGACGTCCGGAGTCTGTTCCGCGTGCTTGACGGTGTCCAGAGTCATGCGTCAACCAGGTTCTTGAGGATCGAGGTGAAGAATCCGAGCCCGTCGGTGCGCCCGGTGCCGATCAGCGGCTCGACAGCGTGCTCGGGGTGCGGCATGAGGCCGACGACATTGCCCGCCTCGTTGGTGATGCCGGCGATGTCACGCAGCGAACCGTTCGGATTGAAGTCGCGATAGCGGAAGACCACACGGCCCTCGGCTTCGAGTTCATCCAGAACCCGCTCGTCGGCCACATAGCGGCCGTCGATGTTCTTGAGCGGGATGTTGATCTCCTGGCCCTGCTCGTAGGAGCGGGTCCAGGCGGTCCCGGCGTTTTCCACTCGCAACTTCTGATCACGGCAGATGAAGTGCAGATGGTTGTTCCGCAGCATCGCGCCGGGCAGCAGATGAGTCTCGGTGAGAACCTGGAAACCATTGCAGATGCCAAGTACGGGCATGCCCGCCTTCGCCTGCTCGATCACCGACTCCATTACCGGGGAGAAGCGGGAGATCGCTCCGGCCCGCAGATAGTCGCCGTACGAGAAGCCACCCGGCAGCACGACCGCGTCGACCTGCTTGAGGTCCTTGTCGCGGTGCCACAGCGGTACGGCCTCAAGACCGGCGACCCGGACCGCGCGCTGGGTGTCGCGGTCGTCGAGCGTGCCGGGGAAGGTGATGACTCCGACGCGTGCGGTCACGACTCCGCCCGCGCGGCGAGGGCGGCATCGGCGGCCTGGTCGGCCTCGATCCGCACGGTGAAGTCCTCGATCACGGTGTTGGCGAGGAAGGTCTCCGCGATCTCGCGGATACGGGCGAGGGCGGCATCGTCGACCGGGCCCTCCACCTCGAGTTCAAAGCGCTTGCCCTGACGGACGTCGGCGATCCCCTCGAACCCGAGACGGGGCAGCGCGCGCTGCACCGCCTGTCCCTGGGGGTCGAGGATCTCCGGCTTGAGCATGACGTCGACTACGACGCGTGCCACTGGCACTCCCGGTGGTGTGGTGCTGGTGCGTAAGGCGGTTCGCCCAGCGTACCCCGGCCCGAAATCTACGCGGGTAGAGCAGCCTCGCCTTCCGTCACGTTTAAGCATCGGCGCCACCATCCACTGGGGAAAGTTCCAGGAAAAACGTATGGTCCCGATTGCGGCGTGACACGCGGGCAGAATTAGCGGGGCTTCACAATGCATTGCTCACCGCTGTACAAATGAAAAAGCATTGTTCACTAACAACAGGACAGCTGCCATCTTTGCACGTCAACGCATCGATGCAGCCCGAAAGGACCGATATCCCGTGGCGCAGCGCGTAGTAGTCACGCTCTCCGACGACATCGACGGGGGTCAGGCGGAGGAGACGGTCTCGTTCGGACTTGACGGCAAGGCGTACGAGATCGACCTCAACGCTGCCAATGCGGAGAAACTCCGCGGCCTTCTCGAGCCCTACGTGGAAGCCGGCCGCAAGCGGGCCCGCTCCGGCAAGGCCTACCGCCGCACCTCCGTCGCCCCCGACCCGGCCGCGGTCCGCGCCTGGGCCCGGTCGCACGGCATGGAGGTCCCGCCGCGCGGCCGGATCCCCAAGAAGGTCTACGAGGCGTTCAACGCATCGAACTGAGCGGCCAGTGAGCGGCCTCCGCCGCCGAGTTGCACACCCACCCTGGTGATCCGCTAGAGTCTGGATCACGCCGAGGGGCGAGGCCGGAAGGCAAACCCCGAGGAACATGCGGGTGTAGCTCAGTAGTAGAGCGCCCTCTTTCCAAGAGGGAGGCGCAGTGTGCAATCCCTGTCACCCGCTCTCATCGCCTTACCGAACCACTCCGGTGGATCGGGTAGGGTGATGGACACGCCGATCGGCGAGAGCCGGTCGGATGCCATGCGGGTGTAGCTCAGTAGTAGAGCGCCCCCTTTCCAAGGGGGAGGCGCAGTGTGCAATCCCTGTCACCCGCTCTCATCATCGCCTCGACCACTTCGGTGGATGAGGTAGAGTGATGCCGCGCCGGTTGGTGAAAGCCAGTCGGATGCATGCGGACGTGGCTCAGTTGGTAGAGCATCACCTTGCCAAGGTGAGGGTCGCGAGTTCGAATCTCGTCGTCCGCTCCATGGCCTTGAGGCGCCGGTCGAATAGACCGGCGCCGCAAAGCTTTTATT
>NZ_JBHWES010000088.1:22505-44229 GCF_042734105.1 Streptomyces sp. NPDC059679 | reverse complement strand
GAGCTGGGATCTGCTCTCGGAGTCCGAGCAGCGGGCCGCGCGCCGTTTCACGGTCTTCGCCGGCGGCGCGACGGCCGAGGCCGCGCTGCGGGTGTGCGGCACGGACGGCGAGACGCTGGAGTCGCTGGCCGACAAGTCGCTGCTGGAGCCCGCGGGCGGCGGGCGTTACCGGATGCTGGAGACGATCCGCGCGTACGGCGCCGAGCGGTTGGACGAGGCGGGCGAACGCGCGTCGGCACGGGGCGCCCACGCCCGCCATTTCCTGGACCTGGTGCGGACCGCCGATCCGCGTCTGCGCCGGGCCGAACAGTTGGAGTGGCTGCGGGTCCTGGCGGCCGAGCACGACAATCTGCTGGCGGCCCTGCGCTGGGCGGTCGAGGCTCCGGACCTCGCGACGGCCCTGGAACTGCTCGCCTCGGCCTCAACGTACCTGTGGATCCGCGGCGCGTCCGCCTCGGTCGCCCCGTACGCGATCACGCTGCTGGGCGCCGTCGGCGACACGCCCCCGGACGGGCTCGGCGAGGAGTACGCGACCTGCCTGCTGCTCGCGGCGTCCGGCACCGCCGGGCGACCGGTCTGGCAGCGGCACCGCGCGGCGGCCGAGAAGGCACTGGCCGCCTCCTGGCCGGGCGACCGGGCGGGCCGCTATCCGGCCGCCCTGCTCCTGTGGCTGATGCGGAACGCGAGCGAGACCGACCCCGTGGGCGCGTTCGCGCTCGTGTCGTCCCAGCGGGACTGCCCCGAACCGTGGGCACGGGCGGTCGCCTGGTACGTGACGGGGTTCGGGGCGCTCGGTGAGGGAGACACCGCGGCGGCCGAGCGCGCCGTGGCCACAGCGGTGGAGGGGTTCCGCGCGCTCGGCGACCGCTGGGGCACCGCACTGGCCCTGGACGTGCTGGCCGGTTTCGCGGGCGGACGTGGCGACCGTACGCGGGCCATCGCGCTGACCGACGAAGCCCTCGCCCTCACCGGGGAGCTGGGAGCCCTGGAGGACAGCGCCGACCTGCTGGTCAACCGGGGCGATCAGCTCGATGACCCGGCCGCGGCCCGCGCCGACTACGCGAGCGCCGCCGAGCTGGCCCGCCGCGCCGGCAGCCCCACCTGCCTTGGGGCGGCCCTGCGCGGACTCGGTGACATCGCCGCGCTGGAGGGAGACCTGGACGAGGCGGAACGGCTCTACGGGGAGGCCCTGGAACGCATCGATCCGCACTGGGTCAAGAGCATCGGCAACCGGGTGCGCACCCTCGTCGGACTCGGCCGCGTCGCCGAGGCACGCGGCGACCGGCCGACGGCCCGGAAGCGTTACCGGGAGGCGGCCGAGGTGGCGGGAGACCCGGACAGGCTCCGCCTGATGGGCCTCCCCGAGCCCGTCGTCGAGGCGGTGAGCGAGCGGTGAGTCCGCGGTGAGCCCTCCCGGCCAGGCTCTCCACCATGACGAACCACAACGCACTCAAGAACCGCAACGTACTGATCTCCGGCGCCTCCATCGCCGGCCCCGCCCTCGCCTACTGGCTCCACCGGCACGGCTTCAACCCCACCATCGTGGAACGCGCCCCGGCCCTGCGCGACGGCGGCTACGCCGTCGACTTCCGGGGCGAAGCCCACCTGTCGATCCTCCGCCGCATGGGCATCCTGGACGACCTCGAGCGGGCCCGTACCGGCATGGGCTCCATGTCGTACGTCAACAGCGCGGGAAAGCCGGTGTCCGAGATGCCCGCCGACCTGTTCGCCGGAGACCTCGAAATCCTCCGCGGCGACCTGGCCCGCATCCTCTACGACGCCACCAAGGAGTACACCGAATACGTCTTCGGAGACTCCGTCACCTCGCTCACCGAGGACCCCGACGGCGTGACCGTCACCTTCGAACGCTCCGCGCCGCGCAGGTTCGACCTGGTCATCGGCGCCGACGGGCTGCATTCCAACACCCGCCGGCTGGCCTTCGGCCCCGAGGAACAGTTCGTCAAGCACCTCGGCGTGCACTGCGCGATCTTCACCACCGCCAACCACCTCGGCCTCGACCACACCGGACACGCCTACCGCACCGCGGGCAGGCTCGTCGCGATGTACAGCGCCCGCCACAACACCGAGGCCAAGGCGGTCTTCTACTTCGCCTCACCGAAGCAGGACCTCGACCGCCGCGACGTGGCGCGGCAACAAGCCGCCGTCACCGAGCACTTCACCGGCAACGGCTGGCAGAGCGAGCGGCTGCTGCACGATATGCGCCACGCGCCCGACTTCTACTTCGACTCCGTCGGCCAGGTCCACATGGACAGCTGGACCCGCGGCCGGATCGCACTGCTCGGCGACGCCGCCTACTGCCCCTCCTCCCTCTCCGGCATGGGCTCGGGCCTCGCCCTGGTCGGCGCGTACGTCCTCGCCGGCGAACTGGCCGCCGCGCACGGCGACCACCACGTCGCGTTCGCCCGCTACGAGGAGGAGATGCGCGAGTACGCGACGGGCTGCCAGAAGATGGGCGACGGCGTCGCCAAGCTCATGGTCCCCGGTAACCGCGCCCTCGCCGCGCTGCTCAACGGCTACTACCGGCTCATCCCTTATCTGCCGGGAAAGAACATGGCCGCCAAGATCGCCCGCAAGGCCGCCGAGAACATCGAGCTGCGCGACTACGACGTCCTGGCCAGGCGCTAGCCCAGAAACGCCCGTACGTGCGGCAGCACATCCCCGGCGCGCTTCCAGCCCGCGAGGTGGTCGGCCCCGGCTACGGAGAAGAAGCCGGCGCCGACGCGCTCCGCGAACTGCCGCAGTGGGTCGTGCCAGGGGTCTTCCGTACCGCTGTACATGAGCATGGGGACGGTGGCGGACTCCAGCCGGGAGGCCAGCTCGCCCTCCCGGGAGAACGCCTCGAAGTTGGCGCGGAAGGCCGCCTGGTCCCCGGCGTCGATGACGGCGGCCTGGGCCGGGTCGGCGTGGGCGGCCTGGGTGAGCAGGGCGAACACATCGGTGTCGGAGGGGAGCCCGAACTGGTGCAGCGCGGGGGCGACGGCGGACCCGAAGCCCTCGACGGGGTCCCAGGCGCCGACGACCAGGCGGGCGCACCGCTCGGGGGCATGGATGGCCATACCGAGCGCGGTCAGCGCACCCATCGAGTACCCCCAGAACGCCGCCCGTTCCGCCCCGACCTCGTCCAACACGGCGGTCACCGACGCGACGCGCCGCTCCAGCGCGTACGCCGCGGCCTCATGCGGGCCGTCGCTGGAACCGAGCCCGAGCGGGTCGATGGCGATCACCGTGTGGGTGGCCTCCAACGCCTCGGTGTAGCCGGCGGCGCGCCAGCTCGCGCCGGTCTGGAACATCCCCGGATGCAGGACGAGCGGCGGCCCGTCCCCGGAGAGCTCGTAGGAAATCTTGAACCCATGGCTGCGCGCGATCGGCACTCTCAACCCCTCCACCAGGAACGTTACGACTTGTAACGAGCGCCATCCTGAAGCAACCTTGGACGGCCCGGAAGGAGGCACTTTTATGTCGCAACGGCACACCGGGATAACGGACCAGCTCACCCCACCCCCCTCCGCCATCCACGCCCACCCGCTCGCCGATTGCCCGCTGCGCGAGGTACTGGCGCTGATCGGCGACAAGTGGAGCACCCAGGTGCTGGTCCAACTGGGCGCCGGCCCACGCCGGTTCACCGAGCTGGAGCGGGCCATTGAGGGCATCAGCCGCCGCATGTTGACTCTGAGCCTCCGCAGCCTCGAACGGAACGGCCTGATCACCCGCACCGTCCACCCCGACGCCCCGCCCCGCGTGGAGTACGCCACCACCCCGCTGATCGACGAGATCCGCGACCCCCTGGAGGCCCTGGCAGCCTGGGCCGACCGCAACCGCCCAGCCATCACGGCCGCCCGCCAGGCGTACGACACCGCCCACTGAGGCGGCCCCTCACGCCCATCCCGCAGGCGGCGTCCGGCTGATCTCACACCAGACCACCTTGGACGCGGGGCCCCACAGCTCGCCGGTGAGCGGGAAGTGATTCCAGCTGTCGGCGAGCAGTTCCAGCAGCTGCAGCCCCCGCCCGCATTCGCTGTCCACGTGGATCTCCCGCCGGTTGGGAGGCGCCGCGCTGGTGTCCCAGACCGTCATGCGCAACCTCTCGGCGGACCACTTCACCCGCAGGTCGGCCTCCCCTTCGGCGTGCACGATCGCGTTGGTGAGCATCTCGCTGGCCAGCAGCTCGGCTCGCTCGATCAGTTCGGGCAGCTCATGGGCGGTGAGGGCGGTACGGAGGGAGGCCCGGGCGACGCGGACGGCACGGGGGTCGTGGGGCACGTGCAGGCAGTATTCGAAGGGCGCGACGGCAGGGGTGACGAGGGGCATGTGGGCCTCCTGTGGCGCGGTGGGGGTATGCGAGGGCGGACCGGTGTCATTGCCGCCATGTGGGCATGGCGGTGCGCTTCCGGCTGACCGGATGTTTCGCTCGGTGAGTGATGCGATACTCAACGTAGGGTGCAGCCCTGATGCGTTGCAACCCTTATCCCGGGATTCGCTCCATCGGGTCGGGCCGTGCCATCGTTGCCGTGACAAGCCGTCAGGAGAGAGAAGAACGCATGCCGCCGAGAACCAACCCCACGGCGCGCCAGGTGCGGTTGGCCGCCGAGCTGCGCAAGCTGCGTGAGCGCGCTGGCATGACCGTGCGCGAAGCGGGCGAGCTACTGGGCACCGGCCCCATCCAGATCAGCCACATCGAGGCAGGGCGTATCGGGGTCAGCGAGGAGCGGCTACGACGGCTGGCCGACAACTACCACTGCACGGACGCCGAGCTGATCGATGCACTGGCCGCTATGGCAACCGAGCGGGTGCGGGGATGGTGGGAGAGCCACCGGGGCGTGCTCGGGTCGGCATTGCTGGACATCGCTGCCCTGGAGTGGCACGCCTATGCAATGCGGACACTGGAGGTCGTCCACATCCCTGGGCTGCTCCAGGTGGAATCGCACATGCGGGCCCTGTTCACCTACGCGCGATCGGCGGTCTCCGAGCACATCGAGGAGCTGATCGGCTTCCGGCTACGGCGCCGAGAGGTGCTGGACCGTGACGATCCGCCGGAGTACACGGCGACCATTCACGAGGCGGCGCTGCGTATGAAGGTCGGCGATCGAAGGGTTGCGTGGGAGCAGTTGGAGTACATCCTGGAAAGGTCCGAACTTCCCGGTGTCACCGTGCGAGTGATTCCCTTCGCTGCCGAGGGTTTCGCCGGCATGGGGGACTCCGTGATTTACGCGACGGGACCACTCCCCCGACTGGACACGGTGCAGATCGACCAGGTCCACGGCAGCGCCTTCCTGGACGGGGAAGCGCAACTGGACCATTACCGGCACCGGCTGAGCGCCGCAGAGCGGTTGGCGCTGAGTTCCGAGGAGTCGCGAGACTTCATTCACCGGATCGCACGAGAACTTTGAAGGGTGGAGCATGCACGACATCCCCTGGCGCAAGTCAAGCTTCTCCGGCAACGGAGTGGACAACGCATGCCTGGAGCTCGCCGCCGCCGACGGCGCAATACACCTGCGCGAGAGCGAAGCCCCCAACACAGCCATACGCACCGCCCCACGCCCGCTCGCGGCCTTCATCCGGGCGGCCAAAGCGGGGGAGCTCGACCACTTGCGGTGAGTAAGGGGGCCCGGTCTCGCTGCCCGGGCTGGCCGGAGCCGAGGGCGGCGTGGTGCTGACGGCGCAGGCTTTGGCGGGCGGGTGGGTGGGTGGGAGGCCGTAGTCCTATCATCGGCCGATGCGCGCACACCCTATCGACCGCCCGGCCGATCTCGACGTGGTTCGTGAGTCCTATGACCGCGTGGCCGACAACTACGCCGACATGGTGGTGACGACGGGAGTCGGCGACATCCGTCGCCATCCATGGCTCAAGGCGTCAATCGACGCCTTCGCCGACACCGTGAGCGGCTTTGGGCCTGTCCTCGACGTCGGTTGCGGACCCGGAACGGTGACCGCCTACCTTGCCGAACGCGGACTCGACGTGTCCGGGGTGGATCTCTCCCCTCGTATGATCGAGAACGCACGCCGCCTTCACCCGCAATGCCGCTTCAGCGTCGCCTCTGCCACCGACCTCGACCTCGATGAAGCGTCCCTTGGCGGCGTGCTCGGGTGGTGGTCACTGTTCAACCTCCCCCGCGACGTCCTTCCTCAGGTTCTCGCCCTGTTCGCGCGCGCCCTGAAGCCGGGCGGGCACTTCATCACCGCAACACACGTCGGCGACGAAGACGCGGTGCGCACCGAGGCCTACGGGGGCGTACCCGTTCGTTGGACGACGCACAAATGGCGGCCGGAACAACTCGTGGACCTGATCGAGCAGGCCGGCCTGCACCCGGTCGCCGAACTCCGGCTCCCCCCGGAGGGGCACACCGGGCCGGGTCTGGTCGTCATGGCCAAGCGACCCGGCTGAGAATCAGACGTCGGAAGCGGCACAGGATCCCGTGCCGGGCAAGGCTCCACCCGACCGTCCCCCCGCCCCCTCTCAAAAAAGTGCTTGCTCTGCATCAAGTACCGCATCAAGCGATTATTTAAGAGGGGGCGGGGGAGCTCGACCACCTGCGGCGCGCCAACTCGGCCTCCTGAGCCCGGACTACGGAGGGCTGAGGGGCTGCCGAGGGCGCGGGCGGGCGCGTACGCTCCCTGAGTGATCGACGGGGAGAGCGGGCGAATCGTTGACGGGCGCTTCGAGCTGCTGGAGCGGCTCGGCAGCGGTGGGATGGGTACGGTGTGGCGCGCGCGGGACCTCGCGTTGCATCGGGAGGTCGCGGTCAAGCAAGTTCGCCCGCTCGCTCCGGAGTCGGCGCCCGTGGGCTCCGACGCCTCGCGTGTGCTGCGCGAACGTGTGCTGCGCGAGGCCCGGGCGCTGGCTCGGCTCAGCCATCCTCACGTGGTGACGATTTATCACGTCATCGACGAAGGCGAGGATTCCTACCCCTGGCTCGTCATGGAGCTGGTGCCGGGTGGCAGTCTGGCGGAGCTGCTGGACGAGGGAGCGCCGCTGACGCCGGAGAAGGCCGCTCGGATGGCCCGCCAGGTGCTGGCCGCGCTGCGCACCGCGCACGCCGCCGGTATCCGCCACCGCGACGTGAAGCCGGCCAACGTGATGCTGCGCCCTGACGGCGACGCGGTGCTCACCGACTTCGGAATCGCGGCCCTCCAGCGCACCGGCTCGGTGGAGGGCGGCGCCGGCTCCGCGCCGCTGACCGCGACCGGAGAAATCATCGGCACGCCCGACTACCTCGCCCCCGAACGCATCCGAGGCACGGACGACGACCCCGCCTCGGATCTGTGGTCGCTGGGCATGACGCTGTACGTCTGCGTCGAGGGCCACAACCCGCTGCACCGGCCGACCGCGCTGGCCACCTTGGCTGCGGTACTCGACGGCGCGGTGCCGCCGCCCGTCCGGGCCGGGGCCCTGGGGCCCGTGCTGATGGAGCTCCTCGTACCGGACCCGGCGGCGCGGCCTTCGGCCGAGCGGCTCGACGCGATGCTTGCGCCTGTCGCGGAGGGCGGGGCGGGCTCGACGGTCAGGCTCTCCGAGGCGGACCAGCCCACCCGGACCGCCCAGGTCCCGGCTCCGGGGTCGGACCCCGTGCCACCGTCCACCGCCCCGTCTCGTCGCAGGCGTTCCTGGCTGGTCGCCGGGGCGGCGTTCGTGGCCGCCGTGCTCATCGCGGTCACGGCGTACAGCCTGGGTGGCAATGACGGCAGCGGCGGTAATGGGAAAGAGTCGAAAGGCGGGGACGGCGCGACGAGCCGGTCGAACAAGCTCAAGCTCGTCACGCCCGGGACTCTCACGGTCGCCGTGTCCGGTGTCAGAAGCGGCAGCGCGCATAACCTCGCAGCCGCCGCCGACGACAGCGGCTGGCTCGACACGACCACCGTCGAGGACAGGGACGTCATCGCAAAGCCAGGCGACTGGGTCGGTCTCGACCCCGACCTGGCCAAAGCGCTCGGCGACCGGCTCGGCCTGCGGGTGAAGATCGTCGGCATCGAAGTCTTCGGGCCGGGTAACCCGTTTGATCACCTTGGCCAAAATTACGACATGATCATGCCGAGCTCGGAGTACACCTCCTTCGATGCGAAGGAACGGGAGAGCGTCGACTTCGTTCACTACTTCGATTACGGATACACGGTCTACACCACGTGGAAAACGGCCCAGGGCATCCGTTCGTGGGCCGACCTCTGCGGCATGAATGTCGACTCCAGCAATGAGGAAGCGGTCCAGACCTTGTCCTACAAGGAGTGCGGCCCGGATCCGATCAAGCAGACCTCCTGGGACCCCTTCAAGACCCCGGCCCGCATCCGTGACGGCTCTATAGACGCGGTGGTCACCGACCTTCCGTTCGCCGTCCGCGAGGCGAAGGACTCCAAGGGCGTCCTCCACCTGCCAAAGGGGGACCTGGTCAAGGAGGCCCCTGTCGGCTTTGCCGTGAACAAGTCCAACACCGTGCTGCGCGACGAGCTCCAGAAGGCCCTCAACGCGGTCATGGACAGCGGCGAGTACAACAGGATTCTCGCCGACTGGGACCTTGAGGACGGCGCCGTCTCCACCGCCCGGATCATCCGCGGCTGAGCGGGCGACCGGGGCGCCACCGTCGAGTCCCTGGAGTGATCTGGCTCACATTCTGTCACGGCGATTGATAACGCGGTGTCTTGAGGCCGAACCCTCGCAACGGAGGAGACACCATGACCGAGAACACCGAGACCACCAATGTGATCGTGATCGGCGGCGGATACGCCGGCGTCATGGCGGCCAACCGCATGACGCAGCGCGACGACGTGACGGTGACCCTGATCAACCCGCGCCCGAACTTCGTCGCACGGCTCCGCCTGCACCAGCGGGTGGCCGGCACCCATGACGCGGTCGTGAACTACGAGGACATCCTGGGCAAGGGCATCCGGCTGGTCGTCGACACCGTGGCACAGATCAACGCTTCCGAGCGCAGCGTGACCTTGGCGACGGGCGACAGCATCGGCTACGACTACCTGATCTACGCGGTGGGCAGTGGCAGCGCCGACCCGCGCGTGCCCGGGGCGGCCGAGTTCGGCTACCCGATCGCCACCCTGGAGGAGGCGCAGCGGCTGCGGCCGGTTCTCGACGCCGCGTCCGCCTCGGCCGCGGTGACCGTTGTCGGGGCCGGTCCGAGCGGCATTGAGACCGCCGCGGAGCTGGCGGAGCAGGGGCGCCGGGTGACCCTGGTCTGCGGAGGTCTGCTCGGTCCGTATCTGCACCCTCGGGGGCGACGCGCGGTTGCCAAGCGGCTCGCCAAGCTGGGGGTGACCGTGCTCGACGGCCCGGACACGAAGGTGACGGCCGTGACGCGCGATGCCGTGCGGCTCGGCGATGGCCGCGAGCTCCCGAGTGAGATCACCGTCTGGACCGTCGGATTCGGTGTGCCGGACCTGGCCGCGCGCAGCGGGCTGAGCACCGATGCCCTGGGACGTCTGCTCACGGACGAGACGTTGACCAGCGTCGACGACGAGCGCATCGTCGCGGCCGGGGATTCGGCGGCGCCGTCGGACCTGCCGTTCCGGATGAGCGCCTATGGCGCGGGTTGTCTGGGCGCACACGCCGCCGACACGGTGCTCAACCGAATCGCGGACAAGCGGCCCGCGCCCATCAACCTGTCGTTCCCGGCCATGTGCGTCGGCCTGGGTCGTGGCGCCGGTGTCTTCCAGCTCGCCAACAAGGACGACATCGCGATAAGGCTCTACATTGGCGGCCGCCCGGGCGCGAAGCTCAAGGAGGTCTCCTGCAACTTCAGCGTCAAGCATTTGGCGGTCGAGGCGCGCAAGCCCGGTTCGCACCACTGGCCCAAGGGCGACAAGCGCCGGCAGCTGCTGCAGGCCAAGCGTGGCGCGGCGTCGGCCACCCTGAACGCCGAACCGGCAGCCTGACCAGGAGCAACATATGAGCGATCACGCCGTCAACGAGGCGACCGAGACCTTCGTCGGCTACCGCAACCTGCTCTTCACCGTCGCCTACGAGATGCTCGGTTCGGCCGCCGACGCCGAGGACGTCCTCCAGGAGACCTGGCTGCGCTGGATCGAGGTCGACCTGGGGCAGGTGCAGGACCAGCGCGCGTATCTGGTGCGGATGACGACCCGCCAGGCGCTCAACCGGCTGCGCACCATGACGCGCCGTAAGGAGGCGTACGTCGGACCCTGGCTGCCCGAGCCGCTGCTGACCTCGCCGGACGTGGCCGGGGACGTCGAGCTCGCCGAGAGTGTGTCGATGGCGCTCATGCTCGTGCTGGAGACGCTGTCGCCGACGGAGCGCGCCGTCTTCGTGCTGCGCGAGGTCTTCGACGTCGGCTACGACGAGATCGCGGCCGCCGTCGACAAGAGCCCCGCGGCGGTGCGCCAGATCGCGCACCGCGCCCGTCGGCACGTGGATGCCCGCCGCCCTCGTACGGTGGTCTCCGCGAGCAGGACTCGGGCGGCTCTGGAGTCGTTCCAGCGGGCGCTCGCCACCGGGGACCTCCAGGGTCTGCTCGACGTACTCGCCCCCGAGGTCGTCCTGATGACCGACGGCGGCGGCGTCAAGCAGGCCGCGCGGCGGCCGGTCATCGGCGCCGACAAGGTGGCCCGTTACATCGTCGGCGGCTCGGCCGGAGTCACGCTCACCGGTGAGCCCACCGTGGTCAACGGCAGCCCGGGGCTCGTTCTGCGGGTGGACGGCGAGACGGACGGTGTCATCGCGATTCGTATCGAGGACGACCGCATCGTCGGGCTCTACTACGTCCGCAACCCCGAGAAGCTGACCCGCGTCGGGTCCGAGACCCCGCTCACCCTGCGGTAGTCACTCGGACACGCACCGGGCGGCCCGTTCCAGCAGGAGGTCGCGCTCGCGGGCGTTGTGGGTCTGGGTGGCGGCCCGCTCGAATTCGGCGCGGGCCTCGGCGGCGCGGCCCAGGCGTTCCAGGAGGTCGCCGCGGACGCTCGGCAGCAGGTGGTAGCCCTTGAGGGCCGGTTCGTCGGCGAGGGCGTCGACCAGCGGGAGGGCGGCCGCGGGGCCCTGGGACATGGAGATGGCGACGGCTCGGTTGAGCTCGATCACGGGGGAGGGGGCCAAGGCCATCAGCCGGCCGTACAGGGTGGCGATGGTGGCCCAGTCGGTGTCCTCGTAGCGAACCGCCTGGGTGTGGCAGGCGGCGATGGCGGCCTGGAGCGAGTACGGGCCGTGGCCGGCGCGGTGGAGGGCTTCGACGCCGCGGCGGAGGAGGAGACGGTTCCATTTGGCGCGGTTCTGGTCGGCGAGGAGTACGGGTTCGCCGTCGGGGCCGGTGCGGGCCGGGATACGGGAGGCCTGGAACTCCAGGAGCGCGGCGAGGCCGTGGACCTCGGGTTCCTTGGGCATCAGTCCGGCCAGGACGCGGGCCAGGCGGAGGGCGTCCTCGCACAGGGCGGGGCGGACCAGGTCGTCGCCCGCGGTGGCGGAGTAGCCCTCGTTGAAGATGAGGTAGATGACCTCGAGGACGGAGTCGAGGCGGGCGGCGCGGTCGGCGCCGTACGGGACCTCGAAGGGGACGTCGGCCTTGGCGAGCGCGCGCTTGGCGCGGACGATCCGCTGGGCGACGGTCGGCTCGGGGGCCAGGAAGGCGCGGGCGATCTCCTGGGTGGTCAGCCCGCCGAGCAGCCGCAGGGTGAGCGCGGCCCGGGCCTCGGTCGACAGCACGGGGTGGCAGGCGGTGAAGATCAGCCGCAGCAGGTCGTCGTCGATGTCCTCGGCGGGGTCCTCGGAGTACTCGGGCGGGGAGGTCTCCGTGAGGGCCCGGCCGACCTCGGCCAGCTTGCGCGCGTACGTCTCCTTGCGGCGTACGAGGTCGATCGCGCGGTGCTTGGCGGTGGCCATGAGCCAGGCGCCCGGCTTGTCCGGTACGCCCGACTCCGGCCACTGCTCCAGCGCGGCGACCAGAGCGTCCTGCGCGAGCTCTTCGGCGATGCCCACATCCCGCACGATGCGGGTGACACCGGCGATGATCCGCGCGGACTCGATTCTGAAGACCGCCTCGATCGCCTGGGTCGCCTGGGTCGATTCTGAGCTTGCTCCCGTCACGTCCACCCATCAGAGCAGCCGCATCAGAACGGGGCAAGCGCGACCGGTCAGCCCTCGGCGATCTCGCGGACCTCGGCCGTGATGGTCCAGTAGTCCTCGTGGGTCTGCAGGAACCGCTTGGTCCACTCCAGCGCCTCGGCCTTGTCCTTGGCCTGGACGATCGAGTAGCCGCCGATGACCTCCTTGCTCTCGGTGAAGGGCCCGTCGGTGTAGCTGAGCTTGCCGCCGGACCAGGTGACCCGGGTGCCCTCGGAGGTCGGGGTGAGCCCGGCGGTCTCCAGCATCACCCCGGCCTTGGTGATCTCCTCCAGCAGCGCGCCCATGCGCTCCTGGAGCTCGGGGCTGGGGCCGTCGGCGGGGGCGTTCTGCTCGTCGATGTGGATCAGCGTCATGAAGCGCGGCATGGTGGCTCCTTGGTTCCTTGGTTCTGCGGTTCTTTGGTACGGAGGCGGGGACTCCCTCTCCGCTCTCACCCTTGCGTCGAACGGGAGGCGGCCGGATCGACAGCCCCGGCAAAAAATCTTGGAAGAGTTTTCGCCCTGTGCGGCCCCGTGCGGCCCCGTGCGCTCGGGCGCACGATGGTAAGGACGTCGGCAGGGAAGTAGGGACGTCGGCAGGGAATCGGCAGGGAAGAGGATGAGTACCGGTCGCCCACCACCCCGTCATCCCCTACGCCGCACCCGCCAGGCGGTGCGCGGCGGCGGGAGCGAGCGCACCGATCGGATGCTGCGGACGCTGCTGCGCCGCCGCAAGGAGCCGCTGACCATCTCGGACGTCACGGTCGTCGATCGGATGGGGCTGCGCCGGGCCGTCGCCGCGACGGCGGTGGGCAACATGATGGAGTGGTTCGACTTCGGCGTCTACGCGTACGTCGCGGTCACCCTCGGCAAGGTCTTCTTCCCGTCGAGCTCACCGGCGACCCAGGTGGTCTCCACCTTCGCCACCTTCGCGGTCGCGTTCCTGGTGCGCCCGCTGGGCGGGCTGGTCTTCGGGCCGCTGGGGGACCGTATCGGGCGGCGGCGGGTGCTTTCGACCACCATGATCATGATGGCGATCGGCACCTTCGCGGTGGGGCTGCTGCCCAGTTACGCGGCCATCGGCTTCGCGGCCCCGTTGCTGTTGCTGGCGTGCCGGGTGGTGCAGGGGTTTTCGACCGGGGGCGAGTACGCGGGGGCGACCACGTACATCGCGGAGTTCGCCCCGGACCGGCGCCGCGGCTTCCTGGGCAGCTGGCTGGACTTCGGGACGTTCGTCGGTTACTCGCTGGGGTCCGGGGTGGTCACGGTGTTGACCGCCGTGCTCGGCGAGCGGGGGATGGTGGACTGGGGCTGGCGGGTGCCGTTTCTGATCGCGGGGCCGCTCGGGCTGATCGGGCTGTATATGCGGCTGCGGCTGGAGGAGACCCCGGCGTTCCGGCAGGAGGCCGAGCGGGCGGCGGAGGCGGTCGGCGCCGGGCGCGGGGACGTGGATCCGGTGGAGGAGGCGCGCCAGTCCGGTAGGGGCAGGCTGAAGGAGATCTTCACCCGGCACTGGCAGGCCGTGCTGATCTGCATGGGTCTTGTGCTTCTCTACAACGTCACCAACTACATGGTGACGTCCTACCTGCCGACGTATATGACCTCCACCCTCGGCCAGGACGCCACCACGGCCCAGGTGCTGGTGCTCGCCACCATGATCCTCGTCGCGCTGACGATCACCGTGGTGGGCCGCTCATCCGACCGCTGGGGGCGGCGGCCGATGTTCATGGCCGGCAGCGTGGCGATGATCGCGCTCGCGATCCCGGCGGTGCTGCTGATCCAGGCGGGCGGGATTCTGATGCCCGCGGTGGGCTGTGTGATCCTCGGGCTGCTGCTGGTGATCTTCGCTGGGACCAGTGCGGCCACACTGCCCGCGCTGTTTCCGACCCGGCTGCGCTACGGCGCGCTGTCGATCTCGTTCAACATCTCGGTGTCGCTGTTCGGCGGCACCACCCCGCTGGTCGCCTCCTGGCTGGTGGCGACGACCGGCGACAACCTGGTGCCGGCGTACTACCTGATGGCCGCGGGCTTCGTCGGGCTGGTCTCCGCGCACTTCCTGCACGAGACGGCGGGCATGCCGCTGCGTGGTTCGGGGCCCATGGTGGAGACCGTCGAGGAGGCGCGGAGGCTGGTGGCCGTGAGCCGGGCTCGGGCCGGGCGGCGGGCGCGGGATGTGTGGATCAGGCTGCGCCACCCGTGGGCGGCGCACCGGCACCACAACGACAGCGACGACGGTGGGGAGCGGTGAGCCGTTTCGGTTCGTCCGGCATATGCGCGGGCGGGGCTTTCAGGCGCACGATGGAAGTACGGCACAGGAGGTACCGCCATGTTGGAAGTCAAGACGATCGAAAAGCCCGACGAGCGGCGTGACTTTCCCCGGGGCCACATCGAGGTCCTGCACCTGAGCGGTCTCGATTTCGCCGTGGGCACCTTCGAGCCCGGCTGGCGCTGGACGGAGTCCGTCAAGGAGATAGCCGGCACGGACAGCTGCGAGGTGGAGCACCGCGGGATCGTGGCCCGGGGGCGGATGCGCATCCGGATGGATGACGGGGCGGAGTCCGAGGTCGGGCCCGGCGATGTCTATGTCGTCCCGCCGGGGCATGAAGCGCGGGTGGTCGGTGACGAGGCCGTCGTGCTGTACGACGTCGGCGGCGAGATGGCCACCGAGTACGCGAAGGCGAAAGGACCGAGCTGAGTGGCGATGGGGGACACGGGCGTCGCCGGGCGAGGCCCGGCGGCGTCCCTCGTGCTCACGCCCGGCCCAGCGCCCTGGTGAGCGTGATCTCGATCAGCACCCGGTCCGGGTTGGGGGAGGGGGTGCGCTCGTAGCGCTCGGCGTAGCGCCGCACCGCGTCCTCGATGAGGTCGGCCTCGGTACGCACCACCGCCCGGCCCTCGAGCGTCGCCCACCGCCTCCCGGCGAACTGGCAGACGGCGACGGGCGCGCCGGAGGGGCCGGCCGCCTGGATATGGGCGACCTTGCGGCTGTGCTTGTTGGCGATGACGCGAGCGATTCCGGCCGCCGGGTCGTATGTGACACCGACGGGGACCACATGCGGCGTGCCGTCGGGGCGCGGTGTGGTCAGGGTGCACACATGGCGCTCGCGCCAGAAGGCGAGGTAGCCGGGGCCGGGGTCGCGGGGGTCGAGGGCCATGGTGGTCAATCTATCGGCTGTGCTGTTCACGGTGGCCGCCGCTCCCGACCCCTCACACTCGAGCACTTGAGTGGAATAGACTCAACTTTACGGATGTTGGGCACGGCAGGGATTGAGTACGAACTGAGTGCCACCAGCGCGATGAGGAGGAACACGGGGACGTGGACGCCGAGCTGACCAACAAGAGCCGGGCGGCGGTGAGCGCCGCCAATGACCGAGCCGTCTCCGCGGGGCATGCGGACCTGACGCCCGCGCATCTGCTGCTGGCCCTGCTGCAGGGCCAGGACAACGAAAACCTGATGGATCTGCTGGCCGCCGTGGACGCCGATGTGGCGGTCGTACGGGATGGCACCGAGCGGCTGCTGGCCGGGCTGGCGAGCGTGCGCGGGTCGACCGTCGCCCCGCCGCAGCCGAACCGCGAGCTGCTGGCGGTGCTCGCGGACGCCGCCGAGCGCGCCAAGGACCTGGGCGACGACTACGTCTCCACCGAGCATCTGCTGATCGGTATCGCCGCCAAGGGCGGCCGGGCCGGGGAACTGCTGGCGGAGCAGGGGGCGGGCGCCAAGAAGCTGCTCGCCGCGTTCGAGAAGGCGAGGGGCGAACAGCGGGTGACCAACGCGGACCCGGAGGGCACGTACAAGGCCCTGGAGAAGTTCGGCACCGACTTCACCGCCGCCGCGCGCGACGGCAAGCTCGACCCGGTCATCGGCCGGGACCAGGAGATCCGCCGCGTCGTACAGGTGCTGTCGCGGCGCACCAAGAACAACCCGGTGCTGATCGGCGAGCCCGGCGTCGGCAAGACGGCCGTCGTCGAGGGCCTGGCGCAGCGGATCGTCAAGGGCGATGTGCCCGAGAGCCTGCGGAACAAGCGGCTGGTGGCGCTGGACCTGGGCGCGATGGTCGCGGGCGCCAAGTACCGCGGTGAGTTCGAGGAGCGGCTGAAGACCGTCCTGGCCGAGATCAAGTCCAGCGACGGCCAGATCATCACGTTCATCGACGAGCTGCACACCGTGGTCGGCGCGGGCGCCGGCGGCGACTCGGCGATGGATGCGGGCAACATGCTCAAGCCGATGCTCGCCCGCGGCGAGCTGCGCATGGTGGGCGCCACCACGCTCGACGAGTACCGCGAGCGGATCGAGAAGGACGCCGCGCTGGAGCGCCGCTTCCAGCAGGTGCTGGTCGCCGAGCCGACCGTCGAGGACACCGTCGCCATCCTGCGCGGGCTCAAGGGCCGCTACGAGGCGCACCACAAGGTGCAGATCGCGGACGGCGCGCTGGTCGCCGCCGCGACCCTCTCCGACCGCTACATCACCTCCCGCTTCCTCCCCGACAAGGCCATCGACCTGGTCGACGAGGCGGCCTCCCGGCTGCGTATGGAGATCGACTCCTCGCCCGTCGAGATCGACGAACTCCAGCGCTCGGTCGACCGGATGAAGATGGAGGAGATGGCGCTCGCCCGGGAGACCGACGAGGCCAGCAGGCAGCGGCTGGAGAAGCTGCGCCGCGACCTCGCCGACAAGGAGGAGGAGCTGCGCGGGCTGACCGCGCGCTGGGAGAAGGAGAAGCAGGGCCTCAACCGGGTCGGCGAGCTGAAGGAGAAGCTGGACGAGCTGCGCGGCCAGGCCGAGCGCGCCCAGCGCGACGGGGACTTCGACACCGCGTCCAAGCTGCTGTACGGGGAGATCCCCGCGCTCGAACGCGAGCTGGAGGAGGCATCCGAGGCCGAGGCCGAGGTCCAGGAGGGCCGCGGCACGATGGTCAAGGAGGAGGTCGGCCCCGACGATGTGGCCGATGTGGTCGCGTCCTGGACCGGCATCCCCGCCGGGCGGCTGCTGGAGGGCGAGACCCAGAAGCTGCTGCGCATGGAGGACGAGCTCGGCAAGCGGCTGATCGGCCAGCTCGAGGCCGTACGGGCGGTCTCCGACGCCGTACGCCGCACCCGGGCCGGTATCGCCGACCCGGACCGGCCGACCGGATCGTTCCTCTTCCTCGGCCCGACCGGGGTCGGCAAGACCGAGCTGGCCAAGGCGCTCGCCGACTTCCTCTTCGACGACGAGCGGGCCATGGTCCGCATCGATATGAGCGAGTACGGCGAGAAGCACAGCGTCGCCCGGCTGGTCGGCGCGCCCCCCGGCTACGTCGGCTACGAGGAGGGCGGCCAGCTGACCGAGGCGGTGCGCCGCCGCCCGTACAGCGTGGTGCTGCTCGACGAGGTCGAGAAGGCCCACCCCGAGGTCTTCGACGTGCTGCTCCAGGTCCTGGACGACGGGCGGCTCACGGACGGCCAGGGCCGGACCGTGGACTTCCGGAACACCATCCTGGTCCTCACCTCCAACCTCGGCAGCCAGTACCTGGTGGACCCGCTGCTCGGCGACGAGGAGAAGAAGCAGAGCGTGCTGGAGACCGTGCGGACCTCCTTCAAGCCGGAGTTCCTGAACCGGCTGGACGACCTGGTGGTCTTCACCGCGCTCAGCGGCCCCGAGCTCGCCCGCATCGCCGAGCTGCAGATCGAGCGGCTCGCCGAGCGCCTGGCCGAGCGGCAGCTCAAGCTGGACGTCACCGCGGCCGCGCTGGCCTGGCTCGCGGAGGAGGGCAACGACCCGGCGTACGGGGCGCGGCCGCTGCGCCGGCTGATCCAGACGGCGATCGGCGACCGGCTCGCCAAGGAGATCCTGGCGGGCGAGGTCAGGGACGGCGACACGGTCCGGGTGGACCGGATCGGCGACGACCTGCTGGTGGGCCCGGCGCAGTAACAGTCCGCCCGCACTTGCACGCCGGGGGCGGGTGTGAGGGAGGATGGCGGTATCCAGACGAAGGGAAATCCACGGTGAGCATCGACCCGTCCTCGATTCCGAATTTCGGGGGCCAGCCCGAGCCGCAACCGACGGGTCCGACGGGCCCCGTGCTGCCCGACCAGGACCTGGTCAAGCAGCTGCTGGAGCAGATGGAGCTGAAGTACGTCGTCGACGAGGAAGGGGACCTCGCCGCGCCGTGGGAGCAGTTCCGCACCTACTTCATGTTCCGTGGTGAGGAGGAGCAGCAGGTCTTCTCGGTCCGGACCTTCTACGACCGGCCGCACGAGATCGACGAGAAGCCGCGACTGCTCGAAGCGATCGACGACTGGAACCGTCGCACGCTGTGGCCGAAGGTCTACAGCCACACCAACGACGACGGCACGGTCCGGCTGATCGGCGAGGCGCAGATGCTGATCGGCACCGGCGTCAGCCTGGAGCACTTTGTGTCCAGCACGGTCAGCTGGGTGCGGGCCTCGATCGAATTCGACAAGTGGTTGGTCGAGCAGCTGGGCCTGGAGGCCGATATCGAGTCCGACGGCGACGACAAGCCGGACGACGACGAGGCCTGAGGACGACGGGGCCTGACGGCCTGAACCGCCCCGGGCCTTGATGGCGGCTGCGGTCTCGATGACGGCTGCCTACATCGGGATGCGGGCCACGGTCAGCAGATACGTCCCATAGACGAAGGAGAGCCCGGCCAGCGTGCCGCCGGTCAGCACGGCGGTGCGCGGCCGGGCTCTCGCCATCGCCATGGCCACCGGGAGCAGCAGCGGGAAGGCGGGCAGCAGGAAGCGCGGCTTGGAGGCGAAGTAGTTGCTGCCGCCGAGGGTGATGGTGACCAGCACCAGCGTGTAGACGAGCAGCGAGAGCGGCGGCCGGTCGGCCGTGAGCAGCGCGAACAGCACCAGTGCGACGCCCAGGATCACCAGCGCCACGAAGTACGCGAACGACGCCTTGCTGATCAGCAGGTGCCGGATGAACCGGAGGGCGTTCACACCGAAGTCGAACCGGGACCCCCATTCGTCCTGGACGGCGAAGTAGCCGTGCCAGCTGCCGCGCCGGTAGCCCACCCAGGCCAGATAGCCGAGCCACCCCAGCGGTGAGAGGGCAGCGCCCGCCCACACCCGCCACGACGCTTGGCGTCCCAGCACTTCGGTGGCGGCACAGCAGCAGACCGCCGCCACGACGGCGATGCCGTTGGGCCGGGATGCCCCGGCCAGTAGGGCCAGCGTCCCCGCCCACAGCCAGCGCCGGGTCAGGACCGCGTACAGCGACCAGGCGGCCAGCGCGGTCAGCAGCGGTTCGGTGTACGCCATGGACTGCACGATCGCGTGCGGCAGCAGCCCCCACAGCACCACCAGCGCCGTGCCCACGCGCCGCCCGTGCAGCCGTTCCCCGACGGCGTGGATCCCCCAGGCCGCCACCCCCGCCGAAACCCAGGCGACCACGAGCCCGGCGGTCACCGCGGTGATGGGCAGGAAGATGGTGAGGGTCCGCATGAGCATCGGAAACAGCGGAAAGAAGGCCATGTCGCTGAAGGTGACGCCGTGCTTGGCGGGGTCCGGCGGGAGGGTGCTGTGGTAGCCGTGCCGGACGATGCCCACGTACCAGACGCTGTCCCAGGAGTAGCCGAGCAGCGTACGCGGATGTTTGCCGACCCACCCGGCCCAGACCGCCATGGACACCAGCCCGATCAGCCGGCTGGCGGCGTACAGCCCGAGCGCGGGCGCGGCCCGGCGCAGCGATGCGCACAGGCGGATCGTGGCACTGAGCGGAACCGGGGGCGGCGCCGGGGGCTCCGGAGCCCGTATGGGCGCGCTGGTGTCGGCGGACACGGGGCACCTCCGGAGGGGGTACACGCGGCTGTCGCGTGCCGAGCCCCGGGAATGCGGCGGGGCCCGGCACACCACGACCATGCGCGACGCCGCGCCTGCCCGCGACCGGGGTGACCCGTACGGGGGGGCTGGGGCCGGCTCAGCCCGCGAGGCTCTTGAGGCGGGTCGACGCCTCTTCGAGGACGCTCTCGCGCTTGCAGAACGCGAAGCGGACGAAGGGGGCGCCCTGGTCCTGGTGGTCGTAGAAGACGGCGTTGGGGATCGCCACGACGCCGCACCGCTCGGGGAGGGCGCGGCAGAAGGCGAAGCCGTCGGTCTCGCCGAGGGGGCGGATGTCGGTGGTGATGAAGTAGGTGCCGGAGGGGCGGAAGACCGTGAAGCCCGCGTCGGCGAGGCCGCCGGCCAGCAGATCGCGCTTGGCCAGCAGGTCCTCGCGGATGGTGTGGAAGTAGCTGTCGGGCAGGCGCAGCGCCTCGGCGACCGCGTACTGGAAGGGGCCGGAGGAGACGTAGGTGAGGAACTGCTTGGCGGAGCGTACGGCCGCGACCAGCTCCGCCGATCCGGTCACCCAGCCGACCTTCCACCCCGTGAAGGAGAAGGTCTTGCCCGCCGAGCTGATGGTGACGGTGCGCTCGCGCATACCGGGGAAGGAGGCGAGCGGGGTGTGCTCGGCGCCGAACACCAGGTGCTCGTAGACCTCGTCCGTCACCACCAGCAGATCGCGCTCGACCGCGAGCTCGGCGACGGCCGCCAGCTCCTCGCGGGTGAGGACGGTGCCGGTGGGGTTGTGGGGGGTGTTGAGGAGGATGAGCCGGGTGCGGTCGGTGACCGCGGCGCGCAGCTCGTCCAGGTCGAGCCGGAAGGCGTCGCCGTCGGGGCGGAGGGTGACCGGGACGCGGGTGCCGCCGGCCATCGCGATGCACGCGGCGTACGAGTCGTAGTACGGCTCCAGGGCGATCACCTCGTCGCCCGGCTCCAGCAGCGCGAGCAGCGAGGCGGCGATGGCCTCGGTCGCGCCCGCGGTGACCAGCACCTCGCGGTCCGGGTCGTACGACAGTCCGTACCACCGCCGCTGATGCTCGGCGACGGCGCTGCGCAGCTCGGGGATGCCAGGACCGGGCGGGTACTGATTGCCGCGGCCGTCGCGCAGCGCGCGGACCGCCGCCTCGCGCACCTCTTCGGGGCCGTCGCTGTCGGGGAAGCCCTGGCCGAGGTTGATCGAGCCGGTCTCCACGGCGAGCGCCGACATCTCCGCGAAGATCGTGGTGCCGAATGCGGCCAGGCGGCGGTTGAGCAGCGGTCGTCCCATGGGGGTCATCCTCCGCCCAACCTCTGGACTTCCTCAACTCCGCTTTGACCCCTCAGGGGCCCGGGCATCGTTCTTAACAGGTACGGACCGGTACCTCGCTACGGGGGAAACGGAAGGGAGCGTGAGGTCCGATGGCCTTCATGGTCGTGCTGATCGTGGTGGCGTTCGCCGCCGCGGCGCTGGCCGCGCTCGGCACCGCGCGGACCCGGCGGGCCAGGGCCTGGGGCACTTCCGCGTACGGCGGCAGGTCCCATGGCAGCTGGTGGGCCGGCTCCGACGGGTTCGGGGGACACAGTCACGGGGGACACGGGGGACACAGCGGAGGACATCACCACTCGTGCGGTGGCAGCGGGTCGTCGTGTGGGGGCGGCTCGTCTTGCGGCGGCGGCGGAGGTGGTGGCTGCGGAGGGGGCAGCTGACTCACGGGGGGTCGGCTTCTCCATCCGCCCCGTGCGCCCGGCCTGCCCAAGCACGCCCGGCGCACCGGGGGTTTGCGCCAGTGCCGATTTATAAAAATTAAAGATATGGGCCCCCAGGGGTGGAAACCAGGCGAAAATA
>NZ_JBHWES010000088.1:0-22495 GCF_042734105.1 Streptomyces sp. NPDC059679 | reverse complement strand
CCAGGACCGCGAGCATCCCGCCGGGGGGGGGGGCCGCCGCCCCCCCCCCCCCCGGCCCCGCGCCCGCCCCCCCCCCGCCGCCCCCACGGCTGTTGAGCGCCAGTGCCTATTGAACACATGAACTGATAGGCGCCCGCAGGGGTGGAAACCTGGCGAAGATGGGTAAAAACGATGTGGCGCGCGCTCATTCCATGATTCCGTATACCACCGACCCTACGGACCCCGCGTGAGCCCGAGTCGGCGCATCCGAACGCGCCCGGCTCACGGCGGGGCGGGCCGGCCCATCTCTTCCCCCTGCGCTGTTTGCGGAGCCGACCCATGCTCACGACCCTCAAGACTGCCTACACCGACACCCGCGCCGACGACCTCGCCTGGTCCCTGGGGCGGGAGCCGCTCCCGGCCCTGGCCGTGCTCGATCTGCGACTGCGCGAGTTCTCCGTACAGTTGAGGCTGCTCGGGGCCTCCCATCAAGTCCTCATGGAGGGCGAGGAGGGCTCCTGTTCGGAGACCGTGGCCTGTATGTCGGGGAACAGCACCCCGCTGCCGATGGGAGTCTCCACGGTCGTCGACGGCCGCGAGTACGAATTCGCGGCGCGCGTCGAGGAACTGTCGCGCGGTTCGTTCGCGGGGCGCGCGCAGGAACTGCTCGCGCTGGTGGCGGACCATCCACACGGGCTGGCCGGCACCTTCCCCGGCAGTCCGCACGCCTTCACGGCGATGGTCGCGCAATGCCGCGAAGGGGCGCTGAGCTGGCGGACCTGGCACGCCTATCCGCAGGAGGGGCGGCTGGTGGCGACGCGTACATGGGTGGGGGCGCGGGTGGCGGCGGCGCTGTGAAGTCCCCTTCTGGTAGGGGGCTAGGCACGGATGAGCGGCGGGCAATGCATCCGTGTGGGTGACGGGGTGTGAGTGGTGTGTAACGTAGCGTGCCCTTCGTGATCGATTCGCCGGTGCCCGCCGCCCCGAGTACCGCCCCGAGTGTCGCAACGAGTTCCGCGCCGAGCGACACCCCGGGCGCTGCGCCGAGTTCCGCCCCGGGCGCGCCGTCTCCCGCCGAGCCGGAGCGCCCGGCGCCGCTGCCCGTCCCGGCCGGGCTCGGCCGCTTCGTCGTGCTCGGCACCGTCTTCGTCTGCGCCGCCTGCGGGCTCGTCTACGAGCTCGAACTGGTCGCCCTCGCCTCCTATCTGATGGGCGATTCGGTCACCCAGGCGTCCGTCGTGCTGTCGGTCATGGTCTTCGCCATGGGCCTCGGCTCGCTGCTGGCCAAGCGGCTGCGCTGCCGCGCCGCCGTCGGCTTCGGCGCGGTCGAGGCGGTGCTCGCGCTGGTCGGCGGCTGCTCGGCGATGGCGCTGTACGCGTGCTTCGTATGGTCCGGGCAGTCGCGCGCCGCGCTCGTCGGCTTCTCGCTGGCGATCGGGGTGCTGATCGGCGCCGAGGTGCCGCTGCTGATGACCCTCATCCAGCGGGTGCGGCGGCAGGACGCGGGCGGTGCGGTCGCCGATCTGTTCGCGGCGGACTATGTGGGCGCGCTGGTCGGCGGGCTGGCGTTCCCGTTTCTGCTGCTGCCCGCGCTCGGCCAGCTGACCGGCGCGCTGGTGACCGGCGCGGTCAACGCGGTCGCGGGCGGGGCGCTGGTGCTGTGGCTGTTCCGCCGCGATCTGAGCGCGCGGGCGCGGTGGACGCTGGTCGTGACCAATGTGGTGGTGCTCGCGCTGCTGGCCGCCGCCGCGGCGCTGACCCCCGCCTTCGAACGGGCCGCCCGGCGGGCCGTGTACGGGCCGGACATACGGGTCGCCGTACGGACCGGCGTCCAGGAGATCGTGCTGACCGGCGGCGGGGCGGACGGGCGGCCGCTGTCCCTCTTCCTCGACGGCCGGCTGCGGGTCAGCGGGCGCGATGAGCTCCGCTACCACGAGGCGCTGGTCCACCCCGCGATGGCCGGACCGCACCGGCACGTGCTGGTGCTGGGCGGCGGCGACGGACTCGCGGTGCGCGAGGTCCTGCGGTACGGCGGGGTCGGCTCGGTCACCGTGGTCGAAATCGACGCCGAGGTGGTGCGGTTGGCCCGCACCGACCCCGGGCTGACCGCCCTGAACGCGCACGCCTACCGCGACCCGAGGGTGCGGGTGGTCACCGCCGACGCGTTCGACTGGCTGCGCCGGGCGGACGGCGGGGGCGGTGCGTACGACTCGGGAGGCGGGCCTGCCTCGCGTACGCCCGGTGCGTACGACGTGGTGGTCTGCGATCTGCCCGACCCCGGCATCACGCCCAGCACCAAGCTCTACTCCCAGGAGTTCTACGGGCTGGTGGAGCGCGCGCTGGCGCCCGGCGGACGGCTCGCGGTGCACGCGGGAACGCTGAGCGCGAGCCCGCGGGCGTACTGGACGGTCGAGGCGACGGTGCGCTCGGTCGGCCTGCGGACCGCGCCGTACACGGTGGGCAGACAGCCGCCGGGCTCCTCCGGCGAGCCGGACCGCACCCCGGACCGCACCCCGGGCGGGGCCGCCGCGGCGCCGCAGGACTGGGGCTTCGTCCTGGCCGGGCGCGCCCCCGTACGGCTGGGCCTGCCCGGCCACGGCCCGCGCCCGCGGTCCCTCACGCCGGGCGCGCTGCGGGCGGGCGGGCGGGAGGCGGCGCGGCAGCGGGAGCCGGGGCTGCCCGCCTCGACGCTGACGCACCCCCGGTACACGCCATGACGGCACCGCGCACGCCATGACCGCACCGGACCCGCCACGACCTCACCGGCGCAGTCGCCGTATCGCATATCGCCGGGCCGCGGGGAATTCATGGCCGTACACGGGGAAAGTCGCGCCGGAACGGGTCTCACGGGAGGCGCGATGGGTAGTGTCTTGAGCTATGGAGCATGAGGTGTTCGTTCCGCTTCCCGTCGACACCGTCCGGCTGGCGCTCACGGAGTCCGACCGCGTCGCCCGCTGCGTCCCCGGGCTCCAGCAGGACGCCGACGCGGCGGCCGGTCCGCTCGCCGGGCGGCTCCGGGTGCGGATCGGCGGCTCGACCATCACCTACCGCGGCTCGCTGCGGATCGCCGAGCGCGGCGCCGGCTTCGAGGTGGCGGGCGAGGGGACGGAGGCGCGCGGCAGCGGCTCGGTGAAGCTCGCGCTGACCGTGGTGCCCAAGGCCGTGTCCGGCGGGACCGCGCTGGTCTGCTCCGGGACGGTGCGCAGTGAGGGGCGGCTGGCGGAGTTCGACGAGCAGGCGGCCGTCATGGTCGCCCGCCGGCTGCTGGACCGCTTCGGCGCGGCGCTGGCCACCGGCCTGGAGCAGGAGCCGGTCGCCACGCCCGACGATGCCGAGGACGTCGAGGACGTCGAGGACACCGATACGGCCGACGACGGGGTCGCCGTGGACGACGTCGGGGACCTCGACGACATTGACGATCTTGACGATGTCGAGGACGTGGCCGAGGTCGGCGACCTCAGCGAACTGAGCGAGCTCGAAGAGCTGGGCGAGCTCGACGACGAGCCCCCCGCCGAGGCCGCGCACGCGCGCCGCACCATGATCGGCCGCAGCACGGAGGAGGTCGACCACGCCCCGCCGCGCGGCCGCTACGCCCCCGTACCCGCGCCCCAGACCGTGTCCTCCGGTATCGCGCTGCGCTGGGCCGCGCCCGCCGCCGCGGTGGTGCTCGCCTCCGCCGTCGTGGTCAGCCGGATGCTGCGCCGCAGAAAGTGACCGCCGAGGAAAGTGACCGCCGCGGAAGGCTCGGAGAAGGTGAGCGAGGCGCGCGCGGGCGCATAAAGTCGGGGCGTGACCACCGAAGAGAGAACGGATACCCGCGGCGTACGGCTGAGCGCCGGGGATGTCGAGCTGACCGTCGCCCCTGACAACGGCTGCCGCGTCGCCTCGCTGCGCATCGACGGTACGGAGCTGCTGCGGCAGGGCCCGAGGTTCGGATCGTTCCCGATGGTGCCCTGGTGCGGCCGGGTCGAACTCGGGCGGTTCCGCAACGGCGGCCGTAGCCATCAACTGCCCGTGAACGCGCCCCCGCACGCGATCCACGGCACCGGGCGGGAGGTCGCCTGGCGCACGATCAGCGCCGACACCACCGCCGCGGCCTTCGCCTACGACCTCGCCGACCCCTGGCCGTACAGCGGCCGGGTCAGCCAGACCTTCCAGCTGACCCCGGACTCGCTGACCACCACGATGAGCGTGGAGACCGAGGGCGACTCCTTCCCGGCACAGGCGGGCTGGCACCCGTGGTTCCTGCGTGATCTCGGTGAAGAGGCTGGTGACGGCGCCGACGCCGGCGCCGGCGAGGCGGAGATCTCCTTCCAGCCCGAGTGGCAGGAGGAGCGCGGTGAGAACCACCTGCCCACCGGCCGCCGGATCGAGCCCCGACCCGGGCCCTGGGACGACTGCTTCGGCATGCCGGACGGCGTGGACGTCACGCTCACCTGGCCGGGGCGGCTGGAGCTGAAGGTCACCAGCCGCAGCGAGTGGGTCGTGGTCTACGACGAGCAGGCGGAGGCCGTCTGCGTGGAGCCGCAGTCCGGCCCGCCCAACGGTCTGAACACGCTGCCGCGCCTCGTCACCCCCATCGACCCGCTGGAGATGTCCATGACCTGGAGCTGGCGGCGGCTCGCCTGAGTCCCGCCGCGGGGCAGCGTCTAGGCTCATGTGCATGAGCGATGCGCGTGACGCCCTGCTGCAGCAGATCAAGGACAAGGCCGTGGTCCACGGCAAGGTGACCCTCTCCTCCGGTCTTGAGGCCGACTACTACATCGACCTGCGCCGGATCACCCTGGACTCCGAGGCGGCGCCGCTGGTCGGCCAGGTCATGCTCGACACCACGGCCGACCTGGAGTACGACGCGGTGGGTGGGCTCACCCTCGGTGCCGACCCGGTGGCCGCGTCCATGCTGCATATCGCCGCCGCGCGGGGCCGCAAGCTCGACGCCTTCGTCGTGCGCAAGGCCCAGAAGACCCACGGTATGCAGCGGCGTATCGAGGGCCCGGACATCAAGGGCCGCCGGGTGCTGGTGGTCGAGGACACCTCCACCACCGGCGGCTCCCCGCTGACCGCCGTCGAGGCGGCGCGCGAGGCGGGCGCGGAGGTGGTCGCGGTGGCGACGATCGTCGAGCGCGGGGCCGCGCCGGCGATCGCGGAGGCGGGGCTGCGGTACGTACCGGCGTACTCGCTGGCCGACCTCGACCTGGGCTGAGTTGAGCGGCGGTGGTGGTTTCACGTGAAACCACCACCCTCCGTCCGAGTCATCCCGCCGTGCGCCGTGTGGAGCAATCCGCAGAGTCTGGGAGGATGGCCACGACGGCGACGTCGCCCCCACATCCCTTAGGTCAGGGCCAAGAAACAACACCCCGCACATCACAAGGAGCGGACAGATGCCCATCGCATCCCCCGAGATCTACAACGAGATGCTCGACCGGGCGAAGGCAGGCAAGTTCGCCTACCCGGCGATCAACGTGACCTCCACGCAGACTCTGCACGCCGCGCTCCGCGGCTTCGCCGAGGCGGAGAGCGACGGCATCGTCCAGATCTCCACCGGTGGTGCGGAGTTCCTGGGCGGTCAGTACAGCAAGGACATGGTGTCCGGTGCTGTCGCCCTTGCCGAGTTCGCGCACGTCGTCGCCGAGAAGTACCCGGTCAACATCGCCCTGCACACCGACCACTGTCCCAAGGACAAGCTCGACGGGTATGTGCGCCCGCTGATCGCGATCTCCCAGGAGCGCGTCGCGGCCGGGCAGAACCCGCTCTTCCAGTCCCACATGTGGGACGGCTCCGCGGAGAAGCTCGACGAGAACCTTCGGATCGCGCAGGAGCTGCTGGCCGAGGCCGTCAAGGCCAAGATCATCCTTGAGGTCGAGATCACCCCGACCGGCGGCGAGGAAGACGGCGTCACCCACGAGATCAACGACGAGCTGTACACCACCGTCTCCGACGCCGAGCGGACCGCCGAGGCGCTCGGCCTGGGCGAGAAGGGCCGCTACCTGCTGGCCGCCTCCTTCGGCAACGTCCACGGCGTCTACAAGCCCGGCAACGTCGTGCTCCGCCCCGAGCTGCTGCGCGACCTGCAGGACGGCGTGGCGGCGAAGCACGGCAAGACCGACCCGTTCGACTTCGTCTTCCACGGCGGCTCCGGCTCCACGGAGGACGAGATCCGTACCGCGCTGGAGAACGGCGTGGTGAAGATGAACCTCGACACCGACACGCAGTACGCCTTCACCCGCCCGATCGCGGACCACATGTTCCGCAACTACGACGGTGTGCTGAAGGTCGATGGCGAGGTCGGCGACAAGAAGACGTACGACCCGCGCAGCTGGGGCAAGCTGGCCGAGAAGGGCATGGCCGCCCGCGTCACCAAGGCCTGCGCGGACCTGCGCTCCACGGGCACCAAGCTGAAGTAACCCGCGCCGCGGTTTCTCGGCTTCCCCGGGCCCGGCACCCCACCGTGGGGTGCCGGGCCCGCTGGCTTTTCCCCTTCTCCTCCGCCGGCTCTCCCCGCTGCCGAGGTGGCGGGGCGGGACGGGGGCGGGGAGGATCCAGATATGGGTGACTCCGGGCCGGGGCCCGGCCCACGGCGTGAGCATCGCGCTCCGCCCCCCGCGCCGGCGGTGGTGGGCGGGGCCGGGGGCGCGGGCACGATGCGCGTGTCCTCGCCGGTCGGGCGCTGGGTCCTGCTGACCACCGTGCTCGGGTCGGCGATGGCGCTGCTCGACAGCACCGTCGTCAATGTCGCGCTGCCGCATATCGGCCTCGACCTGAACGCCGATCTCCCCGTCCTGCAGTGGACCATCAACGCCTATATGCTCACCCTCGCAGGGCTGATCCTGCTGGGCGGTGCGCTGGGGGACCGGTTCGGGCGGCGGCGGGTCTTCGTCATCGGTGTGGTGTGGTTCTCCGTGGCCTCGCTGCTGTGCGGGCTGGCGCCCGACGCCGGAATGCTCATCGCCTCCCGCGCCCTTCAGGGCATCGGCGGGGCGCTGCTCACACCGGGGTCCCTGGCGCTGATCCAGGCCACCTTCCACCCCGACGACCGCGCGCGGGCGGTCGGCCTGTGGTCCGGATTCGGCGGGGTCGGGGCGGCGATCGGGCCGTTCGTCGGCGGCTGGCTGGTGGACGGACCCGGCTGGCGCTGGGTGTTCTTCCTCAATGTGCCGGTGGCGGCGGTGTGTGTGCCGGTCGCCCTGCGCCATGTGCCCGAGTCCCGCGATCCGCGTGCGCACGGGCGGTTCGACGTCCTGGGCTCCGCGCTGGGCGCGCTCGCGCTCGCCGGGGTGACGTACGCCCTGATCGCCGCGCCCGGCCAGGGCCTCTCGCCCGCCGTGATCATCCCGGCCGTCCTGGGGGTGCTGCTGGGCGTGGCCTTCGTGTACGTGGAGCGGCGGCGGCCGGACCCGATGCTGCCGCTCGACATCTTCGCCTCCCACCAGTTCACCGCCGTCAACGCGGTGACCCTGTGCGTGTACGCGGCGTTCAGCGGCTTCTTCTTCCTGTCCGTGCTCCAGCTCCAGGTGGTCGTCGGCTACTCCGCGCTCGCCGCGGGCACCGCGCTGCTGCCGACCACCGTGCTGATGCTGCTGCTGTCGGCGCGCTCCGGCGAGCTGGGACGGCGTATCGGGCCGCGTATCCCGCTGACCGTCGGCCCGCTGCTGTGCGCGGCCGGAATGCTGCTGATGACACGGGCCGGGGTGGGGGCGGTCTACTGGCGCGATGTGCTGCCCGCGCTGCTGGTGCTGGGCCTGGGCATGGTCGCCCTGGTCGCCCCGCTCACCGCGACCGTACTGGCCTCGGTGGAGGTCGAACGCGCGGGCCTGGCCAGCGGCATCAACAACGCGGCGGCGCGGGCGGCGGGCCTGATCGCGGTGGCGGCGCTGCCGCTGCTGGCCGGTATGGGGCCGGAGGCATACCGCTCGGCGGCCATGTTCTCGGAGACGTTCCGACGCGCCATGCCGATCTGTGCCGGGGTGCTGGTCGTGGGCGCCATCATCGCCTGGTGCACGGTGCGGCCGGATGCGCTGGAGCAGGCGCCCCCGGAGGCCGCCGCCCCGCCCGCCGGTGTGCCACCGGCGGAGAAGGCTGCGGAGGTTACGGGGGAAGCCGCGGAGGAGAAGGCTGCCGTGCCGCGGCGGCCGTGCCGCCCCGAGTGCGCGTACCACTGCGGCGTCGGCGCCCCGCCACTGGACCCCGGCGATCTGGGCAACCCCGGCGGCCCGGGCACCTGAGCACGCCGGGCGGGCCCGGGCGGCCCCGGCGGACCGGGCAACCCTCGCGGTCCCGCCCCGCCCCGCCGCACCCGCCCCGCCGCACCCGCCCCGCCGCACCCGCCCCGCCGCCCCGCGCCGCGCTGCGCGCGCGGCCCGGGCCGCTGACCCGCCGAGCGGGTGTTCCGGACGTGCCCCGCCCGGCCGCGGACCAGGCAGACTGGGGGTCATGGCCATTCATGAGAACCTGCTCGGGGGACCGCCCCCGACCCAGCTGCCCGATGACCCCGAGCCGCGTGAGCTGCTTGCCTCCGGTGCCGCTCCGACCGAGGTCGCGGCGAAGTACCCGGCCTCCTCACTCGCCTGGGCGCAGCTCGCCGACGAGGCGTTCGAGGCCGGACGCGTGGTGGAGTCGTACGCGTACGCGCGTACCGGATACCACCGTGGGCTGGACGCGCTGCGGCGCAACGGCTGGAAGGGGCATGGGCCCGTGCCCTTCGAGCACGAGCCCAATCGCGGTTTTCTGCGTGCCCTGCATGCGCTGGCCCGCGCCGCCCAGGCGATCGGCGAGCAGGAGGAATACGAGCGCTGCTCGACGTTCCTGCGGGAGAGCTCCCCGACGGCGGCGGACACCCTCTCCTGAGGTCCTGAGGTCCTGAGGTCCTGGTCCTGAGGCCTGGCCGACAGCGCACTTGCGGATGAGTGCGCACGACACGCATGATGCGCTCGGGACCCGCCCATGGCGGGTCCCGAGGGGACCGGGGCTCCGAGCCGAGTACGAAGGGGCGGACCGCTACCCGGTAGCAGCATTCTCAGGAGACGGCGATGTCGCATCAGCCTGCCCCGCACGAAGCCGAGCCGGACACCCCGAATCTCGACTTCCAAGGCACGACCCCCTACGAGGACTACGTCCAGGCGTCCGTGCTCACCCACCTCCAGCACCCGCTCTCCGACGACCCCGGAGAGATGGTTTTCCTGGTCACCACCCAGGTCATGGAGCTGTGGTTCACCGTGATCGTCCACGAGTGGCACACCGCCGCGCAGGCGCTGCGCGAGGACGATCTGCCCACCGCGCTGGCCGCGCTCAAGCGCTCCACGTACGAGCTCGAATCGCTCAACGCGTCGTGGAAGCCGCTCGCGCATCTCACGCCCGGCCAGTTCAACTCCTACCGCTCCGCGCTCGGCGAGGGCTCCGGCTTCCAGTCCGCGATGTACCGGCGGATGGAGTTTCTGCTCGGTGAGAAGTCCGCGTCGATGCTCGTCCCGCACCGGGGCGCGCCGCGCGTGCACGCGGAGCTGGAGAAGGCCCTGACCGAGCCCAGCCTGTACGACGAGGTGCTGGGCTATCTCGCCCGCCAGGGCTTCGCGGTCCCCGACTCCGTGCTGGACCGCGATCCCACGCGGCGGTACGAGCCGGACACCGCGGTCGAGCGGGTGTGGCAGGAGATCTACTCCGGACCGGACGACACGGCGGCGGCCCGTCTGGGCGAGGCGCTGACCGAGGTCGCCGAGCTGGTGTGGCGCTGGCGTAACGACCATCTCGTCGCGACCCGGCGGGCCATGGGTGCCAAGGCCGGTACGGGGGGCTCGGCGGGGGTCGCCTGGCTGGAGAAGCGGGCGGCGAAGAACGTCTTCCCCGAGCTGTGGACGGCGCGCAGCCATGTCTGAGCCGAACGCGTCCGCAACCGCCTCCCTGGCCGAGGAGGCGGCGAAGCTGGACGCCGCCGACGAGCTGCGCGCCAAGCGAGCCGACTTCGTCCTCGACGACACGATCTACCTCGACGGCAACTCGCTCGGCGCCCTGCCGGCCGCCGTCCCCGCCCGGCTGGCCGATGTCGTGGCCCGCGAGTGGGGGCAGCTGCGCATCCGGTCCTGGGAGGAGAGCGGCTGGTGGACCGCGCCGGAGCGGATCGGCGATCGCGTCGGGCGGATCGTCGGCGCCGCGCCCGGACAGGTGGTGGTCACCGATTCGACCAGCGTCAATGTCTTCAAGGCCCTCGTCGGCGGCGTACGGATCGTCCAGGGGCGGCCGGCGGGGCGCGATGCGGTCCGGGATGAAATTCTCGTCGACGAGTCCACCTTTCCCACCGACGGCTATATCGCCGAGTCCGCCGCCCGGCTGACCGGCTGCACCCTGCGGCCCGTACCCGCCCCCGAGATGGCCGCCGCCGTCGGCCCGCGCACCGCCGTCGCGCTCGTCAACCACGTCAACTACCGCACCGGCCGCCTCCACGACCTGCCCGGCACCACGGCGGCCGTGCACGCCGCGGGCGCCCTCGTCGTCTGGGACCTGTGCCACAGCGCGGGCGCGCTGCCGGTCGGGCTCGATGCGCACGGGGTCGACCTCGCGGTCGGCTGTACGTACAAGTACCTCAACGGCGGACCCGGTTCGCCCGCCTATCTGTACGTCGCCCGTGAGCACCAGCCCCGCTTCGACTCCCCGCTGCCCGGCTGGAACTCCCACGCCGACCCGTTCGGCATGGCGCCCGCGTACACCCCGGCCGACGGCGCCGTCCGTGGCCGGGTCGGCACCCCCGACATCCTGTCCATGCTCGCGCTGGAGGCCGCGCTGGACGTCTGGGACGGCGTCTCGACGGACGCCGTACGGGCCAAGAGCCTCGCCCTCACGGACTTCTTCCTGCGCTGCGTCGAGGCATACGTCCCGGCGGGGCGCGTCGAGTCCGTCACCCCCGCCGCGCATGAGCGGCGCGGCAGCCAGATCGCGCTGCGCTGCGCCGATGCGGGCGAGGTGATGGCCGAGCTCATCCGCCGCGGCGTCGTGGGCGACTTCCGCCGCCCCGATGTGCTGCGTTTCGGCTTCACCCCGCTCTACACGGGCTTCGCCGACACGGAGCGCGCGGCGCGCGTGCTGGCCGCGGTGCTGGCGGGCGAGCCGGATGAGCCGGGCGCGCCGGGGGAGGTGGCCTAGCCGTGCCACGCCGCCGCGCCTGGTCATGCGTGGGGCATCACCCGGTGTGGCCGGACGCACCGATGACCGGCCAGGCCGCCCCGGCCGGCCCGGCGGCGTCCGCCGAGGCCGAGGAGGCGTCCCTCTTCGGCCTCGCGCCCGTGTCCCCTGACCGCGTCGCAGCGTACGGGGACCACCGTGACCAGGTGGTCGACTTCTATCTGCCCGAGGTGGAGGCGGAGGCGGGCGCGGCGGCGCTGCCCGCCCCGCTGGTGCTGCTGTTCCACGGCGGCGCCTGGCGCGCCCCGTACGACCGGCGTCATATCTCGCCGTTCGCCGCGTATCTGGCGGGGCGCGGGTTCGTGGTGGCGTCGGTGGAGTACCGCCGGGGCGGCCCGGACGGGGGAGACGGCTCCCCGCCGCGGGCCGGGCGGTGGCCGGAGACGCTGGACGACATCGCGGCCGCCGTGGACACCGTGCCCGGGCTCGCGCGGGGTCTGGCGCTGCCCGTGGACCTCGCGCGCGTGGTGCTCGTGGGGCACTCGGCGGGCGGGCATGCCGCGCTGTGGGCCGCGGCCCGCCATGTCCTGCCGCCGGACTGCCCCTGGCATCTCCCCTCGCCTCCTCCCGTGTGCGGCGTGGTCGCCCTCGCCCCCATCGCGGACTTCGCCACCGCCCGCGAGCTGCGGGTGTGCTCCGATGCCGTCAGCCAGTTCCTCGACCTCGACATCCCCGGCAACCAGGCCCACCACCAGGACCGGCTGCCGCTCGCCGATCCCGCCGCGCTGCTCCCCACCGCCGTCCCCACCGCCATCGTGCAGGGCGCCACCGACATCGACGTCCCGCCGCAGGTGGCGCACGCGTTCACGGAGACCGCGCGGCGCGCCGGACAGCCGGTCCGGGCGGTGCGCCTCGCCTCCACCGGGCACTTCCCGCTGATCGACCCCACGGCTGCCGCCGTACGCACGGTCGCCGACGAGATCGCCCACGTCGCCCGTAACACCCGTAACACCCGCCGCTGAGGCGATTGAAAAGGAAGTAGCTCCCCGGCATGAGCAGCAGCGCAGCCCCCGCCCCCGTCTTCGACCCCTGGCAGCCCTCCTTCGTCGCCGACCCCTACCCGGCATACGCGGCGCTGCGCGAGCGTGGCCGCGCGCACTATTTCGAGGCTTCCCGGCAGTGGCTGATCCCGCGCCACGAGGACGTCCGCGCCCTGCTGCGGGACCGCCGCCTCGGCCGTACCTATCTGCACCGTTTCAGCCACGAGGAGTTCGGCCGCACCGCCCCGCCGCCCGAGCACGAGCCGTTCCATACGCTCAACGACCACGGGATGCTGGACCTGGAGCCGCCGGACCACACCCGGCTGCGCCGTCTGGTGTCCAAGGCGTTCACGCCGCGTACGGTCGACCGGTTGGCGCCGGTCGTCGAGCGGCTGGCGGACGAGCTCGTGGAGGCGTTCGTCGCCGAGGGCGGTGGCGATCTTGTCGCCGCGGTCGCCGAGCCCCTGCCGGTGGCCGTCATCGCCGAGATGCTGGGCATTCCGCCGGCCGACCGGGCGCAGCTGCGCCCCTGGTCGGCGGATATCTGCGGGATGTTCGAGCTGAACCCGAGCGACGAGGCCGCGCGGCGCGCGGTCCGTGCCTCCGTCGAGTTCTCGGCGTATCTGCGTGAGCTGATCGCCGCGCGCCGCCGGGCCCCGGGGGAGGATCTGATCAGCGGGCTCGTCGCGGCGTACGACGAGGGGGACCGGCTCACCGAGCAGGAGATGATCTCCACCTGTGTGCTGCTGCTGAACGCCGGTCACGAGGCCACGGTCAACTCCACGGGCAACGGCTGGCTGGCCCTCTTCCGCCACCCCGATCAGCTCGCGCTGCTGCGGTCCGACCCCGGTGCGCTGCTGCCCACCGCCGTCGACGAGCTGCTGCGCTACGACACGCCGCTGCAGCTGTTCGAGCGGTGGGTGCTGGACGATATCGAGGTCGGCGGGACGGTCATCCCGCGCGGCAGTGAGGTGGCGCTCCTCTTCGGTTCGGCCAACCGGGATCCGGAGCGCTTCCCCGACCCCGACCGGCTGGATCTGTCCCGTACGGACAACGCCCACTTCACCTTCGGCGGCGGCATCCACTACTGCCTGGGCGCGCCCCTGGCCCGCCTCGAACTGGCCGCGTCCTTCGGCGCGCTGCTGCGCAGGGCGCCCGGGCTGCGGCTGGTCGCGGAGCCGCGGTGGAATCCCGGGTTCGTCATCCGGGGGCTGCGGGAGCTGCTGGTCGAGGTCTGAACGCGCGAACTCTCAAACGCGCGAACTCTCAAACGGTAGAACCCCCGTCGTCATCCACAGCCTGTGGACGACGACGGGGGTTCTACCGTTCGAGGACCGGTCGACCCGTCAGCTGGTCATGTCCCGCCGCCGCAGCCCCCACAGCCCCGCGGCAGTCAGCACGGCCGACAGCAGGAGCAGCAGGACGAAGGGCGTCGCCGAGACGCTTTCCCCCGGGAGATTCGGCAGATGGCCGAAGGGGGAGAGGTCCAGGACGGCCTGCGGCACTTCGAGCGCAGGGCCGAGCCAGCCGAGGGCGACGACCACGCCGACCACGCCCCAGCCGACGGGAATCGTGTACGAGGGCAGCAGGCCGAACAGGAGCACCAGCACGCTGGTGACCACCCACACCGCCGGGATCTGGGCGAGCGAGGCGCCCAGGACGCGCGGCAGCTGGCCGCCCAGGTCGTCGGTCGCGGCCCCGTAGACCAGGCCCATCGCGAGGCCGCCGACGGCCAGGACGAGGACCGGGCCGAGGTAGGCGATGACGAGGTGGCTCGCGGCCCACCGCAGCCGGCCGACGGCGTTGGCCAGCAGCGGTTCGGCGCGCTGTTCGGTCTCCTCGGTGCGCAGTCGCAGCACCGCGCTGGCGGCGTAGATCGTGAGGACCACGCCGAGGACGGCGACCATGGCGGCCAGGAAGGCGTCGGAGAGGTTCTGCGCCCCGCCCATGCGCTCGATGATGTCGCGGTTCTTCTCGCTGTCCCCGACGATGTCGTCGGCGCCGTTCGCCACGCCGCCGAGGCCGGCCGCGGAGAGGGCGATGCCGAGCACCCAGCCCAGCAGGGTGCCGCGCTGGAGGCGCCAGGCCAGGCCGTACGCGCCCTGGAGGGAGCTTCCGGCGGCGGGCGGGCCGGGGCGGGAGGCGAGGAAGCTGGCGCCGATGTCGCGGCGGCCCGCGAGGGTGTAGGCGAGGCCGAAGGTGACGGCGGTGAAGGCGGCCAGCAGGAGCAGCGCCCACCACCGCTCGTTCGCGAACGGCCGGGCGTACTCCGCCCAGCCGATGGGCGAGAGCCACACCAGCACATTGCTGGAGCCGTCCGACGCGTCGCCGGCCGCGTCGCCGATCAGCCGCAGCATGTACGCGACGCCGACGGCGCCGGCGGCCAGGCCCCTGGCCAGCCGCGTGTTCTCGGTGATCTGGGCGGTGAGGGCGGCCACCCCGCCGAAGGCCATACCGGTCAGCCCGACGCCCAGGCCCAGGGCGAGCGCGCCCTTGCCGCCCTGGCCCGCGAGGGTGGCCATGATCAGCAGGGTCAGGGCGGCGTTGGCGATGGCCACGGTGAGCAGGGCGGAGGTCAGTCCGGCGCGGCGGCCGACCATACCGGCGGACAGCGCCTCCTGGCGGCCCGACTCCTCCTCCTCGCGGGTGTGCCTGATCACCAGCAGCAGGCTCATGATCCCCGCGAAGGCCGCGAGGAAGACGCCCACGCGCCAGGCGGTGAGGGCGCCGTACGAGTCGCCGAACGCGACGCCGAGCATCGACCGCATCGAGTCGTTGCCGTTCATGTCGCTGACGACCTTGGCCCGGTCGGCGGCCGTGTCGTAGGTGGTCTTGAGCCGGCTGAGCGTGCTGTTGCCGCTCAGGCCGATGACCAGCACCCACACCGGGATCATGACCCGGTCGCGGCGCAGCGCGAGCCGCAGCAGGGTGCGGGTGCCGGCCAGGTCGCGGGAGCCGGTGCGCCCGGGGGCCGCGACGCGGGCGTCGGCTACGGCGGTCATCGGGCGACCGCCTCTGCCTCGTCGCGGATGTCGTCCTGGTAGTGGCGCAGGAAGAGCTCTTCCAGGGTGGGCGGGGTGGAGATGAGGCTGCGCACGCCCGACTCGCTGAGCTGCCGCAGCACGGCGTCCAGCTTGTCGGTGTCGACCTGGAGCTTGACGCGCTTGCCCTGGACGTCGAGGCCGTGGATGCCGGGGAGGGCGGAAAGGCCGTTGGGCGGGCCGGACAGTTCGGCGGTGACGGAGGTGCGGGTGAGGTGGCGGAGCTCGGCGAGTGAGCCGGTCTCGACGGTGCGGCCCTTGCGGATGATGCTGACCCGGTCGCAGAGCGCCTCGACCTCGCTGAGGATGTGGCTCGACAGCAGCACCGTACGGCCCCGCTCCCGCTCCTCGATCACACAGTCCCGGAAGACCTCCTCCATGAGGGGGTCGAGCCCGGAGGTGGGCTCGTCCAGGATCAGCAGGTCGACGTCCGAGGCGAAGGCGGCGACCAGCGCGACCTTCTGCCGGTTGCCTTTGGAGTAGGTGCGTCCCTTCTTGGTGGGGTCGAGCTCGAACCGCTCCAGCAGCTCGGTGCGCCGGTCCTGGTCGAGGCCGCCGCGCAGCCGCCCGTACAGGTCGATGACCTCGCCGCCGCTGAGGTTGCGCCACAGGGTGACGTCGCCGGGTACGTAGGCGATGCGGCGGTGCAGCTCGACCGCGTCGTGCCAGGGATCCTTGCCCAGCAGCTGGACCGCTCCGCCGTCCGCGCGCAGAAGGCCGAGCAGAACGCGGATGGTGGTGGACTTCCCGGCCCCGTTGGGCCCGAGGAAGCCGTGGACTTCGCCTGTCTCGACCTCCAGGTCGAGGCCGTCCAACGCATGGGTACGGCCGAATGACTTGTGGAGGCCGGAGGTGGAGATTGCCGTTGTCATGCTTTTGAAGCTACGCTAGTTTCACAAATTTGTGAAGTTAGAGAAGCGTATAAACTGATATCGAAGAGGCAACGGAGGGAGATGATGAGGCGGTGACGGAGGTGGCGCAGGAGGAGAACGCGCGCGAGGGCATGGACGGCGGTACGGGCGCGGGCACGGGCGCGGACGTTGTGCGCGACGACGAGGCGGTAACGCGGTTCGTCGAGCGATTCGCCATGGATATGACCGAAGCCGGGATGCAGCGGATGGGCGCGCGGGTCCTCGCCGCCCTGCTCGTCTCCGACTCCGGCAAGGCCACCGCCGCCGAGATCGCCCAGCAGCTGCGGATCAGCCCCGCCGCGGTGTCGGGCGCGGTCCGCTATCTCTCCCAGCTGGATCTGATCACGCGCGAGCGCGAGCCGGGCTCGCGGCGCGACTCCTACCGCCTCTACAACGAGGTCTGGTACGAGGCCGTGGCCCACCGCGACTCCGTCATCGCTCGCTGGACGAACACGATGCGGGACGGCGCGCGGGCGCTCGGCCCGCACACCCCGGCGGGGGCACGGGCGAACAAGTCCGCGGACTTCTACGAGTTCATGCAGAAGGAACTGGTCGACATGCTGGCGCGCTGGCGGGCCCACGAGGAGAGCGGCCAGCGGGGGACGCGGGAGATACCGCGGGTGGGAGAACAGAAGAACGGAGAAACGTAACCGCGTCGGCACCCGGTCAGCCCCCCGGAGGGAGCATCAGCCGCCATGCCTCGGTGAGGACCGTCCAGGTACGGGTGCGCACCGGGCCGCGGGTCAGGGTGTCCGCGTGGTAACGGAAGTCCGGACCCGAGACGGTGACCGCGCGGGCCCGCGCGCGGACCGGGCCCGATCCGGATCCGACGCACGGGTGCACCACGACCTCGGCCAGCCCGCCGCGGCCCGCCGCTGCCGTGGACACCGAGACCCGCTCGACCGGCCGGTCCAGATCCGCCAGCAGCACCCCGTCCGCCTCCACCCGCAGCCGCTGCGCGGGCGGCCGGGTCCGCCGCCGGGAGCCGCCCAGGCCGCCGCCCGGCAGCGACAGCAGCGTCAGCGCGGTACGCGCGGTACGGGCCGCGGGGGTCCACCACGGCTTCTGGCCGCCGTCGTACGCGCCCGCGCCGCCGCCCGAGCCGCTGCTTGAGCCGCCGCCCGAGCCGCCGCTCGTCCCGCTTCCGTCCCCGCCCTCGCCCGCGTCTCTGTCTACGCCGTCTACGCCCCCGTCCGCGCCTCCCGGCTGCTCCCCGCCGAAGATCCGCAGGCCCCCGAGGACCACCCCGCCGCTCTCGTCGACCAGCAGGTCACGCCGGTGCTCGGTGCCGTCGAGCGCCGTACGCGCCGCGCTCACCGCGTCCGTCGGCAGGCCCAGGGCGCGGGCCAGGGCCACCGTGGCCGAGCCGCCCACCGGCACCACCGACAGCGCCGCGTCCGCCAGCTCCCGCTTGCGGTGCAGCAGCTCCACGGTGCGCAGCAGGGCCCGGTGGTCACCGACCACGACGGGCCGGCGGCTGCCACGGCGGGCGAGCGCCCGCTCGACCTCGTCGGGCCCCTCCGGCAGGCAGATTTTCGCGGACGCGCCCGCACACAGCACATCTTTCGCGATCCGCACCGACTCCCCGTCGGTTCGACGGGCGGTGGGGTCGATGAGCACAAGCAGGGGGTGCCCCCGGACGGCGTCCGGGGAAACCTGCCAGGGATCTGGAGCCGACACCTCGGTCCTTCCTCAGGTAATCTCTCGGTGCAAGAGCCCCTGTCGCTGTTGCGCCAGGGGCTTCGTCTATCCGGGGCACCGGTTCGACGGCTCTTGTGGTGGCACAAGCCACCGCGCACGTTGGACATGCCCCGCCCGGAAGGGGTGTACGCCTGTGCCCGCACTTGTGCTGCTCGGTGCTCAGTGGGGTGATGAAGGCAAGGGAAAGGCCACCGACCTGCTCGGTGGCTCGGTGGATTATGTGGTGCGCTACCAGGGCGGCAACAACGCCGGCCACACGGTCGTCGTCGGCGACCAGAAGTACGCGCTCCACCTCCTCCCTTCCGGAATCCTCTCCCCGGGATGCACCCCGGTCATCGGCAACGGCGTCGTCGTGGACCCGGCGGTCCTGCTCTCCGAGCTGAGCGGGCTGAACGCGCGCGGCATCGACACGTCCAAGCTGCTGATCAGCGGTAACGCGCATCTGATCACTCCGTATCACACCACCCTCGACAAGGTGACCGAACGCTTCCTCGGAAAGCGCAAGATCGGCACCACCGGCCGGGGCATCGGCCCGGCGTACGCCGACAAGATCAACCGTGTCGGCATCCGGGTGCAGGACATCTTCGACGAGTCGATCCTGCGGCAGAAGGTCGAGGCGGCCCTCGACTTCAAGAACCAGGTCCTCGCCAAGCTGTACAACCGGCGCGCCATCGCCATCGAGCAGGTCGTCGAGGAGCTGCTGGGCTATGCCGACCAGCTCAGCGGCTTTGTCGCGGACACCACGCTGCTCCTGAACAACGCCATCGACGACGGCAAGGTCGTCCTCTTCGAGGGCGGCCAGGGCACGCTGCTCGATGTCGACCACGGCACGTATCCCTTCGTCACCTCCTCGAACCCCACCGCGGGCGGTGCCTGTACGGGGACCGGGGTCGGCCCGACGAAGATCAACCGCGTGATCGGGATCCTCAAGGCCTACACCACGCGCGTGGGCGCGGGCCCCTTCCCGACCGAGCTGCTCGACGAGGACGGCGAGAAGCTGCGCACCATCGGCGGCGAGCGGGGCGTGACGACCGGCCGCGACCGGCGCTGCGGCTGGTTCGACGCGGTCATCGCGCGATATGCGACCCGGGTCAACGGCCTGACCGACTTCTTCCTCACCAAGCTGGACGTGCTGACCGGCTGGGAGCAGATTCCGGTGTGCGTCGCGTACGAGATCGACGGCAAGCGGGTCGACGAGCTGCCGTACAGCCAGACCGACTTCCACCACGCGAAGCCGATCTACGAGACGCTGCCGGGGTGGTCGGAGGACATCACCCAGGCCAAGTCCTTCGACCAGCTGCCGAAGAACGCGCAGAAGTACGTATCGGCGCTGGAGGAGATGTCGGGCGCGCCCATCTCGGCGATCGGCGTCGGACCGGGCCGCGACGAGACGATCCAGATCAACTCGTTCCTGTGATGAGCCGCTGAGGTGCGGCCTTGAGCCTGTGAGCCACGGCAAGCCCGTGAGCCACGGCCGCACCTCAGGGGCCACGGCCCGAAGGGCCTCCTAGCGCATGACGGGAGGCCCGAAGGCCGCCCCTTCCGGCTGCCACTGCTGGGGCTGCTGCATCTTGGTGATACGGGCCACCACGGCCATCGCGAGCACGGACGCGGGGATCGTGACCAGATCGTCGAAGATGGCCAGGCCGGCGACGACCTGGTTGTCCTCGGGCGACCGGGCCAGGGCCTCCGCCAGCGTCGAGACGGCGACGATGACGAACATCGTCACGTACAGCACCCACCACCAGTTCAGCACCGCGCGGGAGGCGGGCCGGGTGCCCGGGGCGGTGCTGGAGGTCCAGATGTCGTTGGCCATCTGCTTGGGCATCCACAGCTGGGCGACCGGGATGAACCACGAGCCGATCGCCATACCGCTGTCGTAGCGCTGGCGGCCGGGCGCGAGGAAGGTGGCGTTCAGGTACACGCGCCGGAACCACACCGGGAACGTCACGACGAGCACGATCGCCAGCACCCCGGTGAAGACCTCGAAGATCTCCAAGGAGTTCTTGGCGTCGTTGATCGCCCCCTTGGCATCGCTGCCGGCCAGGTAGTCGTCGTACGCGCTGAACAGCGTGCCGCTCAGGCCCAGATGGGCGACGGACAGCAGCGCGAAGGCGCCGAGCAGCCATCTCAGGGCGGAGCCCAGGCCCCGCGAGGTCCGCAGGCTCCGGGCGGGCGGGGAGGAGATGGGGCCCGGGAAGTGGTGGTGGGCGGCGCCCGGCCAGGGCTGCCCGGCTCCGCCGGCCATCGGATATCCGGGCTGGGCGCCGGAGGCGGGGTAGCCGGCCGCGCCGGGTGTGGCGGGGGTCGCGTAACCGCTCGGCGTCCCGGGCGTCGCCGGGCCGGGCGCAGCGGCGCCCACGGACCCGATCGGCCCGGTGGTCCGCAGGGTGGCGGTGTCGGAGTCCGTCGCTGACTCGTCGGAGTCTGCTTCCATCTCGAGCAACTGGAGCGCGTCCCGCCCGAGTTTGGCCAGCAGTTCGCCCGGCAGCCAGGTGCCCGCCGTGGCCGGGCCGACCTCCGGGGCCGTACGCGCCACCACGTCCTCGACCGAGAGCCGGACGGCCGGGTCCTTGTGCAGACAGCCGGTGACCAGCTCGCGCAGCCCCTCCGGCAGGCCCGCGAGGTCGGGCTCCTCCTGGGCTATCCGGTACAGCAGGGCGTGCACCCCGCTGGTCACATTGCCGAACGGCTGCCGGCCGGTGGCCGCGAACGCCAGCACCGACCCGAGGCAGAAGACATCGCTCGCGGTCGTCACGGTCTCGCCGCGCACCTGCTCGGGCGACATGAAGCCGGGCGAGCCGACGACCCCGCCCGCCACCGTCAGATTGGTGCCCACACCGGCGATGGTCTCCAGCGCCCGCGCGATGCCGAAGTCGATGACGCGCGGCCCGTCGATGGTGATCAGGATGTTGGAGGGCTTGAGATCGCGGTGGATCAGCCCGGCGCCGTGGATATCGCGGAGCGCGAGGGCCAGTCCGTGCGCGAGGGTCCGTACGGAGTGCTCGGGCAGCGCCCCGAACTGCTCGGCGACGACGTCGTGCAGGGAGGGGCCGCCGATATAGCCGGTGGCCACCCAGGGAACCTCGGCCTCGGTGTCGGCGTCCAGGACGGGCGCGGTCCACTGTCCGCCGACCCGTCTGGCGGCCGCGACCTCATGCTTGAAGCGGCTGCGGAAGTCGGCGTGGCGGGCCAGTTCGGCCTTCACCAGCTTCACGGCGACCGTGCGACCACGGGCGGAACGGGCCAGGTAGACCCTGCCCATTCCGCCCTCGCCCAGTCGGCCGAGCAGCCGGTACTCGCCTATCCACCGCGGGTCCTGGGCCCCGAGGTTCTCCATTGCGGTGCGGCTCCTGTCCGTGTGCGCTCGGTCGACGACGGGGCGATCGACTGACGTGCGTTCGACTGACGGTCGCTCAGCTTACGCGGGTGAACGTCTGCGTCTTGGTCTCATCGCTGCTGTAGTCGTCCGGATCGTCGTACTGCACCCGGAGTTTGTCAGATCCGTCAGCGGTGAAGGTGAGCATGCTGCTCGCCGGACAGGAATCCGCCGGAGTCTCGTCGACGATCTCGCCGACGCTCAGGACCAGTCCCTTGTCGACCGAGACCAAGATCCGCTTCGACTCGCACTGGTACCTTTCGCTCTCCCCGAGGTCCTCGGTGACCACCGTGCCGATCGCGCCCTGCTTGATGGTGATCTTCAAGGTGGCGCCGGACACCCCGAACGCGTCCTTGGCCAGCCAGGTGCCCAGGTACTTGTCGGGGATCGGCTTGTCGACGGGCTTCGACGGGCTCAGCGTGGCCGAGGCGGAGCCGTCCGAGTTGTTCCAGGCGATGCGGCCGTCGTTGCCGAGCTTCAGGGTCTGTTCCCCGACGGCGCTGCAGTTGTCCGAGGGGATACTGGTGTTCACCTCCTCGTCCTCGATGACCAGAAGGCTCTTCACCTCCTTGAGCGTGGCCTTGCTCGCGCAGAAGGAGTCCGAGGTGGCGGTGAAGGTCTCGATGATCTTCGAACCGGTGGTGCCCTGGCTGATCATGATGCGGCGGATCTTGCCGGTGGCCGAACCGCTCTCCATGATCTCGCCTTCCCAGGCGCCCAGGTACTCGTTGGGGACATCGCCGCTGGAGCCCAGGGACGTCGAGGACGGCTCGGGCGAGGCCGAGTCGTCGCCCTCGGACGGTGACGCCCCGCCCGAGGGCGAGGACTTGGCGGGGGGCGTGTGGGTCATCTTGCTGTAGTCCCGCTTCTTGTCCTTGTCGTCGTTGGAGGCGACGTAGGCGAAGGTGGCCGCGCCCGCGATGACCAGCGTCGCGGCGATGGCGGAGGCGATGATGACCGGCTTGCGCCTGCCGCGCTTGGCGGCGGGCGCGGGTGTGGGCGTGGGCGCGGGGCCGAACGGCCCGCCGGGTCCGCCCGGGCCGCCGGGTGCGCCCGGGCCGCCCAGGCCGACGGAGCCCAGGCCCGCGGGGGGTGTGCTGGGCGTGGCGTCGAAAGAGGTGATCTCCGGCGGCCCGAACGCCTGCGGCGGCGTGGGCGCCGGGTCGGCGGCCTGCGGGGGCATGGCCTGCGGGGTCGCACCGGGCGGGGTCGCGGCAGGAGCCGCGGCCTGCGGAGTGGCGCCCGGCGTGGCGCCCTGCGGCGTCGCGCCCGGAGCCGCGGCCTGTGCCGGCGGGGCGGCCTGTGCCGGCGGGGCGGCCTCCGGGGTCGGCGCGC
>NZ_JBHWES010000087.1:10256-45439 GCF_042734105.1 Streptomyces sp. NPDC059679 | reverse complement strand
CGCAAAGACCACCCCACACCCGCTCCCACCCCGCTACACTCCCCACCCCCAGGCCGCTGACCAGCAGGAATGGAGAAGTCCGGCTGGAGTACTAAGGCCCCGGCACGGGCGAAGATCGGGCACTCTCCCGATGCGGTGGACCCCCCTTGCGGACGAAGGTGGAGGGGTGCTGAAGACCCCGTCACATACGGGAATCCGTCACCGAGGTCAGCTACGTCACCGACGTCACAGACGTCATTGAGGAGAACACGATGTTCCACCACGAGCTGTTCAAGGTCCGCGAGGCAGAGGCGCTGCGCGAGGCCGCCGCGTACCGGCTGGCCCGCCAGGCCCGGCGCGAGGGCAGGGGCCGGTCCGCCGCCGATGAACCCGGGAGGCGGGTGAGGACCGTGGACCGGCAGGACGGCGGCCGCCGTACGCCGCGGGCGTACGGCACCGTGGCCTGACGGCCGGGCCGCGCGCCGTGCTGCCCGTACCGCGTACGGCGGGGGTGCCGCGCACCGCGGAGGTGCCGCGTACGGCAGGGGTCCCGCGCGCTGTGGGGGTTCGTGATATCGCGGGGGTTCGTGATTTCGCTCACGTCGTGGCCGCCACTGCCATGGGCGCCACAGTCGCGGCCGCGACTGTGGCGCAAGGCGCAGCTCAAACCCTTACCCCGCTGTCGGACCCCTATGCGATCCTCGACGGCGTGCACCACACCTCAGTCAGCCCGGTGTTCGTCGGCCGCGCCGAGGAACTGTCCACCCTCACCGACGCGCTCGCCCGCGCCGCCGCGGGCGAGCCGCAGGTGTTGCTCGTCGGAGGGGAGGCGGGGGTCGGCAAGAGCCGGCTCGTGGACGAGTTCCTGATCGCGGCCACAGCCGCCGGGGCCACGGCCGCGGTCGGCGGATGTGTGGAAATCGGCGTGGACGGCCTGCCGTTCGCCCCCGTGTCCACCGTGCTGCGCTCGCTGCGCCGCAAGCTGGGGGACGAACTGGACCGGGCCGTCGCCGGGCAGGAGGGCGAGCTGGCCCGGCTGCTGCCCGAACTGGGCGAGACGGCCCGCGAATCGCGCGAGGAGGACAGCCGCGCCCGGCTCTTCGAGCTCACCGTCCGGCTGCTGGAGCGGCTGGCCGCCGACCGGACGCTGGTCGTCGTGATCGAGGACCTGCACTGGGCCGACCGCTCCACCCGCGAACTGCTCGGCTATCTCTTCCGCTCCCTGATCAGCGCCCGGCTGCTGGTCGTCGCCACCTACCGCTCCGATGACATCCACCGCCGCCATCCGCTGCGCCCCTTCCTCGCCGAGATCGACCGGATGCGGGCGGTGCGCCGTATCGAGCTGCCCCGTTTCAACCGCTCCGAAGTCCGCGCCCAGATAGCCGGGATCTACGGCGCCCGGCCCGACCGGGCGCTGGTCGACCGCATCTTCGAGCGCAGCGACGGAAACGCCTTCTTCGTCGAGGAGATCGCCCGCAGCATCAGCGAGGGCTGCGCCACGGGGCTCAGCGAATCGCTGCGCGATCTGCTGCTGGTGCGGGTCGAGGCGCTGCCCGAGGAGGCCCAGCAGGTGGTGCGCATCCTCGCCGAGGGCGGCTCCACCGTCGAGTACGAACTGCTGCGCGCGGCCGTCCGGCTCGGCGAGGACGACCTCATCGACGCGCTGCGCGCCGCCGTCGGCGCCAATATCCTGCGGCCCTCGGGTGACGACAGCGGCTACGGCTTCCGCCACGCCCTCGTCCGCGAGGCGGTGGCCGACGATCTGCTGCCCGGCGAGCGCTCCCGGATCAACCGGCGTTACGCGGAGGCGCTGGAGGCCGAGCCCGCGCTGGTACGGGCCGATGAGCGTGCCGCCCGGCTGGCCAGCTACTGGTACCACGCCCATGACCCGGCCAAGGCCCTGCCCGCCGTGCTGCGGGCCTCCGTCGAGGCCCGCCGGCGGTACGCACACGCCGAGCAGCTGCGGCTGCTGGAGCGCGCCATGGAGCTGTGGGAGGACGTCTCCGACGAGATCCGCCAGACGCAGCGCCCCCTCGACTACGCCGAGGCGTACCCGGCGTGCAGCTGCGAGGACGAGGCGCTGCACCATCTGGATCTGCTGGCCGCGCTCGTGGTGGCGGCGCACAGGTCCGGGCAGCGGGAGCGGGCGCTGACCGTCACCAACCGGGCGCTGCGCAAGCTGGACGAGAGCCAGGACCCGCTGCGGGCCGCGTGGTTCTGGACCCAGAAGTCCAAACTGGTGGGGTCTTTGGGGCGCGGCGACGGCTGGGCCGAGCTCGGCCGGGCCGAGGAGCTGGTGCGCGGACTGCCGCCGTCCGCCGTGCACGCCGACGTGCTGGCGCAGGCGGCGGGCTGGAGCATGGTCCGCAAGCACGGGCCGGACGGCTTCGCGGTGGCCGAGCGGGCCGTGGAGCTGGCCCGGCTGGTCGGCGCCCGGAGCACCGAGCTCCACGCCCGGCTGACGCTGGGCTACTTCAAGGCCGAGTCCGGGGACATCGAGGGCGGCCTCGCCGAGATGCGGGAGGTCTGTGAGGCCGCCATCGAGATGGGCGATGTGAGCATCGTGGGGCGCTGCTTCGTCAATCTGACCTCCGGGCTCGAAGGGCTCGGCCGGTCGGCCGAGGCGGTCGAGGTCGCCGAGAAGGGCGTGCGGATACTGGACCGCTTCGGGCTGCCGGACTCCCTGGCGTGGGTGTTCGGGAACATGGCCGAGTCGCTGCTGTCGCTGGGCCGCTGGGCCGAGGCGGAGGAGGCCGCGGTCACCACCCGGCGCCTGGCGATCGGCAACAAGACGTGCCGTATCGCGCTGAACCGCTTCGCCCGGCTGGCGCTGGCCCGGGGCGACTGGGACACCGCGGAGCGCGAGCTGGCGGTGGCCCGGGAGCAGCAGGAGGACCTCATCCCCGAGCCGCAGTTCTCCATTCCGCTGACCCACCTCTTCCTCCAACTCGCGGCGGCCCGCGGCCGGATCCTGGAGGTCCGCCGGCTTCTCGACCAGACCTTGGGGGACAGCCTCCGCATCGGTATGCAGCGCTACACCTGGCCGCTGCTGGCGGCCGCCGCCGCGGCCGAGGCGGACGCCCGCGGGCTGCCCGCCGCCGAGCCCGGCCGGGCCGAGGCGCTGGCCCGGATCCGGGCGGCCGCCAAGCGGGTGGCGCAGCCGGTGCCGGTGTGGCGGGCCTACGGCCTGCTGCTGAACGCCGAACTGGCGCGCGCCGAGGGCCACGACGACGCCGACCGCTGGGCGGACGCCGTGACCGCCTTCCAGCGGCTGGACCGCCCGCACCCGCTGGCCCGGGCCCGCTTCCGCTGGGCGGAGGCGCTGCTGAGCTCAGGCGCGGCCCGCGAGCGGGTCGCCGAGCCGCTGGCGGCGGCGCACATCGCGGCGGCCCGACTGGAGGCGCGCCCGCTGCGTGAGGGGATCGAGCTGCTGGCCCGCCGCGCCCGGCTCCCGCTGCCCCCCGGCCCCGGTTCCAACCCAGGACCCGGTTCCAACTCTGGCTCCGGTCCCAACCCCGGCTCCGGTTCCAGATCCGGCGCCGGCCCCAGTTCCGGCTCCATATCCGCCCCGCTCGCCGCCCTCCCCGCGACCGCGACCAGCCGGCCGGACCCCGCCGCCGAGCCCACCGACCCAGCCGAGGCCCTTGGGCTCACCCCTCGCGAGCGCGATGTGCTGCGGCTGGTGGCCCTGGGACGCAGCAACCGCCAGATCGCCGAGGAGCTGTTCATCTCGCCGAAGACGGCCAGCGTGCATGTCTCCAACATCCTGGCCAAGCTGGAGGTCTCGGGCCGTGGCGAGGCGGCGGCGGTGGCACACCGGTTGAGGCTGGTGGACGGTCTGGCGGACGAGGCGGCCGCACGCTGAGCCGAAGGGCGCCGACCCGCTCCCGAGGGCGCGCGCCGTGGGCGTGGCGGCTGAGCTTCGACCGGGCTCAGCCCTGGCGGGGACGGATGACCACCTGGCCGGACTCCAGGTCGATCGGCCCCTTCCACGGGTTGTCGCCGTTGCCCACGTCGTCCACGGTCAACTCGAGCCGGTTGCGCTCTTCTTCGGTGTTCCTACGGCCCGGCGAGAACAGTTCCTCGATGATGTTGAACACGGCGACCCCCAGGGGCAAACGACTCCCGCCAGTCTAAGCGCTGCCCCGCTGATCCCCCCGGGCCCGTTGTGTGACCTTCCACCCAGCGGACCTTCCTGTCACGGATCATCCCGTCAGGAGATCTCCAGCTTCAGAATCCGGTCGTCCTCCTTCCCCGGTTTCCCGCGCCCGTCCGTATTGCTCGTCGTCACCCACAGCCCGCCGTCGTCCGTCGCCACCACCGACCGCAGCCGCCCGTACTTCCCGTCCAAGAACGACTGTGGCTTCCCCGCGGGCCGGGTGCCGTCCAGGGGGATGCGCCACAGCCGCTCCCCGCGCAACCCCGCCATCCAGATCGAGCCCTTGGCGTATGCGATACCGCTGGGCGAGGCGTCCTTCGGCTTCCACTGCTCGACCGGATCGACGAACCCCTCCTTGCCGGCCTTGCCCTCGGTCTCGGGCCAGCCGTAGTTCTTGCCGGGCTGGATCAGATTGAGCTCGTCCCAGGTGTCCTGCCCGAACTCGGAGGCCCACAGCCGCTTGTCCACGTCCCAGGCCAGGCCCTGCACATTGCGGTGGCCGTAGGAATACACCACCGAGTCGGCCTGGGGATTGCCATGGGCCGGCTCGCCCTCCGGGGTCATCCGCAGAATCTTGCCCCCGAGCGAGTCCTGGTCCTGGGCGAGCCCGCGGTCGCCGCTCTCGCCCGTGCCCGCATAGAGCATCTTGTCGGGGCCGAAGGCGATCCGGCCGCCGTTGTGAATCGCGCCCTTGGGGATGCCCTTGAGGATCGTGTCCGGAGCGCCGAGCTGGGCGCCGGCGGGGCGCTTGTCGTCGTAGGACATGCGGGCGATGCGGTTGTCCGACGAGGTGGTGAAGTACGCGTACACCATCGGATTCGCCCCGTAGTCGGGGGAGACCGCCAGGCCGAGCAGCCCTCCCTCGCCGCCGGGGCGGACGCCCGGGACCGAGCCCACCTCCGTCTTCTGCCCGCTGGACCCGTCGACCTTGAAGATCTTGCCCGTGTCGCGCGAGGCGACCAGCAGATTTCCATCGGGCAGCGGGGCCAGCCCCCACGGTGAGTCCAGCTTGGTGGTGAGCGTGCGGACCACCTTCGCCGTGCCCTTGCTGGGGGCGGCCGGTGCGGAAGAGGGGGACGAGGAAGGCTGCCCCGAGGGCGGGGAGTCGCCGCCGGACCCGGATTTCGAGGGGCCGGACGCGCTTGTGCGGCCCCCGAAGACGGGGCCCTCCCCGCCATCACCGGACGAGCAGCCCGCCGCGAGCAGCAACGCGGCAGCGGAGGCGAGCACAGGGGTCACACCAGGACGTCGCACCTTCGGTTCCTCTCCGTGGGCACATGTGCCTCGGCACGGCACTGATTCTTATACACCGCAGCCCCGCCGCCGGTTCCCGCACACCACCGCTAGGGCCTGTCGTCAAAGGGGGCGCCCTGCTCCCGACGCCTGGCACGGCGCCTCGCTGCGTTGTCGCACCGCCCGAGTACGCCCAGTACGAGGACGATGCTCCGCCTTGCGATCCTCCCCCAGCTACCGCTGGGAGGTGCCCCCTGCGCCAGACGCCGCTCGCGGCCGGACGCCCCCTTTGACGACAGGCCCTAGTCCCACGACCCCTGCGCCGGGGGCAGCGCCGCTATCTCCGCGAAGTCATCGTCCGTCAGCCGCAGTTCGGCCGCCGCGCAGTTCTCCGCCGCCCACCGCTCCCGCTTGGTGCCCGGCACCGGCACCACATGCCGCCCCTGCCCCAGCAGCCACGCCAGCGCGACCTGCGCCGCCGTGACCGAGTCCCCGTGCCGCCGCGCCACCCGGCGCAGCCCGGCCACGATCGGCTGGTTCGCCGCCATCATCTCCGCCGTGAAGCGCGGATGTCTGGCCCGTACGTCGTCCGGCTCGAAACCCTGCCCCGGCGTCAGCGTCCCGCTCAGGAAGCCGTTCCCCAGCGGCATCGCGGCCAGGAACCCGACCCCGTGCGAGGCGCACCACGGCACCAGCGCCTCCAGCGCCTCTGGCGACCACACCGACAGCTCCGCCTGCACGCAGCTGATCGGAAAGACCTGCTGCACCCGCTCCAGCTGGCGCACTGTGGCGTCGTGCATCCCGGCCCCGGCCCGCCGCTGCGCCCGCGCGCCCAGCGCGCACAGCCCCAGCGCCCGTACCTTCCCCGCCGCGACCAGCTCCGCCATCGCGCCCCAGGTCTCCTCTATCGGCACCTCCGGGTCGGTCCGGTGCAGCTGGTAGAGGTCGATGACGTCGGTCTGCAGCCGGCGCAGCGAGGCGTCGCAGGCCCGCTTCACATAGCCGGGGCGGCCGTTGGCCACGATGTGTGTCTCGCCCACCAACAGCCCGCACTTGGTGGACACGAAGGCGTCCCTGCGCCGCTCCTTGAGCACTCGTCCCACCAGCCGCTCGTTGGTGAACGGCCCGTACATGTCGGCGGTGTCCAGCAGGCTCGCGCCCGCGTCGAGCGCGGCGTGCACGGCGCGCACCGAGTCCTCGCCGTTACGCTGCGAAGCGGTGTACGCCCAGCTCATGGGCATGCACCCGAGGCCTATCGCGCCCACCTCGAGCGCCCCCGCTCCGATTCTCCTGCGCTCCACCTGGCCTGACCCCTCCCGTTTCCCGCACCAAACTAACGTCTGAGTGCGTCCCCTGATCCAATAGCCTCCAGGCATGAGCGCAGATCACAGCGACAACCCCGACAAGCCGCACCTCGACAGCCCGCTGTCCGACCCGCTGTCCGCCGCCTCGCGCCCCCTCGCGTGGCTGCCCTTCCCCGCGGACGAGATCGACGGACTCCCCGACGGGTTGGAATACGCCCAGTGGGACGGCGAGTCCGACTACCCCACCGACCCCGCCCGCTGCGCGTTCTATTGCCTGCCGTACATGAAGAACAAGGAGGGCGTGCGGCCGCTGCCGGCCATGAAGAACCTGAGCGTCGTGCAGACCCTCACCGCCGGCATAGACCATGTGCAGCCCGCGATCGCGGAGCTGCCCCCCGGCGTACGGCTGTGCAACGCGCGCGGGGTGCACGACGCGAGCACCGCCGAGCTGGCCCTGACCCTGATCCTCGCCTCGCTGCGCGGCATCCCCGGCTTTGTGCGCGCCCAGGACGCCGGGCAGTGGAAGCAGGGCTTCCGTCCCGCGCTCGCGGACAAGTCCGTGCTGATCGTGGGCTACGGATCCATCGGCAGCGCGATCGAGGACCGGCTTGTGCCCTTTGAGTGCGAGCGGGTGCTACGCGTCGCGCGCTCCCCGCGCACGACCGAGCGCGGTCCGGTGCACCCGATCGACGATTTGTCCCGACTGCTTCCGGAAGCCGATGTGGTGGTGCTCGTCACGCCGCTCACCCCTGCCACTCGCGGCCTGGCCGGGGCAGACTTCCTGGCCCGGATGAAGGACGGCGCGCTGCTGGTGAACGTCGCGCGCGGTCCGGTGGTCGACACCGAGGCGCTGCTCGCGGAGTTGGAGACGGGCCGGCTGCGGGCCGCGCTGGATGTGACCGACCCCGAACCGCTGCCCGCCGGGCATCCGCTGTGGCACGCTCCAGGAGTACTCATCACCCCGCACGTGGGCGGTCCGTCGTCGGCCTTCCTGCCCCGCGCGAAGCGGCTGCTGCGCGACCAGCTGCGCCGATTCGCGGCCGGTGAACCGCTCAGTCATATCGTCACAACGACCGGATGAAATGCCCGTGGCACCACATACAGACACGGTATGACTGCACTCCGTATAAACAACGCCGTTGTCGGTTACGGTGTGTAGATGGCCTATGTCCCTGAGTGACCAGTCTGGTGTATCGTCCCGAGCGGGGGCTGCGCCACTGACCTGACGGCGTCAGCGATGGACCGGAACTCGAGGGGGGCGACGGGCGATGTATGGCCGATGGACCGACGACCCGACGCGACTCAGGCGTCGATTGCTAGCTTCCCGCGTTTCCGCGCGGCATTCGAAGGCCGTCCGGTGAGCGCCACCGGAGCGGTGCTCGCCCGGCCGTCGGTGTCCGGCGGCGGGGCGGGTCTGCTGCCCCAGGTCCTGCTCGCCCTTGTGTGCGGCGCGTACGCGGCGGGTGCGGCGCTCGGCTGGGGCTCCCCCGAACTGGCCCTGTTCATGGGTGACTTCGGCCTGAGCGCCGCCGCCCTGGCCGCCGCCGTGTCCTGCCTGTGGTACGGGCGCGCGCGCTCCGGGCGGCTGCGCCCCGCCTGGCTGCTGTTCGCGGCGTCCTCCTTCATGGCCGCCCTGGGCAACGGCGTATGGGGCTGGTACGAGGTGGTGCTCGGCCGTCCCGTGCCCAGCCCCTCGGCCGCCGACTTCTGTTTCCTGCTCTTCGCCCCGCCCGCCATCGTCGGCATGCTGGTGCTCGCCAAGCGTCCGGTGACCCGCGCCGGGTGGATCTGTCTGGCCCTGGACGCCTGGCTGATCGCCGGTTCGCTGCTGACCCTGTCCTGGAGCCTGGCGCTCGCGCACGTCGCCCAGTTCGGCGGGGGCGGCGAGCCCGTCGCGCGCAGGGCCTTCTCGCTGGCGTATCCGCTGCTGGACATCGTGCTGATCAGCATGGTCGTCGCGGTGCACTTCCGGCGCTCCTCGGCCAACCGCTCCGCGATCAACACCGCGATCGCCGCCTTCGCGCTGACCGTGCTGTGCGATGCGCTGTTCACCTCGCCGCTGCTGCGCGAGCACTACCGCTCCGGACAGATCCTTGACGCCGGGTGGTTCGCGGGCTCCATACTGCTCGCGTACGCCCCCTGGGTGGCCCGGCGCGAGGCCGCTCAGGCCCCGCCCGCCGCCGCGATCCGTCGCCCGGCGCAGCCGAGCCGCGCAAGCGCGGGCTCGCTCGCCGCCCTCGCGCCGTATTTGGCCGCCGCTGTCTGCACCCTGGGGATCCTCTACAACGTGATGGACGGCCGACCGATCGACGGGGTGATGCTCTTCACCGCCTGCGCGGTCGTGCTCGCCCTCGTCGTCCGCCAGGCCATCATGCTGCTGGACAACATCACGCTCACCCAGGAGCTCGCGGAGAAGGAGAACCACTTCCGCTCCCTGGTGCAGAGCTCCAGCGACGTCATCATGATCGCTGCGCCCACCGGCATCCTGCGCTACGTCAGCCCGGCCGCCTCCGGGGTCTACGGCCGCGACGCGGACGAGCTGGTCGGCTCCGAGCTGGCCTCCCTCATCCACCCCGAGGACCTGGGCTCGGTCGTCCACGAGGTCCGCCGCTTTCTGGCCGCCTCGCCGGGGGAGGAGCCCACTACGCGCATCGAGTGCCGCTTCCGCTCCGGCTCCGGCGACTGGCTCAATGTGGAGTCGACGATCAACCGCCACCACGGCGGCCTCATCTTCAACAGCCGGGACGTCACCGAGCGGGTCCGTTTGCAGGCCCAGCTCCAGCACAGCGCCGAGCACGACCCGCTCACCGACCTGCCCAACCGCTCCCTGTTCACCAAGCAGGTCCGCCATGCGCTGGCCGGGCGGCGGCGCACCGACGCGGGCACCGCCGTGCTCTTCATCGACCTCGACGGCTTCAAGGCCGTCAATGACACCGTCGGCCACCAGGCGGGCGACGAACTGCTGGTCCAGGCGGCCCGCCGGCTCCAGGAGTCCGTGCGCTCCGGGTCCGGCGACTGCGCGGCCCGGCTCGGCGGCGACGAGTTCGCCGCGCTGATCCTCGGCGACGGCGACCGGGATCCCGCCGCCCGCGAATGCCGCATCCTGGAGATCGCCGACCGGCTGCGCGCCCGGCTCTCCCAGCCCTACCAGGTCGTGGGCGGCACCGAGGTCCGGGTGGCCGCCAGCATCGGCGTCGCCTTCGCCGAGCCCGGCATCGGCCCCGGAGAGCTGATGCGCAACGCCGACCTGGCGATGTACCGCGCCAAGGCCGCGGGCAAGAACCGGGTCGAGCTGTACGCGCCGCAGATGCAGGCCGATGTGACGCGCCGCGCCGAGTTCGCCACCAGGCTGCGCACCGCCCTGCACGACGGCGAGTTCGTCCTGCTGCACCAGCCCGTCGTCGAGCTCGGCGGCGGCCGGATCACCGCCGTCGCCGCCCAGCCCCGCTGGCGTTCGGCGCAGGGCATCCTGTTCACCCCGGCCGAGTTCCTGCGGGTCGCCGACAGTGGTCGGGACAGCGGACGCGACAGTGCGCGCGACGGGGGCCGGGGCGGCGGCGAGGACGCGGCCCGGACCGCCGAGCTGGCCCGCTGGACGCTGGAGGCGGCCGTCGAGCAGGCCGCGGAGCGCCGCCGCGACGGATTCCCGGTCCCGGTGTGCGTACGGCTTCCCTCGAGCCGCCTGGTGGACAAGTCCATGCCGCCGAAGAGCGTCGAGACCCTGCTGGCCCGCCATGGCCTGCCCTCCGGCGCGCTGATCCTGGAGCTGACCGACAGCGATCCGAGGGTGCCGCTCGACGAGCTGGAGCACCGGCTGAGCGCGCTACGGCGGCTGGGCGTCCGTATCGCCCTCGACGGCTTCGGCAGCGGATATGCCGCGATCCGGGCGCTGCGCAGGCTCCCCATCGACATGCTCAAACTGGACCGGGGGCTGGTCGAGGGCGTCGTCGAGTCCTCCCGGCTGCACAAGATCACCTCGGGGATGCTGCGGATCGCCGGCGACCTGGGCATGCAGTCCCTCGCGGAGGGGGTCGATCTGCCCGAGCAGATCGTCGCCCTGCGGGCCATGGGGTGCACCCACGCCCAGGGGACGGCCTTCTCCGGGCCGCTCGACGAGCACCGGCTGCGCCGCGCGCTCAACCGCGGCTCGTACCCCGTGACGCGCTCGGAGAGCCCCGTGCTGGCGGAAAGCCCCGTACTGGTGGGGGGCCCGCTGCCGACCCGGCACCTCGGTCATATCTCCGCACACGGCGCGGCGCACCCGGCGGGACACGGCGCCGGGCATGGCGCGGGGCACGGGCCGCGGCGGGCGGAGTCCCACACTCATCCGCCGTCCCGCTCAAATAATGAGACGCCCGTCCCACCCACTTGACACCTGATACGCGCCGGGGGGAGGGTCGGAGCCATGCGCACCCGAATTCTCGTACTTGGAAAGCGCGTCGGCTGAGCAGGGCCACCTCCTAAGCCCTGCGGACCTCTCCGGCGCGCTCCCCTCGCTTGCCTTACGGCACGAGGGGTTTTTTGTTGCACTGGCACATGTCGTACCGCTCTCCCACTCCCCGCACAGACCCTCATCCGAGAAGAGAATGCCGATGACCGAGCAGGCCACCGGGGCCCACCATCCCCAGCCGCGGCCCCGAAACGGCGGTTCCCATCCCGCCCCCGTCGAGCACGTCACGGGCGCGCAGTCCCTTATCCGCTCGCTCGAAGAGGTCGGTGTCGACACCGTCTTCGGCATCCCCGGCGGCACGATCCTCCCCGCCTACGACCCGATGATGGACTCCACCAAGGTCCGCCACGTGCTCGTCCGCCATGAGCAGGGCGCGGGCCACGCCGCCACCGGCTACGCCCAGGCCACCGGCAAGGTCGGCGTCTGCATGGCCACCTCGGGTCCCGGCGCCACCAACCTGGTCACCCCGATCGCCGACGCGCATATGGACTCGGTCCCCATCGTCGCGATCACCGGCCAGGTGGCCTCCAAGGCCATCGGTACGGACGCCTTCCAGGAGGCGGACATCTGCGGCATCACCATGCCGATCACCAAGCACAACTTCCTGGTCACCAGGGCCGAGGACATCCCCCGGGCGATCGCCGAGGCGTTCCACATCGCCTCCACCGGCCGCCCCGGCCCGGTCCTGGTCGACATCCCCAAGGACCTGCTGCAGGCGCAGACCACCTTCTCCTGGCCACCGCAGACCGATCTGCCCGGCTACCGCCCGGTCACCAAGCCGCACGCGAAGCAGATCCGCGAGGCCGCCCGTCTGATCACCCAGGCCGAGCGCCCGGTGCTGTACGTGGGCGGCGGCGTCATCAAGGCCCGCGCCACCGCCGAGCTGAAGGTGCTGGCCGAGCTGACCGGCGCGCCCGTCACCACCACCCTCATGGCGCTGGGTGCCTTCCCCGACACCCACCGCCAGCACCTGGGCATGCCGGGTATGCACGGCACCGTCGCCGCCGTCACCGCCCTGCAGAAGGCCGATCTGATCGTCGCCCTCGGTGCGCGCTTCGACGACCGCGTCACCGGCAAGCTCGACACCTTCGCCCCCAACGCCAAGGTGGTCCATGCCGATATCGACCCGGCCGAGATCGGCAAGAACCGCGCCGCGGACGTGCCGATCGTCGGCGACGCCCGCGAGGTCATCGCGGACCTGGTCGTCGCCGTCCAGGCCGAGCACGACGCGGGCCACACCGGCGACTACTCCGGCTGGTGGGAGGACCTGAACCGCTGGCGGGAGACCTACCCGCTGGGGTACGAGCAGCCCGCGGACGGCAGCCTGTCCCCGCAGCAGGTCATCCAGCGGATCGGCCAGCTGGCCCCGGAGGACACGATCTTCGCCGCGGGCGTCGGCCAGCACCAGATGTGGGCCGCCCACTTCATCGACTACGAGAAGCCGGCGACCTGGCTGAACTCCGGCGGCGCCGGGACCATGGGCTACGCCGTCCCGGCCGCGATGGGCGCCAAGGCCGGCGCCGCGGACCGTACGGTCTGGGCGATCGACGGTGACGGCTGCTTCCAGATGACCAACCAGGAGCTGGCCACCTGCGCGCTGAACAACATCCCGGTCAAGGTCGCGATCATCAACAACGGCGCGCTGGGCATGGTCCGCCAGTGGCAGACGCTGTTCTACAACCAGCGCTACTCCAACACCGTGCTGCACTCGGGCCCGGACGCCCCCGCCCAGACCAGCTCCGGCACCCGCGTCCCCGACTTCGTCAAGCTCGCCGAGGCCATGGGCTGCATCGGCATCCGCTGCGAGGACCCGTCCGACCTCGACGCCGTCATCGAGAAGGCCAACTCGATCAACGACCGGCCGGTGGTCGTGGACTTCATCGTCCACGAGGACGCCATGGTCTGGCCGATGGTCGCGGCCGGCACCTCCAACGACGAGATCCAGGCGGCCCGCGGCGTCCGCCCGGACTTCGGCGACAGCGAAGACGACTGAGGCCGGGACCGAGAGAGAAGAGAGACTTCAGCCCATGTCCACCAAGCACACGCTCTCCGTCCTGGTGGAGAACACCCCCGGCATCCTGGCCCGGATCGCCGCGCTGTTCTCCCGCCGCGGCTTCAACATCGACTCGCTCGCGGTCGGCGTCACCGAGCACCCCGACATCTCCCGGATCACCATCGTGGTCAATGTCGACGAGCTCCCGCTGGAGCAGGTCACCAAGCAGCTCAACAAGCTGGTCAACGTCCTGAAGATCGTCGAGCTGGAAGGCGGCCACGCGATCCAGCGGGAACTGGTCCTGGTGAAGGTGCGCGCCGACAACGAGACCCGCTCCCAGATCGTCGAGATCGTCCAGCTGTTCCGCGCCAAGACCGTGGATGTCTCCCCGGAGGCCGTGACCATCGAGGCCACCGGAAGCAGCGACAAGCTCGAGGCCATGCTCAAGATGCTGGAACCGTACGGCATCAAGGAGCTGGTCCAGTCCGGCACCATCGCCATAGGGCGTGGCGCCCGCTCCATCACCGACCGGAGCCTGCGCGCGCTCGACCGGACCGCCTGACCAGCGGCACCGGGCACCGGGGCGGCCGATCATGGCCGATCCGGGGCATCCGGGGCCCGTATGGCGAGACCCCGAAACCTTCACCCGCCCGCCCGTCATACGGTGGGACGCACAACCCGAAAACGCTAGGAGAATCCCGAAGTGGCCGAGCTGTTCTACGACGACGACGCCGACCTGTCCATCATCCAGGGCCGCAAGGTCGCGGTCCTCGGCTACGGCAGCCAGGGCCACGCCCACGCGCTGTCGCTGCGCGACTCGGGCGTCGACGTCCGGGTCGGCCTGCACGAGGGCTCGAAGTCCAAGGCCAAGGCCGAGGAGCAGGGTCTGCGCGTGGTCACCCCGGCCGAGGCGGCCGCCGAGGCCGACGTGATCATGATCCTGGTCCCGGACCCGATCCAGGCCCAGGTCTACGAGGAGTCGGTGAAGGCCAACCTGAAGGACGGCGACGCGCTGTTCTTCGGCCACGGCTTCAACATCCGCTTCGGCTTCATCCAGCCCCCGGCCGGTGTGGACGTCTGCATGGTCGCCCCCAAGGGCCCGGGCCACCTGGTCCGCCGCCAGTACGAGGAGGGCCGCGGCGTGCCGTGTATCGCGGCCGTCGAGCAGGACGCCACCGGTAACGGCTTCGCGCTCGCCCTGTCGTACGCCAAGGGCATCGGCGGCACCCGCGCCGGCGTCATCAAGACCACCTTCACCGAGGAGACCGAGACCGACCTCTTCGGCGAGCAGGCGGTGCTGTGCGGTGGCACCTCCGCGCTGGTCAAGGCCGGGTTCGAGACCCTGGTCGAGGCCGGCTACCAGCCGGAGATCGCGTACTTCGAGTGCCTCCACGAGCTGAAGCTGATCGTGGACCTCATGTACGAGGGCGGCCTGGAGAAGATGCGCTGGTCGATCTCCGAGACCGCCGAGTGGGGCGACTACGTCACCGGCCCGCGGATCATCAACGACCAGACCAAGGCCGAGATGAAGAAGGTTCTCGCCGAGATCCAGGACGGCAGCTTCGCCAAGAACTGGATGGCCGAGTACCACGCGGGTCTGCCGAAGTACAACGAGTACAAGAAGGCCGACGGCGACCACCTGCTGGAGACCACCGGCAAGGAGCTGCGCAAGCTGATGAGCTGGGTCGACGACGAGGCGTAAGCCCTCTGGGACCGGCCCCCCGAGCCCGCACCTCGGGGGGCCCGGTCCGCGACTTGTCCATCATGCAAGACCACGTGCGGGTGATCCCGCCGCTATGGCGCAAAACGCCTCCCGGACGCCACTACACTGCAGGGAATAAGCGCGTCAGGGCTCACAGCGTCGTGCGTCTTTCACGCGGCTGCCCCCCTTCACGCCTGCGGCCGTCGGGACGGCCGTCCGCATAGGACTAGTGAGGACTGAAGACCACGTGAGCACTGCTTCCACGGGTAAACCCGTCGTACTCATCGCCGAAGAGCTCTCGCCCGCCACGGTGGAGGCCCTGGGTCCGGACTTCGAGATCCGCAGCTGCAACGGCGCGGACCGGGCCGAGCTGCTGCCCGCCATCGCCGACGTGGACGCCATCCTCGTGCGCAGCGCCACCAAGGTCGACGCCGAGGCCATCGCCGCGGCCAAGAACCTCAAGGTCGTCGCCCGCGCGGGGGTCGGCCTCGACAATGTGGACGTGCCCGCCGCCACCAAGGCCGGCGTCATGGTCGTCAACGCCCCGACGTCCAACATCGTCACCGCGGCCGAGCTGGCCTGCGGTCTGCTGGTCGCCACGGCCCGCAACATCCCGCAGGCGAACGCGGCGCTGAAGAACGGCGAGTGGAAGCGCAGCAAGTACACGGGCGTGGAGCTGAGCGAGAAGACCCTCGGCGTCGTCGGCCTCGGCCGTATCGGCGTGCTGGTCGCCCAGCGGATGTCCGCGTTCGGCATGAAGATCGTCGCGTACGACCCCTACATCCAGCCCGCGCGCGCCGCCCAGATGGGCGTCAAGCTGCTGTCGCTGGACGAGCTGCTCGAGGTCTCCGACTTCATCACGGTCCACCTCCCCAAGACCCCCGAGACCGTCGGCCTGATCGGCGACGAGGCGCTGCACAAGGTCAAGCCCGAGGTCCGCATCGTCAACGCCGCGCGTGGCGGGATCGTCGACGAGGAGGCGCTGGCGGCGGCCCTCAAGGAGGGCCGGGTCGCGGCGGCCGGCCTGGACGTGTTCTCCAAGGAGCCGTGCACGGACTCCCCGCTCTTCGAGTTCGACAACGTGGTGGTCACCCCGCACCTGGGCGCCTCCACCGGCGAGGCCCAGGAGAAGGCGGGCATCGCGGTCGCCCGCTCGGTGCGCCTGGCCCTCGCGGGCGAGCTGGTCCCGGACGCGGTGAATGTGCAGGGCGGCGTCATCGCCGAGGACGTACGGCCCGGGCTGCCGCTGGCCGAGAAGCTGGGGCGGATCTTCACCGCGCTCGCGGGCGAGGTCGCGGTCCGGCTGGACGTCGAGGTGTACGGCGAGATCACCCAGCACGACGTCAAGGTGCTCGAACTCTCCGCGCTCAAGGGCGTGTTCGAGGACATCGTCGACGAGACCGTGTCGTATGTGAACGCCCCGCTGTTCGCGCAGGAGCGCGGCGTCGAGGTCCGCCTCACCACCAGCTCGGAGTCCTCGGAGCACCGCAATGTGGTGACCGTGCGCGGCACCCTCTCCGGCGGTGACGAGGTCTCGATCTCCGGCACGCTGGCCGGTCCCAAGAACCAGCAGAAGATCGTCGCGGTCGGCGAGTACGACGTCGACCTGGCGCTCGCCGACCACATGGCCTTCCTGCGCTACACCGACCGCCCGGGTGTGGTAGGCACGCTCGGCCGCATCCTCGGCGAGGCGGAGATCAACATCGCCGGTATGCAGGTCTCGCGTTCGGCGGCGGGCGGGGCGGCGCTGGTGGCGCTGACCGTGGACGACACGATCCCGCAGCCGGTCCTCACCGAGATCGCCGAGGAGATCGGGGCGTCGTCGGCCCGCTCGGTCAACCTGGTGGACTGAGCGCGGCACAGAGCAGCAAGCACAGGGCCCGGCCCCCGCTTCGGCGGGGGCCGGGCTTTGTTGTGCGCGGCCGTGTCCGCGTCTGCGTTCGGGACCCGTCCGATCTTTTTCATCACGTGTTGAATATCCTGGCCGCAGTGGATACGCTGATATCACTAAGTGGAGAAAAACTCTCCACCTAGCTCTGCTGTGCTGTGCCGCCCTGCTTGCGGGAGGTTCGCCGTGTCCACCATCACGCCCGACGCCGACGCCGACGAGGTCGATCCGGTCGACGCCCCCGACGGCCCCGCGTCCCGGATGCCCCGGATGCGGGCCGACGCCCGGCAGAACCGCGAGCAGATCCTGCACGCCGCCCGCGCGGTCTTCGCCGACCAGGGCCCTGACGCCCCTCTCGACGAGATCGCCCGCCGGGCGGGCGTCGGCATCGCGACCCTCTACCGGCGGTTTCCCAAGCGCGCCGACCTGATCCGCGCGGTGGCGATCGACGTCTTCGCCGCCCTGGTCGAGGCCGCGCACGAGGCGACCGAGGCGGAGCGCGACCCGATGGACGCACTGCGCCGCTTTATGCACGCGGCCCTCGACCTCAAGCTCGGCTCGGTGGTGCCCGCCCTCCTCGGCCGGGTCACCGTCGACGAGATCCTGGACGCCGTCCGCCAGGACGCCGCCGACCCCGTCGACGAACTGCTCGGACGGGCCCATGAGGCCGGGCTGATCCGCCCCGACGCCGTCTTCGGCGACATCACCCTGATGATCATCCGGCTGTCCCGCCCGCTGCCCGGCGGGGTCATGCCGGACGACGAGGCGCTGGCGCACCGCCAGCTGGACGTATACATCGACGGCCTACGTCCAGACGGCAGTGCCCGGCCCAGCGCCCGGCTGTCAGGACCGGCCCTGGACGCCGCCACGTTCAAGCGCCTCAGAGGAGGGGCGATGGGTGCCGGATCCGACTGACGGCTGACCCGTCCGGTCGCTTCCGGAGGAATCCCCCCGCCCGGCAAACCCGGACGGGGAATGCCTCTCAAAGCCTGAAATCTCCAGATAAGCCTCAGAAAGGCACCATCATGGCCCAGCCCCTCGACACGCAGCCCGCGGTCAACCCCCGGCGCTGGTTGGCACTGCTCTTCATCGGCCTGGCCCAGCTGATGATCGTCCTCGATATCACCGTCGTGAACATCGCCCTGCCCTCGGCCCAGCAGGACCTCGGCATCTCCGACGGTGACCGGCAATGGGTCATCACCGCCTACACCCTGGCGTTCGGCAGCCTGCTGCTCCTCGGCGGCCGGATCGCCGACTACACCGGCCGCCGGCGGTCCTTTCTCATCGGTCTGATCGGCTTCGCCGCGGCCTCCGCGCTCGGCGGCGCGGCCTCCGGCTTCGAGATGCTCCTCGCGGCCCGCGCGCTGCAGGGCGTGTTCGCCGCGCTGCTCGCCCCCACGGTGCTGTCCCTGCTCGCGGTGAACTTCACCGAGCCGCGCGAGCGCGCCAAGGCATTCGGTGTCTTCGGCGCCATCGCGGCGGGCGGCGGCGCGATCGGCCTCGTCCTCGGCGGGCTGCTGACCGAGTATCTGGACTGGCGCTGGTGCCTGTATGTGAATGTGCCCGTCGCCGCCGTCGCCGTCTTCAGCTGGTACGTCCTGCCCGCCGACGAGCGCGCCGACGGCGACCGCGCCCGCTTCGACGTGCCCGGCGTGCTGCTGGCCGTATCCGGGTTGGTCGCGCTGGTGTACGGATGCAGCGAGGCGGAGTCCGAGGGCTGGGACTCGCTTACCGTGACCGGGCTGCTCACCCTGGGCGTGGTCCTGCTGACGGCGTTCGTCCTGACCGAGCGCGTCGTACCGCGCCCGCTGCTGCCCCTGCGGGTGATCACGGACCGCACACGCGGCGGCGCCTACCTCGCGGTCGGTCTCGCGGTGGTCGGCATGTTCGCGATGTTCCTCTTCCTCACGTACTACATGCAGCGTGTCAAGGGCTACTCGGCGCTGGTCAGCGGCGTGGCCTTCCTGCCGATGACCGCGGCCGTGCTGGTCTCGGCGGCCGGCGTCGGCACCCGGCTGCTCCCCAAGGTGCCGCCCCGCGTCCTCATGGTCCCGGGCCTGCTCATCGCGGCCGTCGGCGTCGCGCTGCTGATCCCCCTGGAGCCGGACAGCTCGTACGCGGCGGGCATCCTGCCCGCCGAACTCCTCGTCGGCTTCGGCATGGGCCTGACGATGGCGCCGTCGATGAACTACGCCACCCACGGCGTCCAGCCCCAGGACGCGGGCATCGCCTCCGCGACGGTCAACACCGCCCAGCAGATCGGCGGCTCGGTCGGCACGGCGATGCTCAACACGATCGCCGCCAGTACGACCAAGGACTACCTGGCCCCGGCGGTCCGTGCCCATGAGGTGACCCCGCAACTGGGCAAGGAGGGGCTGGTCGAGGGCTTCTCCGAGGCGTTCGTCTGGTCCTCGGTGATCCTCGCGGCGGCGGCGGTCCTGGTCGGCCTGCTGATGAACACCCCACGCCCGAGCCGCCAGCCCGGCGCGGAGCAGACGGAGCCGCTTCCGGTGCATCTGGGCTAGCCCCACGCGCGACCGTCAACGCCGGAACCGCCCCTCCCCCGTGTGAGGGGCGGCTCCGGCGTTCGCGTCCGCCGAGTCCCGCATTCCGGATCCCATGAGCACGCGATAGGCGTCCCGCCAGATGGCGGTCTCGTCGAGACCGGGAGAGACCCAGGTCGTCGCCCTGGCCACACCGCGGGTGCGGTACTTGCGCATGATCGCGACGTGGTCCGGGCGGGCTACGAATCCGTGCAGCGACTCCTCACCGGTCCACACCGACACCGCGCCGCAGCGCCGGGCCCATGGAGCCGTCCACAGCCAGAGGCCGACCGCCCCGTCGAGGGCGGGCCAGGTGCGGCGTAGGCCGATGGCCGCGCGGGCGATGCCGGGGAGGTCCAGGCGCTTGGTGAAGGTGAAGTCGGTGACGCTGACGAGCACGGGGCCCTCCGTGTCCGCCGCAGGGCCCGGGCGCCAGTGCGATCTCAGCACGGACGGCCCGTCCAGGACGGGACGCGGCCGAGCAGGCCGAGCAGCCGGTGGTGCGGGGGTGCGTCGGCCAGGGGCGGGACGCGGCGTTCGAAGGCGGCGCCGGGGCCGCGGCCCTGGTCGGGGACCTGTTCGGCGACTCGTAGCGCGGCGGCGGTCAGCTCTTCGTCGGGCTCCCAGGGGACGCCGATCGTGGCCGCGACGTCCCAGGCGTGGACGACGCAGTCGACGACGTGGAAGCTGATCGCGAGGGGCGCGGGGAAGGCACCGCCGTTGCGGACCTCCGGGAGGGCGAACCCCCGGTCGAGCACACCGTCCTGCGCGAACGCATCGTTGACCAGTGCCGCCGATGCGGCGAACGCGGCGCGCGCATCGGCGCCGAGGTCGCCGCCGCGCCAGTCGGACAGCGCCTCGCCTGCGCCGCGCGCCGCCGCGGCGAACCCCTCGTTCTGGCTGATGAGATGGCGGATCAGGCCGTGCAGGGTCCAGTCCGGGCACGGCGTCGGGAGACGTAGCTGATCGTCCTTGACCTGGGCGACGACATCGCCCAACAGCGCCAGCGACCGGCGGTCGAGCTCTTGGATGTCCAGCTCTCGAATATCCATGATCCGAAGCCTAGGAACGGGCAATGGCCCAACACCAGGTCCAATAACCCCGCATATGATTGAGCCAATATGGAGGTCCACGTCAGCCTCGACGGGCATCGCGACCTGTCCGGCCAGATCTACCGACAAGTCCGTGCCGCCATCCTCGACGGACGGCTGCGCCCGGGCGATCCGCTGCCGCCGACCCGGGAGATGGCCCGGCGGCTCGAGGTGGCCCGCAACACGGTCGGCGTCGCCTACGACCGGCTGGCGAGCGAGGGCTATCTGGAGAGCCGGGTCGGTGCGGGCACGTTCGTACGGGCGGTCGGCCGTACGCCGGGTGCCGCGAGCACCCGTTCAGCGCTCAAGCCGCGCGCCGTCTGGGACGGGGTGGTCACCCCATGGCTCGGCCCGATCGACGCCGAGCTGACCTCCGTCGCATACGACCTGCGGGTGGGCCTGCCGGACGCTGGGCTGTTCCCGTACCAGACATGGCGGCGGCTGGTCGCGCGCGAACTGCGCCCACCGGCCGCGATCGCGCGGGGCTCGGGGCATCCGGCGGGCCACGGCGGACTGCGCGCGGCGATCGCGCGCCACATCGGCCTGTTCAGGGGGGTGCGGGCCGCCGCCGACGATGTGGTCGTGACCAACGGCATCCAGCAGGCCCTCGATCTGATCTGCCGGGTGATGGTCGAGCCGGGCGATGGCGTCGCGGTCGAGGACCCCGGCTATCCGCCGGCCCGGATGCTCTTCCGCTCGCTGGGCGCCACGGTCGTGGATGTTCCGGTGGACGACGAGGGCCTGTGTGTGGACGCCCTCCCGGACCACGTCCGCGTCGTCTATGTGACGCCCTCGCATCAGTTCCCGCTGGGCATGCCGATGTCGCTGCGGCGCCGGATGGCCCTCGTCGAATGGGCCGAACGTCATGGTGCCGTGGTGATCGAGGACGACTACGACAGCGAGTTCCGCTTCGGCGGCCGGCCGATCGATCCCCTGCAGAGCGTCGACCGGGCCGGCCACGTGATCTACGTGGGCTCCTTCTCCAAGGTCATGCTGCCCTCGCTGAGGATCGGCTTCCTCGTGGCGCCCACCCCGCTGCGGGACGCGCTGCGCGCGGCCAAGTACGTGACCGACTGGAGCACTTCCTTTCCCACCCAGGCGGCGCTGGCCAGGTTCATCGACGACGGTCTGCTCGCCCGCCACATCCGCCGGATGCGACAGGAGTACGCGGCCCGGCACGAGCTGATCACGACCGGGCTCGCCGAGCATTTCGCGGACCGGCTCGACGTCATCCCGTCCTCGGCCGGTCTGCACATCACCGCCTACGCGACCGGCGACCCGGCGGAGCCGGCGGCCCGGGCCCGTGCCTCGGGCGTGGCGCTCTACACCCTGTCCGAGGTCGCCATGAGCCGGTCCGTACGGCCGGGCCTCGTTTTCGGCTACGGCGCGATCGCAGCGCCGGACATCGGTCCGGCGCTGCGGCGGCTCTCGGTTGTTTGATCAGGCCGTCTGAACAGTCGGATGCTCAGTCGGCAGCGGGGATGTCGAGGGCCGTTCCGTACAGGCGGGACACCCGGATCCTGATCACCACCCGTCGGTCCGCGACCATCTGCTCCAGGAACGCCGCCTCGTCCCGCGGATCGTCGAAGCCCGGCGTCAGGGAGAGCAGTTCGCGCCCGACCGCGTCCCCGGGCACCGTTGTCACCTCGGAGATCTCCGCTTCGCCCTCGGCGACGGCGAACGACCAGACGTTCGGGCCGTGGACGTGCAGGGCGGCATGCGGATCGCGGCGCAGCTGGCGCACCTTGAGGCGGTCGGCCGTGGTGGAGATCCGGACCACGCGCTCCTCGGGGCTCCAGCGGTGGAGCACGGTCGACAGATGGGGGTGACCGCTGCGCTTGACCGTGGCGAGCACCGAAAACTGCTGCTCCCGCAGCAGCCGGGACAGCTCCTCGTCCGTCAGCGCCCGGGGCGCGGGTCCGGCGCCCGGCTTCTGCTGCTCTTCGTTCGCCACGTTCGTGTTCATGGGGCGGGCCTTTCGCTGGTGGTGATGGGGGAGGGGTCAGGCAACCGTGGCGGGCGAGGTGGCCGGGTCGGCGTTCTTCCGTACGGTGGTGGTCGGCTTCGGGGCGGGCTGGGCGAGCACCGTGAACGCGACCACGAAGGCGGCGACCAGAAGCCCCGTGCCGACGGTGAAGGCCAGGTGGTAGCCGCCGGTCAGCGCCTCGGCCCGGCTCTTGCCCTGCGTGAGCAGACCGTCGCTGCGGGAGGCGGCGAGGGTGGACAGCACCGCGACGCCCAGGCTCATGCCGATCTGCTGAGTGGTGTTGAACAGTCCGGAGGCGAGCCCGGCGTCGTCCTCCTTCGCACCGGACATGCCGAGGGTGGTCAGCGCGGGGAGCGCGAGGCCGAAGCCGGCGGCGAGCAGCATCACGGGAAGGAGGTCGGTGAGGTAGTCGGCGTGCACCGGCACGCGGATGAGCAGCCCGAGGGTGCCGATCAGGAGCACGATTCCGGTGAGCAGCACCTTGCGCTCGCCGAAGCGGGCGTTGAGCCGGGCGGAGACGCCGAGGGACACCGCGCCGATGACGGCGGCGGCCGGGAGCATGGCCAGGCCGGTCTTGGCGGCGCCGTACCCCATGACCTTCTGCAGATAGAGGGCGACGAGGATCTGGAAGGAGAACAGGGCGGCCACCATGAGGACTTGGATCAGATTGGCCCCCACGACGCTGCGCGACCGGAAGATCCGCAGCGGCATCAGCGGGGTACGGGCCGTTGCCTGGCGGGCGATGAACGCGGCGAGCAGGAGGAGCGAGAGGGCGCCGAAGCCGAGGGTGGGCGCCCCGGTCCAGCCGTATTCCTCGACCTTGACGACGGTGTAGATCCCCAGCATCAGCCCCGCCGTGACGAGGAGGGCGCCGATGACATCGGCGCCGGCGGCCAGGCCGAGCCCTCGGTCGGCGGGCAGGACGGGCACGGCGACGGCGAGGGCCGCGAGCCCGATCGGCAGGTTGATGAAGAAGATCCAGTGCCAGTTGAGCGCGTCGGTCAGCACACCGCCGAGCACCTGCCCGATCGACGCGCCGGCCGCTCCGGTGAAGCTGAACACGGCGATCGCCCTGGCTCGCTCCCGGGGCTCGGTGAACAGCGTCACCAGAATGCCCAGGCTGACCGCGGAGGCCATGGCGCTGCCGATCCCTTGCAGAAACCGGGCGGCGATCAGTACCGCGGGGGAGGTGGCGGCGGCCGCCAGCAGCGAGGCCGCGGTGAACACCGCGACACCGGCCAGGAACATGCGCTTACGGCCGATCAGGTCGCCGAGCCGCCCCGCGAGGAGGAGCAGGCTGCCGAACGCGATCAGGTAGGCGTTGACCACCCAGCTCAGGCCGACGGGGGAGAAGCCCAGGTCGTCCTGGATGGCCGGCATGGCCACGGTCACGATGGAACCGTCCAGGACGACCATCAGCATTCCCGTGGCGATGACGCCCAGGGCCAGCCGGCGTGAGCGGGAAAGGGCGGGAGGGGAGGCGGATATGGCGGACATACGGGCTCTCCTGTCGGACGGCCTGTCAGATGGCCTCAGGTGATGGCGACAGGAAAGACCGTAGCAGATAGTTCCGTTGCAGACGATCTCTTTCGGTTCTTGTTGGTTCAGGTTCGTTCTACTGGCGCGCCCGCCGGGCCGACCGGGGGCTCTCCGCCGGTGTGGCCAGATGCCCTTCGGTCAGCTGATTCAGGGCCTGCAGCAGGGTCGCCCGGCCGGCCTCGGGAAGTGACGTCAGCGCCTCCCGGTGCACCCGGTCGACGATCTCCTGGCTCTGCCCCGCGATCCGGGCGCCCTCCTCGGTGACCGCGATGATCCGGGCCCGCCGGTCCCGGCTGGAGGGGCGGCGCTCAGCGAGCCCGGCCGCCTCCAGGGCGTCCACGGTCACCACCATCGTGGTCTTGTCCATGTCGCCGAGTTCGGCGAGCTGGGCCTGGGTGCGCTCCTCCTCCAGGGCGTGGACCAGCACGCAGTGCATACGCGCCGTCAGCCCGATCTCGGCGAGCGCCGCCGACATCTGGGTTCGCAGGACGTGACTGGTGTGATCCAGGAGAAACGACAGGTCGGGTTCGTTGCGTGTGGGCGCCATGGCGGTCATGCTCGCCAGGGTAACAATTCGATCCGTGGCGGATTATCCAGAAGGGGACTTTCTGGGTGTGGCGCATGGCCGCCCGCCCCGGGCAGCCATGCGCGCCGTCGGACAGGGGCGGCGCCGGAGCCTGGGTCCGCCCGGGCGGACAGTCAGTTCTGGTTCGCGGAGGGCAGGGCGATGTCCTCGGCGCCCTGCCCGGTCGCGTCGGCGGGGGCCGTGGCCGTCTTCGGTGCGCGCAGCACGGCGGCGGCGAGGAGCACGCCCACCACCTCCAGGGCTGCGGCCACGAGGAAGGAGACGTGGTAGCCGCCGGTCGCGGCCTCGGCGGGGCTGTTGCCCTGGCCGACCAGGGTGTCGGCCCGGGAGGCGGCCAGTGCGGCCAGGATCGCCACGCCGAGGGCGCCGCCGATCTGCTGCGTGGTGTTGACCAGACCCGAGGCGAGGCCCGAGTCGGCGGGCGTCGCACCGGACATGGCCAACCCCATCACGGCGGGGAGCGAGAGGCCCGCGCCGATGCCGAGCAACAGCACGGACGGCAGGACGTCGGCAGGGTAGGACGCGTGCACGGGAAGCCGGCCGAGCAGGGCCAGCGCGACCGCCGTGATGACCATGCCGACCAGCAGCACGGCGCGCGGGCCGAATCGGGTGATGATCTTGGCGGAGTAGCCGAGCGAGATCACCGCGATCACGATGGGACCGGGCAGATAGGCCATGCCGGTCCGGACCGAGCTGTATCCCGCCACGGACTGCAGATAGAGGGCGAGCAGGAACTGGAAACCGAACAGGCCCGCCACGAACAGGACCATGACGCCGTTGGCGCCCGACAGAGAGCGCGAGCGGAAGATCCGCAGTGGCAGCAGCGGGTTGCTCGCCTTGGCCTGCCGCAGCACGAATCCGGCGAGCAGGACCAGGGCCAGGGCGCCGAAGCCGAGGGTCTGGGCGGAGTCGAAGCCGTCGTTCTCGATCTTGTTGATGGCGAAGACGAGCAGCATGAGACCCGAGGTCACCAGGACGGCACCCACCAGGTCGGCACCTGCGCCGAAGCCGAGCCCGCGGTCCGGTTCGAGGAGACGGGACGCCGCGAGGAGGATGACGGCGCCGATCGGCACGTTGATGAAGAAGATGGAGTTCCAGCCGGCCGCCTCGGTCAGCACACCGCCGGCGATCACACCGATCGAGCCGCCCGCCGCGGCCACGAAGCTGAAGACGCCGATGGCCGTGGCCTGGTCGCGGGGGGCCAGGAACATCGTCACGATCATGCCGAGGGTCACGGCACTGGCCATGGCACCGCCGACGCCCTGCGCAAACCGGCCGAAGACCAGCAGTTCCTGGCTGTTGGACAGCCCGCACAGCAGCGAGGCCGCCGTGAACAGGGTGATACCGCCGAGGAACATGCGCTTGCGGCCGAGGAGGTCGCCGAGCCTGCCGGAGAGCAGCAGCAGACCGCCGAACGCGATCATGTAGGCGTTGATCAGCCAGGCGAGGTTCGACTGGGAGAAGTGCAGCTCCCTTCCGATCGTGGGCAGCGCCACGGTGACGACGCTTCCGTCCAGGACGATCATCAGCGTCCCCGCGCAGAGTGTGTACAGCGCCAGCCAGCGTTTCCGCTCGACCGGAGCAGCCGTGTCGGCAGCCATGGATGACCTTCTTTCCCAAAGGGAACGACTTGTTACGGGGTTCATGATGTGTGACCCTGAAAAGCCGTGGAAGGAGGCACTTTTATGTCCCAGGGGAACAGCGCTGTGACCGTGCAGGTCCAGGTCCCGGCCGCCTCGGCTGATGTCGAGGGCACCGCCTCCGACGATCACGAGCGGACGGCGTGCACGGTGCTCCAGGTGCTGGAGCGGGTGAGCGGTAAGTGGGCGATCGGCATTCTGCTGGAGTGCGCCCAGGCCACCCGCCGGTTCACCGAACTCGAACGCTCGGTCAAGGGCATCAGCCGTCGCATGCTGACGCTGACCCTGCGCAATCTGGAGCGGGACGGGCTGCTGGTAAGGACGGTCTATCCGACCGTGCCGCCGAAGGTCGAGTACACGGCGACACCGATGGCCGTGGAGCTGTACGAGTCCCTGGCGTCCCTCGCCATGTGGGCGGAGCGCCACCGCTCCGCCATCGCCGACGCCCGCAGTGAGTACGACCGCAAGGCGATCACCCCCACAGCCTGAACCCGGCCAAGTACTGCATCAAGCGTCTTTCAGGGTGGGGGAGAGCCGGTCCCGCTCAGTAGTGCTCGCCTGTCCGTCGCGCTCCCAGGCCCCCGGATCAGCGCACCGCTGGGCCGACCGGCTAGCCACTGCGCGGCAACAGTCGCGGCGGAGCGCAGTGGAGCCTGTCCTGAGTTCAGCTGCCCGCCGGGCCGAGGAACCGCGACAGCGGGCCAGCCGCCCCCTTCCCCCTTCTCGCTGGCGCTTTGGACCCGGAGGGGCCGAGACGAAAGCCGCACCCACGTGAACCGAATGCCGCGAGACGGCGCACAGGCGGCGCGCAGCGCAGCGAAGCGCACGTACAACCGCGCGAGCCGCCCGTACACCCGGCAGTGGTGACGGAACTTGCTGAACATCTGCGGGACTCAGGGCGCGAGGTGGTCGAACGCTCCGGCTTTGGCGGCGCGTATGAAGGTGCCGAGGCGGGCCGGGGTGGTCGTGAGGGTGACGTCGGGGTGTTCGCTTTCGCGGAGTCGTATCGTGCTGTCAGGGGCGACGGCGAGGTTGAGGCAGTTGCTTCCCTCGGCGCAGTAAGAGGATTTCTGCCAGGCCAGCGTGGACAACGTTCCTGCCTTTCAGAGGCTGCGTGCGATGTCGCGGATGAAGTCGCGTGACTCGTCGGGCTTGAGCGCGATGGCGTCCATCCGGTCCAAGAGTGTGCGGTATTTGCTCAGTTGGGCCTCGGCATCGAGCAGTGCGGTGCCGTGGGACTGGTCCAGGTGGACGGTGTCGAGCTGGGGTACCGGTCCCCGAGCGTAGACGACCGTCTGGCCGGAGCCAGGGAACGCTCCTGCGGTGAAGGGGACGACCGTGACGTTGACGTTGTCGCGCTCGCTCATATCCAGGATGTGCTGAAGCTGCGCCCGTGTTGTCGTCCGGCCGCCGAACTGCATGCGCAGCGCCGCCTCGTGAATGATGGCGGAGTAAGGGAGCGGCCTTTCGCGGTATAGGACGGCCTGCCGTTTGATCCGGTGTGACAGCCTGTGCTCGACCTCCGGCGGCGGGAGCGTGGGGACGCTCTGCTGGAAGACGACCCGAGCGTGATCGACGGTCTGGAGGAGTCCAGGGATGCTGGACGTCTGTGCCGTCCGCAGTTCCAGGGCATGGTGTTCCAACTCGGCGAGGTCGAGCAGACCCGGCGGCAGGACGCCCCGGTACTCCTCCCACCAGCCCTTCTTGCGCTCGCCGGTCATCCCGGCGAGTGCTTCTACAAGCACGTCGTCCGAGCAGTCGTAGTTACAGGCAAGTGTGCGCACCATCGTTGAGCTGACCGGCGCCCGCCCAGTTTCGATGTTGCTGATCCGGGCTTGGTTGCCGCCCAGCACCTCGCCCGCTTCGCGGGCGGTCATCCCCGCCTTCTCTCGCAGCTTGCGCAGCTCGGCGCCCAGACGTTGCTGACGGGCGGTGGGTGTCGCTCTCGACGTCATGCACTCCCCTTCTCGGTCGCGATCAGTCTGCCGTGGTCGCCACCGTCAGTCTATGGAGTGATGTATTTCTCTGAAGGGGAGAAAGTCATCACTCCAATGCCCTACGGTGTGTCGCGTGTCACTCACGCTACGGCGTCAGACGCGCCGGAAGCACATGCCCACAGGAGATCCGCATGAGCGATGACGCCTGGCAGTACACCCTCGACATGCCGCACGAACTCCACGCCCCCCGCATCGCCCGCCGCACCGTGCGGATGATCCTCGCGGAACACGGGCTCGACGAACTCATCGACACTGCCGAACTGCTGACGTCCGAGCTGGTCACCAACGCCGTGCGCTACTCCGACGGTCCGGCGTCGGTCCGGGTCCTCTGGTCCAGGGGGCGACTGCGCATCAGCGTGTGCGACACCAACCCCAAGCTGCCGGTGCTGGACGGCGCGCAGATCGCGGGGGACGACGATGACCGCGGGCGGGGCCTGGCGCTCGTCCAGCTGTGTGCCGACGCGTGGGACGGCTACGCGATCGGCGAGGAACTGTTTGGGATCGGCGGGAAGTTGATCTGGTTCGAGATGGTGGGGCCCGCCTCGCGGAGCACCGTGTGCCTGACGGCCGCCGCCGAGCGCAGCGGGCGGTAGCGGTAGATGTCGGCGGGGGACCAGCCGACGTCCGTGGTGAAGGTGCGGGTCGCCCACTCCGGGGGTTCGGTGCCCGACGACTGGGCCTCGTCCCGGGCCTTGGCCGCGGCGGTCTCGAAGGTGCGGCGGGCGAGGGCGGTCACATCGGTCCGCCGACCCCGGTACCAGGAGCCGGTATCCGTGAACTGGTGGCCGTGGAAGTTGGCCAGCACGATGTCCGGGGAGGCGCCGGGGCCGGTGTGGTCGAAGGCGTTGTACTCGGAGACCAGCTTCGAATCGAGGCCCACGCCGAGGAAGTACGCGCTGCCGCCCAGGGCCTGGCCGCGCATCGGGTAGTCGGGGTCGTCGGTGGAGCCGCGGAAGTAGTTGTTGTAGGAGTGGACCTGGCCGAAGCGCACGCGCGGGGAGCGCTGGGCGGTGTCGGCGAAGAGGTTGTGGTGGAAGGTGATCCGCAGATGGCCGCGGTCGCGGTCGCCCTTGCCGTCGCCGGAGCCGATGAGGACGGTCTTCTCGTGGTCGGTGAATCGGCTGTAGGAGACGGTGACGAAGTCGGTGGCGTCCTCCATGTCGAGCAGTCCGTCGTGGCGCTCGACGGGCTTGCCGTGGAAGCCGGTGGGGGCCTGGCTGTTGGGGTAGCGGCCGTCGCCGAAGGCGCAGTGGTCGATCCAGAGGTTGCGGCCGGTGACCACCGACATGGCGTCGAAGCGCGCGTTCCAGGCACCCTGGTCGCCGTCGCCGGGGTCCCAGCTGGGGAAGTGGTCGATGGGCGCCTCGAAGCCGAGGTTGCGGACGATGATGTTCTGGCCGGTGTTGACGGTGAGGTCGACGCCGAGGAGCGCCGCGTCGTCGCCGGCGCCGAGGATCGTGGTGTTGCTGGGGACGGTCAGCTGGATCTGCTGCTTCTGGGCGTTCGAGCCGGTGATCCGGAGCGTACGCATGCGTTTGCACCACTCGTAGCGGTCATCGCTCCAGGCGGCGGCGTCGGGGCCGAAGCAGTCCATGTAGCGGGTCAGGTCCCAGCCGGGGGCGTAGTCCTGGGCGCCGAGGAGGCGGCCGTCGTCGGTCTGGTTGCCGTGGATGGTCCCGCGGACGGTGATGACCTTGGGCGCGGTGGGGTCGCCGTGGTTGGCCAGGGCGGTCTTGAGCTCGGCCCGGGTGCGGACGACATAGGTGCTGTCGGGCGCGGCGCCGGCGCCGCCCGTCGTGCCCGGACCCGCCGTGGCCCAGCCGGTGGCCGAGCCGGTGACTGAGTTGGCGGGCCGGGCCTGGGACGACGCGGGCCCCGTTGCGGCGGCGGCCCCGCCGGGCGCGGACAGGAGCCCGCACAGCAGTGCCGCCGCCACGGCGTACGAGGTGCGTTCGCGCACGGCTAGCCGGCCAGCTCGTACGCGTAGTCGGGCGAGAAGCTGCCCGCGGCGCCCGCGCAGCCGTCCAGTTCGCCCGGCAGCTTGATCCACAGATAGGCGTCGATGGCCGGGTCGCCGGTGTTCGCGGTCGGGTTCTCGCCCAGCTTGCGGCCGTGCGGGTCGCACCAGGCGTTGTCGGGGGCGGGGCCGTTGCCGTTGCGGCTGGTGTCGATGACCGCGGTCAGGCCCGAGCCGCCGAGCTGGCTGAGCACGCTCTTGGCGAAGGCGACCTCGTTGGCGGTGCGATTGTAGTTGGAGACATTGCTGTAGATGCCGTCGCCGCTGGTCAGCACGCCTGCCGAGCGCAGCCGCGAGGCCTGTACGGAGGCGCTGTTCCAGGCGGAGTGGCCGGCGTCGAAGTAGACCCGGGCCTTGGGGTTCGCGGCGTGGATGGCGCTCGCGGCCCGGGCGAGCGAGGCGTAGCGGGCGCTCAGCTCGCTGGATGACAGGCAGCTGATGAGCGCGATCGAATCCGGTTCGAGGATGACGATCGAGGACCCGCTGCCCAGCCCGGCGGCGAAGTTGCGCGCCCAGGTGTCGTAGGCGGCGAGGTCGGGGGCGCCGCCCGCGGAGGCGCCGCCGCAGTCGCGGTTGGGGATCATGTACGCGACGAGGACGGGGACCTGGTTCTTGCCGGCGGCCGCGGAGGTCACTCTGCGGACGTCCGCGGTGACGGTGGAGGGGGAGTAGCGGGCGAACCAGACGGCCTGCGGCTGGCTGCCTATGCGTGAGGCTATGCGTGGCTGGCGCGAGTCGCTGGGGTTGGCGGCGACCCACTTGTTGACCTGGGATTCGGAGTCGGTGAAGAACACGGTGTCGCCGGGCAGTTCACCCGCGACGGCTTGGGGCGCATGGCCCGCCCCCACCAGGAACGCGGTGGCGAGCGCGGCGGTCACAAACGCTCGGGGGAGGCGCACGGTGCATCAGTCCTCTCGAGGGGATTAGGGGACTTTGGGGACTTCTGGTACGTCAGATGACAGTGCGAAACGAGTAGCGCTCTGTTGCTTCTGGTTGCCGCCGAGCGGGTCGAAGGTTGCCGTCGGACAGGCGAGAATTCGAGTCAAGTTCCAGAGATCTTCCGGTCGTTGGCGGCGCCCCGGCATGACGCGACCCCGCCCGTGTCCCGGGCGGGGTCGCGTCGGCGAGAGGTGCGGGTCCGTCAGCGGCTCGCCACCGGCTCAGGCTGGGCCTCGCCCGGTACCGTCCCCTGCTCGGCACCGATCACGTACGGGCCGTCGGTCGGCGCAGCGGTCGGCTCCACGTCCGACTCCACGTCCGCGCCGGCCTCTTCCACCGCACCGGCCTCGACCCGTACGTGGCGCAGGGCGACGGCCGCCAGGGCCGCGGCCGCGACCAGGACCAGCGCCCCGGCCACCGCGGCCACCTGCATGCCGTGGGTGAACGCCTCGCGCGCCGCGCCCAGCATCTCGTCCCCGGCCCGTCCGCTCAGCCGGTCCGCCACCGCCGCCGCGCCGCCCAGCGTCTCGCGCGCCGCGTCCAGTGCCTCGGCCGGCAGGCCGGACGGCGGGTCGGTGGGCAGCTTGTCGCTCATGTCGTGGCGGTAGACGGCGTTGCCGACGACGCCGAGCAGCGCCATCCCGAGCGCCCCGCCGAACTCCTGGCCGGTCTCCAGCAGAGAGGAGGCGGAACCGGCCTTCTCCGCCGGGGCGGTGCCCATGGCCATGTCGGTGACCAGTGACATCACGGTGACGATGCCGGAGGCGAGGACGCCCGCCGCGATCAGCACCAGCCACAGCGAGTCGGTGCCGGCGAGGGTGAGCAGCCCGAACCCGGCGGCCGCGACGAGGAATCCGCCGCCGATGACGTACGCACGGTTCACCTTCTGCGCGATCGCGGCCGACGCGGGGCCGGCGGCGCCCACCATGACGGACGGGAGCAGGCTCCAGAGCGCGGCCTCCAGCGGGCCCTTGCCGAGCACCGACTGCAGGTACTGGGTGGTGAAGAGGGCGGAGCCCATCATCGCGAACTGGGCCATGAGGTTGAGCCCGATCGAGGAACCGAAGCCGCGGCGACGGAAGAGCTCGGGGCTGATCATGGGGTGTGCGTGGGTGCGCTGGCGGTGCACGAAGACGAGGCCGATCAGCAGCCCGGCCGCGATCCACAGCGCCCGCGGCCCGCTGAACCCGTGCGCCGCCGACTCCTTCAGGCCGTAGATCACCGGCAGCACCGCGCCCATGGACAGCGGAACGCCCAGCAGATCGAACTTCCCCGGGGCCGGGTCCTTGAACTCGGGCACCAGGACCGGGACGAGGATCAGCAGCAGCGCCATCACCGGGGTGTTGATGAGGAAGACCGAGCCCCACCAGAAGTGGGACAGCATGACCCCGCTCAGTACCGAGCCGAGCGCCACCCCGCCGGCCATGGCACCGGACCAGATCCCGATCGCGGTGGCGCGCTGCTTCGGGTCCTGAAACAGATTGCGGCTGAGCGCCATGGTCGAGGGCATCAGGGTGGCCCCTCCGATGCCCAGCAGCGCCCGGGCCGCGATCAGCATCTCGGCGCTGTCCGCGTACGCGGCGGCGACCGAAGCGGCGCCGAAGGCCGTGGCGCCCAGCATCAGCAGCTTCCGGCGCCCGATCCGGTCGCCGAGCGACCCCATCGTGATGAGCAGTCCGGCGAGGGCGAAGCCGTAGATGTCGAAGATCCACAGCTGCTGGGTGGAACTGGGGCGCAGCTCCGCGCTGATCTCCGGGAGCGCGAAGTACAGCACCGATACGTCCATGGACACCAGGAGCAGCGGAAGCATCAGGACCGCGAAGGCGGTCCATTCCTTGCGGCCGGCACGGGAATTGGCGGGAGTCGAAGTCATGCCGAGGACTATACGAGCGTCTTAAACGCTTGTCTAGTACGGTTGTATAAGACGAGCGTGTGAGACGGGCGTCTTGGACGGTTGTATGGGTGTCGGGATAGGCTGACGCCATGGGACATCGCGAGGATCTGTTGGCGGGCGCCAAGCGCTGCCTGCTGGAAAAGGGCTGGTCGCGCACCACCGCACGGGACATCGTGGCGGCCTCGGGCGCCAATCTGGCATCCATCGGCTACCACTACGGCTCCAAGGACGCCCTGATGAGAGAGGCCCTGTTCGCGGCCATGGGCGACTGGGCGGACGACGTCGAGCGGTCCTTGAGGGAAGAGGCCCAGAACCGCGAGGGCTCGGGCGCGGCAGCCGGCTCCGCCGCCGAGGGGGCTGACCAGGACCAGGCGGCGCGGTTCGAGGTGGGGTGGACCCGGATGCTTGAACTGTTCGGCAAGCACCAGGCGTTGTGGCGGGCGCAACTCGAGGCGGTCATGCGGGCCGAGGGCGACCCGGAGCTGCGCGCGGCGTTCGGGCAGGCACAGCCGGAGGGGCGGAAAGGGCTGGTGGCCCTCTTCCACGGGATCCCGGAGGACGAGGTCGACGAGGAGAGCGCCCGGGTCCTGGGCTCGTTCTATATGACCCTGGTGGGCGGCATGGCCGTGCAGATGGCCATCGACCCCGACGGCACGCCCGGCGCCGGGGAGCTGACCGAGGCGATGCGCCGCATCCTCACCGGCCCGACCCCCGCCCCGGCCGACTGACCCCGCGTCACCCTCGGGCCGGCACCCCGCCGCGTGACAGCTCGGTCAGCTTTTCCAGCGTGGGGACCAGGTCGTTGGGGGTCGGCGCGGCCAGCATCTCCTGTTGCAGCCGCGCGGCCGAAGCCCGGTAGGACGGCTCCTCCAGCAGCCGGACGAGCCCCGCGCGCAGCGTTTCGGCCGTCACCTCGGAGGCGTGCAGATACGCCCCGCCGCCCCGGGCGTCGAGCAGGGTGGCCTTGGCCCACCAGTCCGAGAACCGGATCGGGAGCAGGAACTGCGGCACCCCGTGCAGCAGCGCTGCCGACCAGCCGCCGAAGCCGCCGTGGTGGATGACCGCGGAACAGCTCGGCACGATCGTGTGCAGGGGCACGAAGTCGACGATCCGGGTGTTGTCCGGCACCCGTCGCAGGGTGCCGGCCTCCTGGGCGGGGACCGAGGCGATGAACTCGATGTCCAGGCCGTCCACGGCGTCCAGGATCTCGTGCACCGGCAGATGCGAGGCGCCGATCACCGAGGCCGAGGAAGACCCCGGAGTGAAGCACACCCGGGGTCGGTCGGGGGCGCCCCGCACCCAGTCGGGCTCCACCGAGGGGCCGTTGTAGGGCGCGTAGCGCACGTGCACGCGCGTCAGGTCCAGGGGGAGCTGGAGGCTCGCGGGCCCCTGGTCGATCGTCCACTGACCGGTCGTGACCTCCTCCGCGAAGTCGCTGCCGTGGCGCCGGAGATGGCCGGTCAGCCATTCGGCGAGCGGATCCTCGCGCCGCTGCGCGGCCTGCTGCCCCGCCAGTTCGAGGAACACGCCGCGCATCGCCGGGTAGATGTCCACGTTCCACAGCAGCCGGGCGTGGGCGGCGCCCACCACCCGGGCCGCCACCGGCGCCGCGTAGGTCAGCGGCGACCAGATCACCAGGTCGGGCCGCCAGGCGCGGGCCAGCTCCACCAGGTCGTCGACCATGCCGTCGTTGTATACGCGGTACATGCTCTCGACGTTGACCTGGTACTTCCGCAGCACGCTCGCCCAGGTCTCGCGTTCCGCACTGGGCTCGTTCCAGTCCGTCGCCTCGTTCTCCAGCAGTGCGTGCAAGCTGCGGTACAGGGCGCCGGCCCCGGCGCGGTCGCCCTGCTTACGGGCGTCGATGATCCGCTCGGCCAACTCCTGGTACGGGGCGAAGGCGTCGCGCATCCGGTGGTCGGTGCCGACGGGCGTCGCGGTGAGACCGGCGCCTGTGATGGCCTCGGTGAGCGCCGGATTGCCGGCGACGCGCACCTCGTGCCCCGCCGTGGTCAGGGCCCAGGCCAGTGGAACCATGGTGTACAGATGGGACTTCTCGGAAACCGTCGCGAACAGTACGCGCATCGGTGGAGTTCCTTGTCTCGTGAGTGCGTTCCGTGCGCCGATGTCGCGGGGCGGGGGGCGGCCCGCGGGGCGGCCCGGGCCCCCCCCGGGCCCCGGGGGGGGGGGTGGGCACGGGCACCCCCCCCCCCCGACCCAGTGGGGCGCGGGGGGATATTAA
>NZ_JBHWES010000087.1:0-10246 GCF_042734105.1 Streptomyces sp. NPDC059679 | reverse complement strand
CGTTTATTTTGGGGTTGTGTGTGTTTTTTGTTTGGGGGTGTGTGGTTGGGGGGGGGGGTGGGGGGGGGGGGGGGGCGGGGGGGCGGGGCGGCGGCCCCCCGGCCGGTCAGCTGCTGCGGTGCATGGCCAGGTCCACCAGCGACCGCAGACCGTGGGCGGCCTGCGGATCGAGGGCGACCTCGGCCAGCCGGTCCAGCGCCATGGACCGCTGCCGGGCCGCCTCCGCCAGGGCCCAGGCGCGCCCGCCGGCCTGCTCGACCAGCGTGGTCGCGTGGGCGACGCCGGTGGACTTCAAGGGACGCTCGTCGTGGTACAGCTCGGCCAGCCGCCGCCCTGCGGGCGTATTGCTGCGCAAGGCCGCGACGACCGGCAGGGACTTCTTGCGCCGGTGCAGATCGGCCCCGACCGGCTTCCCGGTCGTCCGGGTGTCCCCCCAGATGCCCAGCAGATCGTCCACCAGCTGGAAGGCCAGACCCAGGTGGTGCCCGAAGCCGCGTAGGGCCTCCACCTGGGCGGGGCCGCCGTCGGCGGCGAGCGCGCCCAGGCCGCAGGCCCCGGCGAACAGCGCGGCCGTCTTGCCGGCGGCCATGGCCAGGCACTCCTCGAGATCCACGTCGGCGCGCTCCTCGAAGGCGAGGTCGGAGCTCTGGCCGGCGACCAGCTCCAGCAGCGCCCGGCAGAGTTCCTGGGCGCTCGTGGAGTGCCGTACGGGGGACGGCGAAGAGGCCAGCTCCTCCATGGCCAGGACCAGCAGCGCGTCACCGGCCAGCAGCGCTTGGGCGGATCCGAACACGGTCCAGGCCGTGGGCCGGCCGCGGCGGGTGGCGTCCTGGTCCATGACGTCGTCGTGCAGCACCGAGAAGTTGTGCACCAGCTCCACCGCGGCGGCCGCACCGAGCGCCCGCCCGGGCGTGGCGCCCAGCGCCTGTGCGCCGCCGAGCACCAGCGCGCCCCGCAGGCCCTTGCCCCACCCGTCGTCGGTGTGCCGCCCGGCCGCGTCGCACCACCCGAAGTGGTACCGGGCGACCGTACGGACCGGCTCGGCCAGTCGGTCAAGGGCCTGGCGGATCCGGGGGCCGGTGAGTTCCCCGGCCCGGCGCAGCACCTGCCAGGATTCCGAGGTGTCCGGAGTCAGGGTGGTGGTCATCGGTCGGCCACCACCAGATCGGGCTCCAGGTACAGCGCGGGCTGGGGCGCCGTGCCGCCGGTCCGCGCCTGGTACCGCTTGGTGCGGCTGGACCAGTCGAGATTGCCGCGGATCCAGGTGCGCATGCCCGCGAGGTAGGGGGTGAGCAGGTCCAAGCGGTCCGGGTGCCGGGCCAACAGCCGCTTCTCGAGGGCCAGATAGCGCCGGGTCTCGTCCGAGGTGGCCGTGCAGACATGGGCCATGGCCCGTTCCTGGTTCAGCTCCCGGTGGTGTTGTACGACGTACACCAGGTTGTGCACCTCTCCCAGGGACCGCTCCTTCTCCAGCGAGTAGATGTCGTTCGTCCAGCAGACGACGTTGCAGGCGGCGTCCAGCGCGTCCCGGAACTCCTCGCTCTCGTAGAGAGCCACCGGCACATCGAGGCGCTCCACCACGTCGATGAGGTCCATGCACACGTAGATCGCCCCGGTGTGGCGCCGGTTCTCGATGTAGTCGTCCTCTTCGGGGACGATGCCGCGCACCCGGTTGCCCGCCTCCCAGACCGCCGCCGCCGTCAGACAGTCCTCCAGGTGGCGTACGAAGCGGCGCCGCCAGGCATCGGTCATCCCGGTAGCGGTGCGCCGCCACAGGTCGGCGAGGGAGGAGACCGAGGTCGGCAGATCGGAGCGGCGGGCCGCGGCGGCACCGTGGTCCGCGCTCTCCAGGACCGCGCGCATCCCCGCGACCACCTGTCCGGCGTGCTGCGGATCGCGGCCGAAGGCACCGTCGTCCAGCTGGTCGTCGACGAGGAAGAGCCAGGCGAACCAGTCCGCCATCAGGAGGATCCGCTCCTCGTCGGCCGTCGGATAGACCACCGAGGCGAACCAGCCGAAGTCGGCGTGCTCGAAGCGCCGCCTGGCCGACTCCCGCTGGATGAGGCCCACCGTACGCACCCACTCGCTCAGCTGGCGGCGCGCCTGTTCGGCGTGCTGGTTCACCTGGTGCGGGAAGGGGCAGTAGAGCTCCGGTATCCGGTCGGCCGGTGTTGTGTCCGCCGGTTCTGTCGGTCCTGCCGGTCCTGTCGGTGCTGTGGTCATCGGCGCTCCTCCAGCCGCAGGTGGATACCGCCCCCGGGGTGCAGGGTGATCATCGCCTCGGGGTGGACCTCGGTCGTCGCCTTGGGCAGCACCAGCCGGTATCGGCGGGCGACTGTCGCCAGGACCAGGACCAGCTCGGTGAGGGCGAAGTGCTTGCCGATGCAGATCCGGTGGCCGGCGCCGAAGGGCGTGTAGACGTGCTTGGGCCGGTCGGCGATCGCCTCGGGTGTGAACCGCTCGGGGACGAAGCGCTCCGGGTCGTCCCAGAAGTCCGGGTGCCGGTGCAGGAAGTAGCTGTTGATCAGGACGTTGGTGTTCGCCGGGACCCGGTACCCGTCGATCACGTCCTCCTCGCGCGCCCGGCGCATGAACTGGTAGGCGGGGGAGTAGATCCGCAGGGTCTCGTCGCACACCATCCGGGTGTACGTCAGCCGGGGAAGGTCCTCGAAGGACGGTACGGTCCGCTCGCCGAGCACGGCATCCACCTCGGCGTGCAGCTTCTCCTCCACCTCGGGGTGCCGGGCGAGCAGATAGAAGGCCCAGGAGAGGGTGTTGGTGGTGGTCTCGTAGGCCCCGATGCAGATGTTCAGCACTTCGTGGTGCAGCTGCTCCAGGTCCATGCCCTTGCCGTCCTCCTCGTCCACGGAGTGGAGCAGCAGGGTCAGCAGATCGGCCTCGTCGCCGACGGGGACGTCCGCCCGCAGCTTCTCCTGGATGAACTCGGAGACGAAGGTGTCCATGTCGCCGATCGCCCGGTGCAGCCTGCGGTTGCGGGGCGTCGGGACGTTCAGCGGGGGGAAGGGGAAGCGGAAGAAGTCGCCGAGGATGGCGTTGGCCGTCTGGAAGGCCCGCTCGAACGCCTGGGCCGTCCCGCCGACGTCGGCGCTGAACAGCGACCGGTTGACGATGCGCAGCGCGAGTTGGCCGATCTCGTCGGTGACGTCCAGGACCTCATGGGTACGCGGCTCCCAGCGCTGGAGCATCTGGTCGGCCTCGTCGGTCATGTTGCGGGCGAAGTGGCTGACCGTACGCGGGGTGAAGTGCGGCGCCATCATCCGCCGCTGCCGACGCCACAGCTCCATGTCCGCGTTGGCGATCAGGCCCTTGCGCAGCACTGGCCGGACCACGCGGAAGAGCATCGCGTCCTTGTCGTAGCTCTCGCCCTTCTCGACCAGGATGTGGCGGATGTAGTCCGGGTGGTTGACCAGCACAATGGGGATGCCCAATGGCCGGAAGCGGAAGATGTCCCCGTACCGGGCGAGGCCAGCACCGAGGAAGCTCAGTTGGTCGTTGCGGAAGGCCAGCGCCCCGCCGATGCCGTCTTTGCGGCGGATCGTCGGTATCTCTCTGGTCTCTGGCCGTCGGCCCGCGTCGGGCACGGCCGGTGCTGAAGACATGGGTCATCCGTTCATTGGTGCGGTGACATCCCAGGACGGCGCTCATCCGCCGTGGGCTTTCAGAAGCCGTGGGCTTGAAGAGACGAAGGGGGTCCGCTCGCGTGGGCGGGGTCGGTCAACGACGCGCCAGGCGCAGCTGGATGCCGCCCTTGGGGTGCAGGGTGACCAGCGGTGCGAACCCGACCGGCGGCTGCCCCGGGGGTACCGTCACGGTGAAGTTCTGCGCGAGCATCGCGATGACGATCTGCATTTCGGTGAGGGCAAAATATTTGCCGATGCAGTATCGAGGCCCGCTGCCGAACGGCTGGTAGACATTGCGCGGCCGCTTCGCCGCGTTCTCCGGAGCGAAGCGCTCGGGATCGAAGCGATCCGGGTCGGGCCAGAATTCCGGGTGCCGGTGGTAGGTCAGGAAGTTGAGGTAGACACCGCATCCCTCGGGGATGCGATAGCCGCCGATCTCGTCCTCGTGAATGGCCCGGCGCATGGTCTGCCAGGCGGGGGTGTGCAGCCGCAGGGTCTCATCCATGACCATACGGGTGTAGGTCAGCTCGGACAGATCCTCAAGGGTCGGCACCCGTCCGTCGAGGACCTGGTCGACTTCCTCCTGCACTCGGCGCTGGACTTCCGGGTGCCGGGCCAGCCGGTAGCAGACCCAGGCCATGGAATTACTGGACGTCTCGTATCCGGAGACGATGGTGGAAAGGATTTCGCCGAGCAGTTCCTGCCGGGTGAGGTTCACCCCGCTCGTGGGGTGGGTCATGGTCAGCAGCGCGGCGAAGAGATCGCGCCGCTCGGCCGGGTCGGCCTCCCGGTCCGCCACGAGCCGGTCGACGAAGCCGTCCATGTCGCGGATGAGCGCCCGCAGCCGGGGGCGCCGGTTCAGCGGCGGGAAGGGGAAGCGGAAGAAGTTCCCGATGATGGTGTTGAGCTCGAGGAAGTTCCGCTCGAACAAGGCGACTTCGGCGCTTGCCTCCACGCCGAACAGGGAGCGGAGGGCGATCTTCAGGGCGAGGTCGCGGATGTCCGCGGAGATGTCGACCACCGCGTCGGGGTCGTCCCGGCCCGCCCATCTGTCCAGCAGCTCGCCGGTCAGCTCGGTCATACCGGGCGTCAGGTCGACGATGCTGCCCCGGTTGAAGGAGGGCTGCATCATCCGTCGCCGGGCGCGCCAGCGCTCTCCGCCCGGATTGGACACGAGTCCGCCCCGGAATACGGTCTGGACCGCACGGTAGAGGAAGTTGTCCTTGTCGTAGTTGGCGTGTGCGTCCACCAGCACATGCTGGAAGTGGTCGGGGTGGTTGATGAGAACCATCGGAAGGCCGCCCAAGCGCAGGCGGACGATGTCCCCGCGGGTGGCGGCATGCGATACAAAACTCAACTGGTCACGACGGGCCGCGAGGATGCCCGACAGGTTTTCTCTCAGGCTGAGACTCGGGATTGCCGAATACTTGAATAACTCTTTGCTGCTGCGTGTCGGTGCGGTCATATAATGCCCCCGATTCTGCAATAGCAGATCCTATGACCCGAGAGTATGCCAGAGCTTGTTTTGCGATGTCGACCCCTCAAATGATCAGCATTTGGTCGGAATTTATCGGGCTGCGCCATAGGGGTGGATTTGATTTCGTCGAGGATGCGCAGGTTTGAGCGCCGTTGCAACAGCAACAGCTGCCCACCGACTCCGGCCGACCCGGCGAACGGCCATTCAGAACTTGCCCATCTGCTCCTCGGTGCGGTGCCCCAGCCGACTGGAGAACTCCGCGAGGAAGGCGTCGTCGAGCGGCGGCCACCCCCAGAAGTCGAACGCGAGCGCCCCGAGGCCGAAGCCGGAGCCGAATCGCCACTCGGTGACCGGGACGGCCGCCGCGCACGCGGAACAGGCCACGCTTCCTCCCTCGCCCGTCTCCTTCCAGACGGCGATGGCCTCCCGGTACGGCCGCCAGACCTCGTCGTCCGCCTCGAACTCCTCCGGATAGTCGATGATCACGGTCGTGGCGTCGCAGCGCGGACAGCTCGCCGAGTCCGCCTCGTCCTGGCCCTGGCCCCCGACGTAGTAGTCCCGCCCGACCATGACCGCCACCGGGCCGGGCTGCCACGTCGTCTCCGCCGAACCCACCACGGCCCGGTCCCAGCGGGGGCCCGGCACATATCCCTCGTCGGCGGTCTGGCTGTAGACCCCTTCGCCGGACGTCTCGCGCGTGATCACGCCTTCGGAGACCAGCCAGTCGGCCATCCGCTCGGCGAGCGGCCCGGCCTCCTGCTCGTCCGCCTCCACGTCCACGATCCGCTGAAAGTAGTCACCCATGGCCGGCCCCTGTCGCTGTCGCTCATCGTCCTCGGGTCCCCCGATCGCCTTCCCGACCGGCGGTGCCCACTGTGCCACCCGCTACTGACAACGGACGTAGGGTGCGGGCGCCGCTCACAGTCGCGCGGACTTGAGCGCCATGTGCAGCAGCAGGCGGTCCTCGCCCGCGTCGAGGTCGAGTCCGGTCAGCTGCTCGACGCGGGAGAGCCGGTAGTAGAGCGTCTGCCGGTGGATGCCGAGCGCCTGGGCGGTGCGGCTCGCCTGCCCCGCGCAGTCCAGGAACGCCTCGGCGGTGCGGGCGAGTTCGGCGTGCGGGGGCTTCAACAGGGCCTGTACGACGGGGTCGGGGCCGGCCTGTGCGGGCAGCGCGGCCAGCAGCCGGTACGGCCCGATGGCCGCCCACTCCGCGACCGGCCCCAGCCGCGCGTCCGCCCGAGCGGCCCGCGCGGCGGCCAGCGCCTCGGACCAGGCGGCGGGCAGGTCGTCCAGGCCGCGGCGCGGTGCGCTCACGCCCGCGGATCCCCCGTCCCGTACGGTCCCGGGGCGCTCCGGAACGCGGGTGGCGTCGGCCCGCGCGCTGACTGTGCCGCCCGGACCGGCCCCCGCGGAGCGCAGCAGCTGTTCGGCCGCGGTACGGGCCGGGTCCAGGGCCGTCGAGGCGCGCAGCCGGACCAGCGCGGCCAGGCCCGCCGCTGCGGAGCGCCCGTTCGCCGGACTCGTCACCAGGCCCGTCGAGGGGCCCGCCGCCGGATCCGGTCCGGGTGGCACCGGGAGTACGCAGACGGCGGCCACCCCGGGCGGGCTGGGCAGCCGGGTGGCGGGGTAGTCCTCGGCGTCATCGGCGTTCGCGGCGTCCCCTGGGGCCCACGGGGTCACCGCGACAAGCGCCAGCGGCCCGTCGGCCGCCCCGCGCAGCGCGGCGCGCAGGGCCGTACGCGCGGTGTCGCGACCGCCCGGCGGCCCGGTCAGCAGATCGCGCAGCTGCCCGCCCAGCTCCTCGTCGGCCTGCGCCCCCGCCGCCAGCAGCGCCCCGATCCGGGCTGCCGTCTCCATCGCGCGGGCGAGCCGGGGGTCGGGCGGGCCGGCCGGTCCGCCGAGCTCCAGGTCGGACAGATGGCCGTCGTCGAGCAGCCACACATAGCCGTGCACCACGCCCCGGTGGCGCACCGGCAGACAGATCCGGCCCATGAAGACTCCAGCCCCCGGGTCCGGCGGGATCCGCAGCGGGGCCTGGGCCCGGGCGATCCCGAAGCCCTCGAACCAGGCGCGCACCGCCGCCGTGGACCGGCGCCGCAGGATGGAGCGGGTCCGCACCGGGTCGAGCGCCGGCTCGTCGGCCTCGTCGGCCTTGTCAGGGTCGCCCCCACTGTCGTGGGCGCCGAAGGCGATCAGCTCGAAGTCACGGTTCTCGAGCGTCGCGGGCGCGCCGAGCGCCGCCGAGATCTCGTCCACAAGCTGCTGGTAGTCGTCGAGCACCGGCCGCCTCCTTTCCACGGCCTCCATTCTCATACATATGTCTGAGATCCCGGACACGGATGCGTGACAGCTGTCGATGGCCGGGGATGCGAGCGATCCTTAAGTTTCACGGTGAGTCAACAAAGCCGTCCGACGGCCGTCATCGTGGAGGTGCCCCGTGCTGGGTCCCGTGCTGCTCGCCGCTTCCCGCAGTGCCGCCATCCGCCGTATCGTCTCGGCCGCCCCGGTGACCCGCCCGACGGTGGACCGGTTCGTCGCCGGCGAGCGCCTGGCCGAGGCGATCCCGGTCGTCCGCGCCCTGACGGAGCGCGGCCTGGAGGTCACGCTCGACCACTTGGGCGAGGACATCACCGACCCGGCCGAGGCGCTGCGCAACCGGGACGCCTATCTCGCGCTGACCGAGGCGCTGGCTGCCGGGGGCCTGGCCGGGCGGGCGGAGATGTCGGTGAAGCTGTCGGCCTTCGGGCAGGCGCTGCCCGGCGGCCACGATCTGGCGCTGGCCCATGTGACCCCGGTGGTGGAGGCGGCGGACGCGGCGGGCACCACCGTCACCCTGGACATGGAGGACCACACCACCGTGGACTCCACCCTCGCGATCCTCGCCGAGCTGCGCCGGCGGTTCCCGAGGACCGGCGCGGTCCTCCAGTCGTATCTCTTCCGCACCGAGGACGACTGCCGGGCGCTGGCCGGGGAGGGCTCGCGGGTGCGGCTGGTGAAGGGCGCGTACAAGGAGCCGGTGAGCGTCGCGTACCAGGACAAGCGCGAGGTCGATCTGGCCTATGTGCGCTGCTTGAAGATCCTCATGGCGGGCGAGGGCTACCCGATGATCGGCTCCCACGACCCCCGGATGGTCGCCATCACCCAGGAGCTGGCGCGCCGCTTCGGCCGCAAGCTCGACGAGTACGAGTTCCAGATGCTCTACGGGATCCGCCCGGCCGAGCAGGAGCGGCTTGCCGCCGAGGGGCACCGTATGCGGGTTTATATCCCGTATGGAACAGACTGGTACGGGTACTTCATGCGGCGCCTCGCGGAGCGCCCCGCGAACCTGGCGTTCTTCCTGCGCTCGCTGGTCGGCCGCGGCTGACCGGCCGGAACGCTCCTCCCCCCCGCCCCCTCGCGTACACGACGATCGACCCCGACGCTCGAAGGAGACAAGGCCACCATGGACGCCGTGACCCAGGTCCCCGTGCCGGTGAACGAGCCGGTGCACACCTACGCCCCCGGCACCCCCGAGCGCGCACGCCTCGAGACCAAGCTCAAGGAGCTCGCCCAGAACCCCGTCGACCTGCCGATGACCATCGGCGGCGAGAAGCGGATGGGCGGGGGGACGCGCTTCGATGTGGTGCAGCCGCACAACCACGCGGCGCGCCTGGGCACCTACGCCAACGCCACCCAGGCCGATGCGCGGGACGCGATCGACGCCGCCCTGGCCGCCGCCCCGGCGTGGCGCGCGCTCAGCTTCGACGACCGGGCCGCGATCATCCTCAAGGCCGCGGATCTGCTCTCCGGCCCGTGGCGCGAGACGCTGGCCGCCTCGACCATGCTCGGCCAGTCCAAGACCGTGCAGCAGGCCGAGATCGACACCCCCTGTGAGCTGGTCGACTTCTGGCGCTTCAACGTCCACTTCGCCCGCCAGATCCTGGCCGAGCAGCCGATGACCAACTCCCCAGGGGTCTGGAACCGCAGCGACCACCGGCCGCTGGAGGGGTTCGTCTACGCGATCACGCCCTTCAACTTCACCGCCATCGCGGGCAACCTCCCGACCGCCCCCGCCCTGATGGGCAATGTCGTCGTCTGGAAGCCGTCCCCGACGCAGACCCACGCCGCCGTGCTGCTGATGGAGCTGCTGGAGGAGGCGGGGCTGCCCAAGGGCGTGATCAACCTGGTCACGGGCGACGGCAAGGACGTCTCCGAGGTGGCCCTGACCCACCCGGACCTCGCCGGCATCCACTTCACCGGTTCGACCCGGACCTTCCAGTACCTGTGGAAGACGGTCGGCGCCAACATCGAGGCGTACAAGACCTACCCGCGGCTGGTCGGCGAGACCGGCGGCAAGGACTTCATCGTCGCCCACCCGTCGGCCGACCCCAAGGTGCTGAAGACGGCGATGACCCGGGGCGCCTTCGAGTACCAGGGCCAGAAGTGCTCCGCCGCCTCGCGCGCCTATGTCCCGCGCTCGCTGTGGGAGAGCGGCTTCAAGGAGGAGTTCGCCGCCGAGGTGGAGGGCCTGGCGATGGGCGATGTGACGGACCTGTCGCACTTCATCGGCGCCGTCATCGACGAGCGCGCCTTCGCCAAGTCCAAGGCGGCCATCGACCGGGCGAAGTCCGATCCGACCATCGAGGTGGTGGCCGGCGGCACGTACGACGACAGCGAGGGCTACTTCGTCCGCCCGACGGTCCTCGTCTCCACCGACGCGGACAACGAGATCTTCAAGGACGAGTACTTCGGCCCGATCCTCGGGGTGTTCGTCTACGAGGACGCCGAGTACGACGCGATGCTGGAGCAGATGGAGTCGGCGTCGCCGTACGGCCTCACCGGCTGCGTCATTGCCCAGGACCGCGCCGCGGCCGCCGCCACCTGCGAGGCGCTGCGCTTCGCGGCCGGCAACTTCTACATCAACGACAAGCCGACCGGGGCCGTCGTCGGCCAGCAGCCGTTCGGTGGCGGGCGGGCCTCCGGCACCAACGACAAGGCGGGCGCCAGGCAGAACCTGATGCGCTGGACCTCCACCCGCTCCATCAAGGAGACCCTGGTCCCGCCGACCGACTACCGCTACCCGCATATGGGCTGAGACCCCCGCTGAGCCCTGGGCCCGACCCCCGACGGGTCCCCGACGGCCCCCGAC
>NZ_JBHWES010000086.1:0-45851 GCF_042734105.1 Streptomyces sp. NPDC059679 | reverse complement strand
CGTTGACTTTTGGCACGCTGTTGAGTTCTCAAGGAACGGACGCTTCCTTCGAAACCGTTTCACCGGTTTCTCCGGGCGCTTCCCTTCGGTGTTTCCAACCTTACCAGATCCGTTTTCCGGTCCGTTCCCGGTCCGAATTCCGTTTCCGGCCCCCTGTTGGAGCGGGGTTTTTCGCGCCTTCCGGCGTGTCCACTACTTTAGCGGATTTCCCTCGAGGCTCATAATCGAGCCTCCCGACCGAATTCCGGGCACGCCGAAATTCATCCCGATGAGGGGCCGTGCAGTAGTGGTTTGCGCCGATGCGGCGCGAGCGGCTACCGAAGAACCGTTACGGCTCCGTGGCAGCTCGGAGTACATTACGCATCGCCCCGGTGCGTGTCAAACACCCCCGGCGTGCGATGTCAGTCCAGGTCGCTCAGCCGTCCGCCGGCGTCCGGCTGGGTCTCCTCCACACGGCGCAGGACCCGCATCAGCATCTCACCGAACGCCGCGCGCTCGTCGCTCGACAGGTCCTGGAGAAGGTCTTCTTCGAAGACGGATGCCATCCGCATGGCCTCCAGCCACTTCTCCCGGCCCTCGGCCGTCAGCTCCACGATGACGCGCACCCGATTGGCCTCATCGCGCTCGCGCGTGACCAGACCGTCGCTCGCCATGCGGTCGATGCGGTGGGTCATCGCGGCCGGGGTGAGGCCGAGCCGCTTGGCGAGGTCGCCGGGGCCCAGTCGATACGGGGCTCCGGAGACGACGAGGACCTTCAGCACCTCCCACTCGGCGTTGCTGATGCCCAGGGTCGCGGTCTGGCGGCTGTATGCGACGTTCATCCGCCGATTGAGCCGGCTGAGAGCGCTGACGACCTGCTCCACCTGCGGGTCCAGGTCCTGGAACTCGCGCTGGTAGGCCGCGATCTGCTCCTCGAGGCTCGGCTCGGCCGGGCCGGGGGTCTCAGACATGCCGCGCAGTATGGCACGTAACCCATTCGCATTGAAGTCCTTCACCATGTACTCTTTAGCTTCGAACTTTACTGTTGAAGTCTTGAGGCTTCGACTGTTCGAAGTTCTCCTACTCGTCATCGAACGTTTTCGACCTAGGCAGGTGAGTGTGACCACCGCGATGGGCGCTGCGCTGCGCCGGATCCAGCTGGGGAACGCGCTGAGCGCGTTCGGCAACGGCTTCACCGTTCCGTTCCTGTTCGTCTATGTGGCAAAGGTGCGGGACCTCGGCGCGAGTACCGCGGGCATGGTGCTCGCGGTGTTCGCCGTCGCGGCGCTGGCCGTGCTGCCCTTCACTGGTCGGGTGATCGACCGGCGAGGGCCGCTGCCAGTGGCCCTGGCGGGTGCCGTGGCCTCGGCCTTCGGGTCCATGGGACTGGGACTGGCCGCCGACGAGGCGTCCGTCATCGCCGCGGTGGCCCTGCTCGGAGCGGGGATCGCGGTGATCCAGCCCGCCCTCGCCACCATGATCGTGTGGTGCTCGACCACGACCACCCGTTCGCGCGCCTTCGCCACCCAGTTCTTCCTCAACAACCTCGGCCTCGGTGTCGGCGGGCTGCTCGGCGGGCTGCTGGTCGACCCCTCCGAGCCGTCGAGCTTCGTCCGGCTGTTCGCGATCGAGTCGGTGATGTTCCTGGTGCTGGGCGCGGCCGTGGCGACCGTACGGCTGCCGGCGGTTTCCAAGCTCGACCCGGCGTCAGCCGTGGCAGAACGAACCGGACGCGGCTGGCGGGCCATGCTGCGCAACCGGGCCATGGTGCAGCTGTGTGTGCTGGGCTTCGTGATGTTCTTCGCCTGCTACGGGCAGTTCGAATCAGGGCTGGCGGCGTTCGCGGTGGAGGTCGCCCATATCTCGCCCGCGATGCTCGGCGCCGCGCTGGCAGCGAACACGATGGCCATCGTGCTGGCACAGTTCGTCGTGCTCCGGCTGGTCGAGGGGCGGCGGCGCAGCCGGGTCATCGCGCTGACCGGGCTCGTCTGGACGGTGGCCTGGCTGGCGGCGGGGGCCTCCGGTCTGGTGCCGGGCAGCCAGGCCGTCGCGACCGGCGCGATCATCTCGTCGTACGCGCTCTTCGGGCTCGGCGAGGCGATGCTGTCGCCGACCGTCGCCCCGCTGGTGGCCGATCTGGCGCCGCCGACCATGGTCGGGCAGTACAACTCCGGGTTCGCTCTGGTCAAGCAGCTGGCGCTGGCCGTCGGCCCGGCGGTGGGCGGACTGATGGCCGGGGCCGGGATGTACGTGGCGTACATCGCGATGCTCGTCGGCTGCTCCCTCGGCATCGCGGCGCTCGCGCTGCGGCTGGGTGGGCGGCTCACGGCCCGCCAGGACAACCCGCTGCGCGGCGTCCAGGAGGCCACTGTGCCCGCGCAGCGCGTGGAGTCGGCGGCGGTGGAGCCGGTGACCACCGCGGCCTGACGGTCGGGCCGGCGGCTCGACCGTCGGCCTGGCGCCGCGCCTGCGTCAACCGTCGGTCCGGCGCTTGTCGCGGACCGTCGCGTCGGAGCCGCGTAACAGGGCCAAGCCCTGCTCGCCCTCACCCCGTCCCTCCGCTGGAGGGACGGGGTTCCGTCGCTCACCCTGGGCCGCGGGCGGTCTACCCCGCCGGGAGGGCGAACTCGCACCACACCGCCTTGCCCCCGCCCGGTGTGCGGCGCGAGCCCCAGGACGAGGCGATGGTCGCGACGATCGAGATACCGCGCCCGGCCTCGTCCGCCGGCTCGGCGCGGCGGCGGCGCGGTAGATGCTCGTCCCCGTCCGTCACCTCGATGATCAGGCGGCGGTCCGTACGGCGCAGCCGCAGGCGCATCGGCGGCACGCCGTGCTGGAGCGAATTGGCGACCAGCTCGCTGGCGGCGAGCACACCCAGGTCGCGCAGCTCCATGGGGAAGCGCCAGCTGGCGAGGACGCCGGACGCGAACGCCCGCGCCCGAGGGGCCGCCTCCACACCGCCGAGGAGATCCAGGGCCGCGTTGTGGAACAGCTCGGCGTCATGGCCGGTGCGGGCGGGGTGCTGCAGGACCAGCACGGCCACGTCGTCGTCGTGCTCGGCGGTGATGCCCAGCGCCCGGATCAGGCGGTCGCACATCACCTGGGGCGTCCCCGTGGCGCCCGCGAAGACGCGCTCCAGCGCGGCGACACCCTCATAGATGTCCTTGTCGCGCCGCTCCACCAGCCCGTCGGTGTACAGCACCGCGCTGGAGCCCGGGCCGAAGGGGAGCGAGGCCGAGGTGTGCAGCCAGCCGCCGGTGCCCAGCGGCGGTCCGGTGGGCTCGGCGGCGCGGCTCACGGTGCCGTCCGGGTCGCGGACCAGGATCGGCAGATGGCCCGCCGAGGCGTAGACCAGGCGGTTCTCGTTCGGGTCGTGGACGGCGTAGACGCAGGTCGCGATCTGGCTGGGGTCGATCTCGGCGGCCAGGCCGTCCAGGAGCTGCAGGACCTCGTGCGGGGGCAGGTCGAGGCGGGCGTACGCGCGGACGGCGGTACGCAGCTGGCCCATCACGGCGGCGGCGCGGACGCCGCGCCCCATGACGTCCCCGATGACCAGGGCGGTGCGGCCGGCGCCGAGCGTGATGACGTCGTACCAGTCGCCGCCCACGGCGGCGTCCGTGCCGCCCGGTTGGTATGTGGCGGCGACCCTGAGGTCGTCGGGCTGCTCGAGCTCCTGCGGGAGGAGGCTGCGCTGGAGGGTGACGGCGGCCTGGCGCTGCAGGCGCTCGCTGGCGCGCAGCCGCTCGGCGGCCTCCACCTGGTCGGTGACGTCGGCGCCGAAGACCAGCACGCCGCGCAGCCGGGGCTGCTCGGCCCTTGGGCCGGGCATCGACGGCGCCTGGCCCGTACCGGGCGCGGCTACCAGGGCAGCGGCATCCGCGGCGGTCTCGTCATGGGCCTCGGCGTCCGCCTCCGTGTGGGTCGCCGTATGGGCCTCGGACTCGGGCGCGCTGCTGGACGCGATGCCCAACGCGCTGTCCGAGGCGGAAGAAGCAGTGGCGGGAGCCACGGCCGGTGCCAGAGCCGGAGCCGGGGCGGGTGGCGGGGCGGCCATCTCGATCGGGGAGCAGGTGAAGGTGTAGTAGCCGTGGCGCACCCGGCCGCCCGCGCTCGCCGGGCTCGCGGCCCCGGAGCCCGCTGCCGCCCCTTCCGCGCCCGGCGCGGCCCCGGCCCTCGCCCCGGAGACGCGCCGGGACTTGACCGTACGCGGCCGACCGCTGCGCAGGACCTGGTCCATGAGCGGCAGCAGCCCCAGCTCCTGCAGCTCGGGCAGGGCCTGGCGGGCGGCGGCGCCGGGGGTCCGGGCGCCGAAGATGGCCGTATAGGAGTCGTTGACGTACGCGATGCGGTGATCGGGGCCGTAAACGACGGCGACCAGGGCCGGGACCTGGCCGAGGACGTCATGGACGGACAGCCCGTCGAGGGTGGGGACGGCGGCGGGGAGCCCGTCCTCCAGGGCCTGGGCCGCCGCGCCCGGCGGCGGCTCGCCGCGGTCCGAGGGGTCGGAGCGCTCGCCCCGGGCAGCCGGAACTGAGCCGCTGCCGCCGCCCGCGGCCGCGGGCTGGGGCCGCCGCGCGGCGCGGTCGGCCCGGGCGGCGGTGCGTCGCTGTGTTCGGGGAAGCCGGGCGCTCCAGCGTGTGAAGTTCACCGGGGGTTACCTCGCGAGGTTGTGGCTGAGCGGCGCGCCGGCGCGGGGGTACGGAAAGGGTGTGGGTGCGGGGGGACGGCCCCCAGGGGAATGCAGCAAACTTCCGAATCCTCGCGATTGTCACTCTTTGCAGGTACGAGCCCACCCATGGTCACACGTCCAGTGTGACCGACCGGACTGACATCCGTGAGACGCCGGTCGGGTGGGGGCAGTTCCCGCCTCCGCTCCAACGGGCCGAACGGGCCCGAACCGGCGTCGGCTGGCGTCAACTGGCCTCGGGATGGCGGCCGGTGTCGGCGGCGAGCTTGAACTCGGCCCGCGGGTTCTCCAGCGACCCGAGCGAGACGATCTCCCGTTTGAAGAGCCCCGACAGGGTCCACTCGGCCAAAACGCGCGCCTTCCGGTTGAAGGTCGGCACCCGGCTGAGGTGATAGGCGCGGTGCATGAACCAGGCGGGGTAGCCCTTCATCTTCCGCCCGTAGACATGCGCGACGCCCTTGTGGAGGCCCAGGGAAGCCACCGAGCCGGCGTATTTGTGCTCGTAGTCCTTCAGCGGCCGGCCGTGCAGGGAGGCGATCACGTTCTCGGCAAGCACCTTCGACTGGCGCAGCGCGTGCTGGGCGTTGGGGGCGCACTCCTTGCCGGGCTCCTCCGCCGTCAGGTCCGGGACCGCCGCGGCGTCGCCCGCGCTCCAGGCGTGCTCCACTCCGTCCACATGGAGGGCGGCGGTGCACTTGAGGCGGCCGTGCGCGTTCACCGGGAGGTCGGTGGAGGCCAGGATGGGGTGCGGTTTGACCCCCGCGGTCCACACCAGGGTGCGGGTGGGGAAGCGCGAGCCGTCGCTCAGCGCCGCGACCCGGTCCACACAGGAGTCGAGGCGGGTCTCCAGCCGTACGTCGATATTGCGGCCGCGCAGCTCGCGGACCGCGTACTTGCCCATCTCCTCCCCGACCTCCGGGAGGATGCGGCCGGTGGCCTCCACCAGGATCCACTTCAGGTCCTCGGGCGCGATGTTGTGGTAGTAGCGGACGGCGTAGCGGGCCATGTCCTCGAGCTCGGCGAGCGCCTCGACGCCCGCGTATCCGCCGCCGACGAAGACGAAGGTGAGCGCGGCGTCCCGGACGTCGGGGTCCCGGGTGGAGGAGGCGATGTCCAGCTGCTCCAGGACGTGGTTGCGCAGGCCGATGGCCTCCTCCACGGTCTTGAAGCCGATGCCGTGGTCGACCAGGCCGGGGACCGGGAGGGTGCGGGAGACGGAGCCGGGCGCCAGCACCAGCTCGTCGTAGTGGATCTCGATCGCGCCGGTGCCCTCCTCGGCGGTGGCGAGGGTTTTGATCGTCGCGGTGCGTTTGCCGTGGTTGATCGCCACGGCCTCGCCGATCACGACCTGGCAGCGGGGCAGGATGCGACGCAGCGGCACGACGACATGGCGTGGCGAGATCGATCCGGCCGCGGCCTCCGGGAGGAACGGCTGATAGGTCATGTACGGCTCGGGGTCGACCACGATGACCTGTACGCCGCCTTGCCCCAGCTCCCGCTTCAGCTTCCGCTGGAGGCGCAGCGCGGTGTACATCCCGACGTAGCCACCGCCGACAACGAGAATGCGCGCAGGTTCCTTCACCCTCCCATGAGGCACGCACAGCCGCGGTTTGTCCACAGGCCCGACGAATTGTGTGACCGGCGGCTTGGGCGCGCCCCGCCGCGCCCATTCGGTCAAGCGTACGGAAGGTGCGCAGGTCAGTAGGAGGACGCAAGGTAGTGGGCGGGTGGGGAAGCGGTGACGGGCGGTGCGGTACTCCGGACGGGGGTCGATCTGTCCGGACCTACCCCCTTCTTTCTTGACCGGCGCTCAACTATGTTCGTACTCCGTCGGGGTCGTGACTGCCCCGGCGTTCTGGGCGGGGAGTCTCCGGGGGGAGACGTCATTACCGGGGGATCACTATGCAGCTTCAGGGTTCTCATTGGTCATCAGCCGTCGCGTCGGTGGACGGTGCCGGCGGCCGGAACACTCCGCTGCGCGTGGACGCGCAGCGCAATCTCGAGCATGTGCTGCGGGCGGCGCGCGAGGTCTTCGGGGAGCTGGGGTACGGCGCTCCCATGGAGGACGTCGCACGGCGCGCGCGGGTCGGGGTGGGCACCGTCTATCGGCGCTTCCCCAGCAAGGACGTCCTGGTCCGTCGCATAGCCGAGGAGGAGACCGCCCGGCTGACCGACCAGGCGCGCGCCGCCCTCGGCCAGGAGAACGAGCCATGGTCGGCGCTGGCCCGGTTCCTGCGCACCTCGGTGGCCTCCGGCGCGGGTCGGCTGCTGCCGCCCCAGGTGCTGCGGGTCGGGGTCGAGGTGGAGGCGGAGGTCCGGGTGCCGCAGCAGCGGCAGGTGGGGTTAGCCGACCCTCCAGCCCCTCCTCAGCCGGAGCTGCGGCTGGTGGAGCAGCCCAGCCCCGTCGTCCCGGGCGGCCCTGACGACGCGGGCGCCGCGGCGCTGCTGGAGGTCGTCGGGCAGTTGGTGGACCGGGCGCGGGAAGCGGGCGAGCTGCGGCCGGACGTGACAGTGGCCGACGTGCTGCTGGTGATCGCCACGGCGGCGCCCTCGCTGCCGGACGCGGTGCAGCAGGCGGCGGCGTCGGCACGGCTGCTGGACATCCTCCTGGACGGGCTGCGGTCGCGCCCTGCGGGGTGACGCGCGTCCTGGGCCGGGCGGCGGTCATCTGGACTGGGTAGTTGTCGGACCAGGCGACAGTCCGTCGGGCTAGACGGCGGTCTGTCGGGCTAGACGGCGGTCACCAGTTCGTCGAGCAGGGCGATGACCTGCTCGACGGACAGGCCCGCGCCCTCGGCGCGCAGCGCCTGGGCCGCCTCGCGGCCCAGGGCGCGGTGCGCGGCGGCCTCGGTCTTCTCGGCCTCACGCAGCTGGAGCGGGGTGCGCTGCAGCTCGCCGCGCCAGGCGTCAGCCGCGCCCAGCAGCCGGGTGGCAAGGCGCTCCTCGGCGCAGCCCATCAGGGCATGGGCGACGGTCTCCGCCTGGTGGGCCAGCAGGAGCTCCGCACAGCCGGTCTCGACGCCCCTGCTCAGGTTGTCGCGTACCTTGCGCAGCGCGCCGGGCGCATCGCCCTCGTCGGCGGTGAGGCGGGCGTCCATGCCGTCCACGAGTATCCAGAACTGCGGGGGCGGGGTGGCCTGCTCCCCGGTGCGCCGCGCCTCGTCGCACAGCGTCCGCGCCCGGGCCAGATCTCCGCGGTGCAGCTCGATCAGGGAGCGCAGCAAGCGGTTGAAGGACTGCACGTCCCTGGAGCCGCGGCGCTCCGCCTCCTGGTCCGACTGGTCCAGCAGCTCCTCGGCGCGGTCGAGGTCCCCGTCGTTGATCGCCACATCCGCCAGCCGGGTGATGAGGAACGGCGTCTCGGTATGTGCGCCGATCTCCCGCGCGAGCCGCCGCGCCATCTCGTAGGCTGCCCGCGCCTCGTCGAGCCGGGCATGGCTCGCGGCCATCTCCCCCGCGGCGGTCTCGATCTGGGCGAGCATCCACCGGTCGCCGACCTGTCTGCTCAGCTCCCGCAGCTCCGCCCAGTCCGCCACGGCGTTCTTCATACCGCCCGACGAATCGATGGTTATGTGCGTACGGAACATCAGCGCCACGCCGACCGCCCAGTCGTCGCCGTGCGCCCGGCAGTGGGCCACCGCCTCGCTCATCAGCGGGACCGTGCCGGTGTGGCCGTCGATGACGAACCCGGCGAACGGCCACAGCATGCCGGGGAAGCGGGCGGTGCGCGGGCCGGGGTGGCCCATGTAGGCATCGCGGATGCGAAGGGCCGCTGACCTGGCCACGCGGCTGGTCAGCGTCGGCCCATCGGCGTTGTCGGCGTTCAGGAAGAACAACAGGATCCGCAGGTCCATCTGGTCCCAGTAGCGCGTGACGGCCGCGTCGACGCCGTCCTGCCCGGGCGGGACCTCCGCAGGGATCGAACCGAGCATGCTGTAGATGTCGTCGCGCCCCATGGAGCCGCCGAGGATCAATGCCTCGCGGGTCCAGGCGATGCCCTCGTCCCGGTAGTTGCGCAGCCACCAGAACCAGCTCATGGCCATGATGAAGTCGGTCGCGGTCTGCTCGTCGCGCGTCTCCAGGGAGCGCTTCAGGGCGGCTCGGATGTTGTCGAGTTCCGTCTCGACGCGGCGCAGCCAGGGAAGCTGTTCCGCGGAGCGCAGCCGTGGCTCGGCGGTGCGGGCGAAGTTGAGGAAGTGGGTGGTGTGGCGGGCGACGGCGGCGGCGTGGTCGGCCCGGGCGGCGGGGTCCTCGACGGCCCGCTCGCCGACGTACTCGTGGATCGTCTCCAGCATGCGGTAACGGACCTCGGAGGGGGCCGCGTCCGGGGTGCCGGCGGGATCCCCGGGGTGCGGTGCCTCTGATCCCTGGCCTTCCGGGACCGGGTGGGCCGGGTCCTCTGAGGTCCGGTCGGTCGTGGGGTGGTCGACGACCAGGAGCGACTTGTCGACCAGCGCCCCGAGCAGATCGAGCACATCGCCGGGGGCTATGTGCTCGCGGAGACGGACAGGCCGGTCGGAGGCAGACGGGTCGGTGGCGGGCCGCTCGGCGGCAGACGGGTCGGCGGCGGGCGGCGCGTCCGCGCACACCGCCTCCGCCGCGCTCAGCCCCCATCCGCCCGCGAACACCGACGCCCGGCGCAGCACCGTGCGCTCGCGCTCGTCGAGCAGGTCCCAGGACCAGTCGACAACGGCCCGCAGCGTCTGCTGGCGCGGCAGCAGGGTTCGGCTGCCGCTGGTCAGCAGGCGGAAGCGGTCGTCGAGCCGGTCGGCGATCTGGCGCGGGGTCAACAGCCGCAGCCGCGCGGCCGCCAGCTCGATCGCCAGCGGCAAACCGTCCAGCCGACGGCAGATCTCCGCGACCGCGGCCGACGTGTCCGCGTCCCGCGCCGGGTCGAACCCCGGCAGGGTGGCCGCGGCGCGCTCGGCGAACAACTGGTGGGCGGGCGCGGGCCGAAGCGGCTCCACGGGCCGTACGGTCTCGCCCGGCACGCCCAGCGGCTCCCGGCTGGTGGCCAGCACGGTCACCCCCGGGCAGTGCGCGAGCAGCGTCTCGGCGAGCCGCGCCGCGGCGTCTATGACGTGCTCACAGTTGTCGAGCAGGAGCAGCAGGCGGCGGTGCGCGCAGAGTTCGACGAGGCGCGCGGTCGGGTCGGCGCCGTCCGCCGGGCCCATCCGCCCTTCCAGCCCGGTGGCGAGCAGGGACGTCTCACGGTCGCCTACGGCGCTCAGGACGGCCCCGGGAACGGCGGCGGGATGGTCGAGCTTGGCGAGCTCGGCGACCCAAACCCCGTCGGGGTAGGCAGTTGTGACGGTCGAGGCGGCTTCCTCGGAGAGCCGAGTCTTGCCGGAGCCGCCGGGGCCGGTGAGCGTGACCAGACGAGCACCGCGCAGATCCCCGTGGAGGTCCCCGATCTCGCTCTGCCGGCCGACGAAGCTGGTGAGCCGCGCCCGGAGGTTCCCGCGCGGACGGAAGCCGCCGCGTTGCGGCCCGCCCGGCCCCGGTCCGCCGTTCGACGGCGCGGGCGGGGCGCCGGCGAGGGCGGTCTCGGAGCCGTGGGCGGCCCCGGCGGGGCGGGCCATGTCGGGGCCGGCTTCAGGGGCGCGGGCGCCGTGGACGGCGGCGGCCGACCCGCCACCGTAGGTGGCCTCGGGAGTGTGGACGGTGTACCCGGCGGCCGGCCCGCCATCCCGGGGCGTCTCATGACCGCGCTCGGCGTACGGCCCCAGGGCGCCCGCTCCCCCACGGCCCGCCGCCACGCCGCCGACTGACTCCGGGGCACGAGGCACCGCAGCCCCGCCCGCCGCCGCTGAGCCAGGAGCCGTATCGGGAGCCGTATTGGGTTCACGGGCGGGATCCCCGGCGGCGAGCCGCTCGCCGCCGGGGATCCCGACCTGCGTTCCCGGACCGTGGGGCGCCTCGGGCGCGCGGTCGGCGTGCGCGACACGGGTCGGCTCCGACGCGTGCGGCGCCACGGGACCGTACGGCCCGCGCCTCGCCTCGTCGCCAGAAGAGGACGCCCCGGCCTCCCCACCACGGTCACGACCGTCGTAGGCGGCGCCCGCCCCAAAGGCCGCCTCAGAGCCGCGCGCCGCCCCCCGTTCGCCGCCACCGCCGCCACCGCCGCCACCGCCAGCGCCGCCGTCGTCTACCGGGCCGGTCGGCCCGCCGGGACGCCGTACCGCTGCGGGCCCCGCGCCGGCCGAGGGCGGCACAGGCCCCCCGGGCAGCGCCGCGCCAGCCAGCGACTCCCGGGACAGCGGCGCACTGGAGGACAGCGGCGCACCCGACAGCAGCAGCCCATGCAGCACCTTGAGGTCCGCGCCCGGGTCCGTGCCGAGGTGGTCGGCGAGCGTCCGGCGGACCGCCTCGTACGCGGCGAGCGCGTCGGCCGGGCGGCCCGACGCGTGCAGCGCGCGGATCAGCTGCGCGTGGAAGGTCTCGTCGAGCGGGTGGTCCATGACGAGCTCGCGCAGCTCCGGTATGACGTCCGCCGCCTGGCCGAGCGCGAGGTCGGCGTCGATACGGCGGTGCAGCGCGGTGAGCCGCAGCGCCTCGGGGCGGGCGGCGGCGGCCTCCCGGTCCGGCAGATCGGCCAGCGCGGGGCCGCGCCACAGCGCGAGCGCCTGCCGCAGCACGTCGGCCGCCGCTTGTGCGTCACCGGCGCCGAGGGCCCGCGTGCCGTGCTTCGCCAGCGCCTCGAAGTGGAGGAGGTCGACGTCCTGGCGGCCGTTGGTGGCGAGGCGGTAGCCCCCGGGCGAGGAGACCACCGCGTCCCGGCCGATGGCCCTGCGCAGGCGGCCCACGAGCGCCTGGAGCGCGGCCGGGGCGTCCTGGGGCGGGTCGTGGGTCCACACCTCGTCGATGAGGACGTCCACGGCCACGGGGGCGGGGCGTGCGGCGCGCATGGCGAGCGCGGTGAGCAGCGCGCGGAGACGGGAACCGCCCAGCGGCAGGGGGTTCCCGTTGTCGTCGCGTGCTTCGGCCGAGCCGAGGATCAGATACCGCACGGGGTCATTGTCCTCGGGTCAGCGGTCGGACCATACGAACACGTGGTCAATTGGCGTGCCGTCGCCCGGCCCGGGCCGGACCCACGGCCCGAAGACAAACCCCAGCACCACGCCACACCACACCCACTGCACCACACCCACTGCACCACACCCACAGCACCACACCCACAACCGCACACCCCCACCCGCACCCCTACAGACTCGGCCGCGGCACCACTCCGCCCGCCACCGCCCGCTGCCGCGGCGCCGCCGTCCCCGTCCAGCAGGTGCCGCGCCGGGCCAGCAGCCGCCGCAGCCAGACCTCCGTGGAGACGAGTTCGGCCAGCCCGTCGAGTGGCAGCCGCTCCCCTTCCGCCGCCGCGCGCAGCGCCTTGCGTACGACGCGGGCCTCGACCAGGCCCGCGTCGGCGAGCAGCGGCGCGTCGAAGAGGTTGACGACCTCGCCGACCCAGGCGCGCAGCCCGGCCCGTACGGCGGCGGCGTGGGCGGCGTGGGAGGTGGCTCCCCAGCCGGGTGGCAGGTCGCGGATGCCCGCTCCCGCGAGGACCGCGCGCAGCGTGGCCGCGCGCGCCCCGGGTTGCACGCGTAGCGCTTCGGGGAGCGCGCGGCAGGCCCGTACGACCTGGTTGTCGAGGAAGGGGGCGTGGAGACGCTGGCTGCGCACCTCGGCCGCCTGCTCGAACACCCGGTGGTCGGCGGCGTGCCTGGCCAGGGCCGCGTCGGCGCGCCGCTCGCCGGGGCGGCGCAGGGTCACGGGACGGGACGCGGCCTCCTCCAGGCGCAGCGACACCTCGGCCAGCGCCTCGCCGGTGAGCCAGCGGGCGGCGGGTCCTGGCCGGCACCAGGCGAGCGCGGCGAGGGAGGCGGAGACGACTCCGGGTCCGGACCTGCCGCCGTCTCGCCCTCCGCTGCCGTCGTCGGTGAAACGCCGTTCCAGGAGGCGGCTCGCGGCGTCCTCGACGCCGTCCCGGTAGGACGTACGGGCCAGTTTGCGCGCCGCCCGGTAGACCGTGAAGGGCACGAAGAAGGAGTGGCCGGAGGGCCCGTCGGCCTTCGCCAGCGCGGTGGCGGGGCGCAGCAGGTGGCGGCGTCTTCGGTCGAGCAGCAGGTCGGCGAGGCGCGCCGGGTGGGCGTCGAGCGCCTGGCGGGCGCCGTGGCCGACGAAGTGGTCCGCGCTGCCCGCGACGAGCCGGCGGCGGTGGCGTTCGGCGCTGACGATGGAGGGGCCGGGTTCGTCGGTGAGCGGGCCGCTGTCCAGGGCGGCGTACGGGAGCGCTTCCTCGCCCGCGGTGACGACGACGTGGTGCAGCCGCGGGTTGGCGGCGATGGTGCCGGCCCGTTCCAGCTCGGCCTCGCGGGCGCGGGCGCCGCCCGCGGTGGCCAGGTCGTTGAAGGTGACGGCGAGGAGGCGTTCGCCCGCTTCGGCGCCGTGGCCGAGGAGGGTGCCGGGCATTCCGGGCAGTCCGGCGGCCAGCAGGGCCAGGGTGGCGGAGGCGCTGCCTCCGGAGAGGTCGGCGCCGATGCCGGGCGCGGGTGCGCCGCGGGCCGCGCGCCGTTCGGCGGGCCCCATGCCGGGGACCGGGCCGGGGTCGAGGCCGCCGCTGGTGTCGGGGGCGTGGCGGGGCGCGGTGAGCCTGGCCCGCACGGCCTCCACGAGGGCGTCCCGTACGCCGTCCACGGCCTTTTCCTGGTCCACTTGGGGTGCGGCGACGGCGAGCGAGGCGGTGGGCTCGTAGCCGACGATGTCGCGGGCCCCGTCGCGCAGGATCAGCGCGTGTCCCGGGGGCACCCGTCTGACGCCCATGTACGGGGTGCCGTTACCCATCGCCTCCGGGGAGTCGGGGCAGGCCAGGAGCGCGCCTAGGTGGCTGACGTCGAGCTGCGCCTCGATGAGGTCGGCGAGCGGGAGGGCGGCCGTGGCGTACGCGGTGCCGCCGCCCCAGTCCGTGTGGAAGACGGGCCGGGCGCCGGCCAGGTCGCCGACGATGGTGGTGCGGCGGCCGATCTGGGCGACGGCGGTGTAGCTGCCGGACCAGGCGGTGAGATGGCGCAGGGCGCCGCCGCGGGCGGCGAACAGGCCGACGCGCAGCTCCTCGTCGGAGGCGCCGCAGCAGCCGAAGACGGCGAGGCGGGAGAAGGGGTCGGCCTGGACGACGCGTACCTCGTCGGGCCGCCAGTCGCCGACCGCCCACAGCGGATCGGGGTCCGACCACAGGAGATGGGCGCCGACCGGCTGGATCGCGCGGCCCTGCGAGGGGTCTGGCCCCGATGCGGTACTGCTCCAACCCACCAACCACCGCATCGCGCCTCCACAGGGTGTGGGCAAACAAGGCAACCAAGAAGTAGGTGCCATCATGCACAGCAGGTCGACGGTTTCGGCATCGAACCGGACAACTACATGGATCTCCTGGATGTCCTTTGACCACAGTCGACCACAGGAACAACAGGGTTGATCACAAGACGTGATCCCGCCAAGCGCGGACGCGCACGCGGGAACCGTCGTCGGCGCGACGGACCGCTCCGCCGTGGCCCATGCTGCCACGAGAGGGGCGTAAAGGGGCGCGCAAGGGCGCAGAGGCGCCAATTAGGCGCCCGTGAGGCGCGCTTGGCACGAGGCATACGAGCCGTACGAGTCGCCGGGCGCGGGGCCGCAGCCGTCAGTGCGGGGCGTATGCGCCGAACACCACAGGCACGCCGCAGGAACGCCGCCGAATACCGCAGGAACGCGCAGGACGCCGCAGGGACTCCACAGGGAGGACCGCCGCGCCGGACCTTCCCCTCCCCGGCCCGGCGCGGGAGCCCGGCCGTGATCAGCACCACACAGGGCGACGGCAGTTGTCGACCGGCGATATTCGGCCAAATTTCCGTAGCGTTCTTGATGGACTTACGGAAATCTCGCGGCGGTTTGCGACCGCCTTGCGACGTCCCGGCGGCGCCCCGACGACAGCCTGGCGAGAAGTCCTCGCCCTCGCATCCCACCTGACGTCACGTCAGTCCGGGAGGCGGCATCCGCCTCCCGGACCGCTCCGCCGCCCGCGGGGAATGAGGCGGCGGCGTCCCCCAGCCCACTGATTCCGTACAGCGGGCCGACCCACGCAAGACCCATCGAAACGTTCCCGCGAACCCTGAGACAGAGCGCACGGACAGGCGCACAGCCACACACAGCAGGAGCACACACCACGCTCCGCACGTCCGTTCGTACAAGAATCTCGCCATCCGGGACACCACCTCTTAACGGTCGGGATCCGGCGAACTACGCTGGGTTTACGAATGCCCCGTGCCTATGCCGGGGCGGCCGTCGGTGCTGTCGAGGGGTACGCATGACCAGGGAGCCACGCGGGCCGAACGAGAAGCTCGGCACCGTTCTCGCCCTCGCGGGGATCAGCAATGCCGGGCTGGCGCGGAGAGTCAACGACCTCGGAGCCCAGCGTGGCCTGACCCTTCGCTACGACAAGACGTCCGTGGCCCGCTGGGTCTCGAAGGGCATGGTGCCCCAAGGCGCCGCGCCCCATCTGATTGCGGCCGCGATCGGGAGCAAACTCGGGCGGCCCGTACCACTCCATGAGATCGGGCTCGCCGACGCCGATCCGGCGCCCGAGGTCGGCCTCGCCTTCCCGCGCGACATCGGCCAGGCCGTGCGCTCGGCGACCGAGCTCTACCGGCTGGATCTGGCGGGTCGGCGCGGCGGAGGCGGGATCTGGCAGAGTCTGGCCGGATCCTTCGCGGTCAGCGCATATGCCACGCCCGCGTCCCGCTGGCTGATAACCCCGGCCGACCCGTCGGTCGCGCGCGAGCCCAAGGACGCCGAGGGCAGCGTGGGCCTGGACGGCTTACCGCAGCGCGTCGGGCACAGCGACGTCACCAAGCTGCGCGAGGCCGCTGTGGACGCGCGCCGGTGGGACTCCAAGTACGGCGGCGGCGACTGGCGTTCGTCGATGGTGCCCGAGTGCCTACGGGTCGACGCGGCGCCCCTACTGCTCGGCTCGTACAGCGACGAGGTCGGCCGCTCCCTGTTCGGCGCCACCGCCGAACTGACCCGGCTCGCCGGGTGGATGGCCTTCGACACCGGCCAGCAGGAGGCCGCCCAGCGCTACTACATCCAGGCGCTGCGCCTCGCGCGCGCCGCGGCCGACGTGCCCCTGGGCGGCTATGTACTGGCCTCCATGAGCCTGCAGGCCACCTATAGGGGCTTCGCCGACGAAGGCGTGGACCTGGCCCAGGCCGCCGTCGAGCGCAACCGCGGCCTGGCCACGGCCCGCACCATGAGCTTCTTCCGCCTCGTCGAGGCCCGCGCCCAGGCCAAGGCCGGGGACGGGCCGGCCTGCGGCGCGGCGCTCAAGTCCGCGGAGGGCTGGCTCGAGCGGTCCCGTTCGGGCGATCCCGACCCGTCCTGGCTGGACTTCTACTCGCACGAGCGGTTCGCCGCCGACGCCGCCGAGTGCTACCGCGACCTCCGACTGCCGCGCCAGGTAAGGCGGTTCACGGAGCAGGCGCTGGCCCGGCCCACCGAGGAGTTCGTCCGCTCCCACGGGCTGCGGCTCGTCGTGTCCGCCGTGGCCGAACTGGAGTCCGGCAATCTGGACGCGGCGTGCGCGGCGGGCGCCCGTGCGGTGGAGGTCGCCAATCGAATATCGTCCGCGCGCACCACCGAGTACGTACGGGACCTGATGCACCGCCTGGAGGCCTACCGCGACGAGCCGCGCGTCGCCGAACTGCGGGAGCGGGCGCGGCCGCTGCTGATGGCGCCGGCGTGACGCGTGATGGGGGCGGCGTGATGAGGGCGACGCGTGATGGTGGCGGCGTGACGAGGGTGACGAGGGTGACGCCTGATGGTGGCGGCGGCGTGACGGGCCGGACGGCTGACGGCACCGGCCCGGCACCCTGATCACCTGGCCATGAGGCGGGGCACGCGATCATCTGCCGTGATCGTTCGGTACCCCGTGATCGTTCGGTACCCGCGGAGTACCAGATGACGGGGGGGTGACGCAGGTTTCTGATGGCTGTCAGTGGCGCGGGTCATGATAGTCATCGAGTTCGGTGAGTGGATTGTGCGCGGCGTGGGGAGGTGAGGTGACGTGAGGGCGCTGGACTGCGATGTGCTGGTGGTCGGGGGCGGGATCGTCGGCCTGTCGACGGCGTATGCGATCACGCGCGCCTCGCCCGGCACCCGGGTGACCGTCCTGGAGAAGGAAGCAGGCCCCGCCTGCCACCAGACAGGGCGGAACAGCGGCGTGATCCACAGCGGCATCTACTACCGCCCCGGGTCGCTGAAGGCGCGGTTCGCGGCCCAGGGCGCGGCGGAGATGGTCAAATTCTGCGCCGAGCACGGCATCGCGCATGAGGTGACCGGCAAGCTCATCGTGGCGACGGAGCGGGCGGAGCTGCCCCGGCTGCACGCCCTGGTCCAGCGCGGCCGGGAGAACGGGATCCCGGTCCGCGAGCTCGGCCCCGCCCAGCTCGCCGAGCACGAGCCATGGGTGCGCGGCCTGGCCGCCATCCATGTGGGCACGACGGGCATCTGCGACTTCAAGGCCGTGGCGGCCCGGCTGGCCCGCCTCGCGCGCGACGCCGGGGCGTCGGTGCGATACGGGGCGGGGGTGACCGCCATCGGGCGGCGCCCGTCGGCGGTCGCGGTCCGTACGGGCGACGGGACGGTGCTGCGGGCCCGGGCCCTGGTCAACTGTGCCGGCCTGCACTGCGACCGGATCGCCCGGCTGGCGGGCGACGACCCCGGCATGCGGATCGTCCCCTTCCGCGGCGAGTACTACGAGCTGGTCCCCTCGCGCGCCTCCCTCGTGCGCGGCCTGGTCTACCCCGTCCCCGACCCGGCCTTCCCCTTCCTCGGCGTCCATCTGACCCGCGGCGTCGACGGCTCCGTCCACATCGGGCCGAACGCGGTGCCGGCCCTCGCCCGCGAGGGCTACACCTGGCAGACGGTCCGCCCGCGCGAGCTGGCCGGGACGCTGGCGTACCCCGGCTCCTGGCGGATAGCCCGCCGCCACTGGCGTTACGGCGCGGGCGAGCTGCGCCGCTCGCTGTCCAAGGGCGCCTTCACCGACGCCGTCCGCCGTCTGCTGCCGGATGTCACGGCCGACGACCTGATACCGGCCCCGGCGGGCGTGCGCGCCCAGGCGGTGCTGCCCGACGGCACGCTGGTGGACGACTTCCTGATCAAGGAGTCCCCCCACGTCGTCCATGTGCTGAACGCGCCCTCGCCGGCGGCGACGGCGTCGCTGCCGATCGGGCGGGAGGTCGCGAGGCGGGTGCTGGAGCGGTTGTGAGGCGGGACCCGGAGCGGCTGTGAGGGCGGGGCTTGGGCACTGCTGCCCGGGCACTTCGGGCTCGGACATGAGGGGCCCGGGCGCGGCTGCCTCGGCCCGTAGAATCAAAGCACTGTGTCCGAGAACCACACCGCCGAAAACCCGACGGCCGAAGCCCCCACCACCGGCAGCCCCACCACCCCCGCTCCCCGCCCCGAGCGCACGCCGCCGCCGTCCCCGTCCCAGTCCCCTCACCCGCCCCCGCGCGACCGTCGCGCCGAGCCGGTGTTCCCGGGCGGCCCGCTGGCCGACCCCGCCGGCTCGCACCACGAGCGGCGCATCCGCTCCTTCCGCCCCCGTCGCGGCCGGGTGACCTTGGGCCAGGGCGAGGCGCTGCGCCGCCTGTGGGGCCAGTGGGGCCTGGACATCGACGGCCTCTCGCGTATCGACCTCGGCGAGCTGTTCGGCGACCCGGACCTGCCCGTCGTCCTGGAGATCGGCTTCGGCATGGGCGAGGCCACCGCCCAGATGGCGGCCGCCGACCCCGACACCGGCATATTGGCCGCCGATGTCCACACCCCCGGCCAGGGCAATCTGCTCGCTCTCGCGGAGCGGAAGAATCTTTCCAACATCCGGGTGGCGAACGGCGACGCGATCATCCTGCTGCGCGAGATGCTGGAGCCCGCATCCGTCGCCGGGCTGCGCGTCTACTTCCCTGACCCCTGGCCCAAGAAGCGGCACCACAAGCGCCGCCTCATCCAGCCCGAGTTCATCGCCCTCGCCGCCACCCGGCTGCGCCCCGGCGCGCTGCTGCACTGCGCGACCGACTGGGAGCCGTACGCCGAGCAGATGCTCGAGGTCCTCACCGCCGACCCGCACTTCGAGAACACCCAGCCCGACGGCGGCTACAGCCCGCGCCCGGCGTTCCGTCCGCTGACCAAGTTCGAGGGACAGGGCCTGGAGAAGGGCCATATCGTCCACGATCTGATCTTCCGCCGCAGCGAGACATAGCAAAGGCATAGCGCGGGACACAGCGCAGACATAGCGCCCTTTAGCGCCTGGGCATAATCCTTCGGTCCGCCATTCCGCCGTTCGTTAGGGTCGTCAGGTGCACCAGTCCCCGCCCCCGCACCAGCAGCCCGGCCCCCCGGCCACGGCATACGGACAGCAGCCGTGGACCGGCCCCACGTCCGCGCCGCCGGCCGGAGGCGACTGGCCACACCCGCCGCCGGGCCGCGGCCCGTGGGGCGGCCGGCTGAGCGCGCTGTGGGCCAACAAGTCCCTGCGCGCCACGGCGCTGATCGTCCTGCTCTCCCTCTCCGGCCTGATCATCCTGGCCCTGGTCCGCCAGCAGACCGGCACCGAGGGCTTCCTGGTGGGCCTGGGCCTGGCCATCCTGCCCGTACCGCTGCTGATCGCCGCGTTCCGCTGGATGGACCGCATCGAACCCGAACCCTGGCGGAACCTGATCTTCGCCTTCGCCTGGGGGGCATGCGCGGCGACCCTCGTCGCCCTCATAGCGAACGGCTTCGCCACCGATTGGCTGATCACCAACGTCGCCGACTCCTCCTCCAGCCAGGCCGACGTCGACGCCTGGGGCGCCACTCTGGTCGCCCCCGTCGTCGAGGAGAGCGCCAAGGCCGCCGCCGTACTGCTCCTCTTCCTCTTCCGGCGCCGCAACTTCAACGGGATCGTCGACGGCGTCGTCATCGCCGGAATCACCGCCACCGGCTTCGCCTTCACCGAGAACATCCTCTACCTCGGCACGGCCTTCGTCAGCGACCAGGAATTCGGCTACTCCGGCATCCGCTCCACCACCGCCGCGACCTTCTTCATCCGCGCGGTGATGTCCCCCTTCGCCCACCCCCTCTTCACCGCCGCCACCGGCATCGGCTTCGGCATAGCCGCCGCGGCCGCCCAGCACCAGCGAGCGCGCCGCGTCCTCGTCCCCCTCGCCGCCCTGCTCGGCGCCATGGTCCTGCACGGCCTCTGGAACGGCTCCGCCACCTTCGGCGGCTACGGCTTCCTCGCCGTCTACGCCCTCTTCATGGTCCCCGTCTTCGGCCTGCTGACCTGGCTGACCATCTGGTCCCGCAACAACCAGCTGCGCACCGTACGCACCCAGCTCACCACCTACCAGGCCGCCGGCTGGCTCACCCCACCCGAGCCCATCGCCCTCTCCTCCATGCGCGCCCGCGGCATAGCCCGCGACCTCGCCCGCCGCACCCAGGGCCCGGCCGCGGCCCGCATCGTCGCCGACTACACCGCGACCGCCACCTCACTCGCCTTCCTCCGCCACCGCGCCCACCTCGGCACGGCGGGCCCCGACTTCACCACCCGCGAGGGCGAGCTCCTGGACCGCCTCTGGCAACACCGCGAGACCGCCCAACCGGCCCTGGCCCACGCCGCCCTCTCCGTCCCCCTCCCCCGCCGCCCAATCCCCCGCCCGCACCCAGCCACCATGCCCCCGCCGTACTGGCCCCCCGCCCAGCCCCAGGCCGCGTACGCGCCGCACACCACGTACGCCCAGCCCACGCCGTACGGCTACCCGGCCTGGCCGCCGGCGCATCAGCCGCCGTATCCGCAGGGGCAGCCGTAACGTCCCGCCGCTCAGACATGCCTCCCGCAGAGGCCGGACCGTGGCGCACAAGCCGCCGTCCAGTTGCCCGGACTCAGTGACATCTGCCCTGGCCGGCACAATGGCCACGTGCCCGTCACACCGTCTTCCCTTGGTGTCTCCGCCCGCATGAGCCGCCAGGCCAGCCAGGACACCACCCCAGAGATGGCTGTGCGCCGTCTCCTTTATGCCAGCGGGCATCGCTACCGTCTGCACCGCCCAGTCCCGGGGCTCCCACGTCGGAGCATCGACATCGCCTTTCCCGGCCTCAAGATCGCCGTCTTCCTCGACGGGTGCTTCTGGCACGGCTGCCCCCAGCACGCGACCCACCCGAAGGCGAACGCCGACTGGTGGCGGCACAAGCTGAATCGCAACATGGCGCGCGATCTTGAAACCACCGAACGCCTCACGACGGATGGATGGAAGGTTTTGCGCTTCTGGGAGCACGAAGCACCGTCGGATGTGGCAGATCGGGTAGCTGCCGCTGTCGCCGAGGCGAGAAGACCACGCAGTTCGTAGACCGGTGCCGGAAGAGCGCGGTTTCAGAGTTTCCAACCCACTTGTCGGTCCCCTGCTCTACCGTCACCATTACTCGTACGAATCATGCGGTTGCGAGTGATCACACTCCTCGCCTCCCGGATATCAAGGCGGATGATGACAGGCTGGCAGTTCGACGTCCCCACAACCGGTAGCAAGCACCTACCTCCGGATGCCCGGTACATGGAGGCGCTGAGCAGCCAAGGGTACGGCTTCGAGGTAGCCATCACCGACCTCGTCGACAACTCGATCGACGCAGGCGCGAAAGACGTTGTGATCCACTTCCTTCGCGATGGCGAACAACTCGTCTCCCTCCTCGTCGTGGACGACGGTCGTGGCATGGACGAGGAAGCGCTGGACGTCGCCATGACGATCGGCGGTCGCCAGTCGTACGGTGCCAAGTCTCTCGGGATGTTCGGTACCGGCCTGAAGTCGGCATCGCTCTCCCACGCCGAGGCCGTCACGGTGGTGAGCACCACCAAACGCACCCGAGCCGCCGGGCGACGTTGGTTGATGGAGCACGCCAAGTCCGGATTCCAGTGCGACATCGTCGACCCTGACTTCGCGCAGAAACTCGTCGATCGCTACTACGACAAGCCCATCACATGGCAGGGCACAATTGTTCGCTGGGATGGCGTGAAGGATTTCCCCAAGCACGGAGGCAGCGGGCAGACTGATCGCTATCTACAGCGCACGATCAACAAGTTGGGCCTCCACTTGGGGCTCTACCTGCATCGTTTTCTGGCCCGCGCAGATTTCAACATCACCATCGCCGTTGAGGACGTCCTGACCGGAACGGTCTACCTGGACTTCGGTGTCGAACCCCTGGACCCGTTCGCCTATCCGGTTACAGGTGCTGCGGACTACCCTCGGGAGTTCGGCGCCTCGATCAAGAGTCTCGCTTCCCACATCGTGCTCGCCGCCCACATCTGGCCCCCCAAATCCAACATCGACGAGTACCGGGCCGTGGGTTCTGTCATCGATCGACAGGGCTTCTACTTCTACCGCAACGACCGCCTCGTCCAGGCCGGCGGCTGGAACAACTACCGCCAGCCCGAACAGCACCTTTCTCTTGCTCGCGTGGCGATCGATCTACCCGAGGCGTTGGGCGATGTCTTTCGGCTCACGGTCAAGAAGTCAGGTGTCGACCTGTCCCCCGAGTTCACAGCCGCACTCGATGAGGCGGTGGACGAGTCGGGCACCAAGTTCTCCCAGTACCTGACAGCCGCAGACACCACTTATCGCGAGGCCCGCAGACGAGTAGGTGTTACGCGCAAGGCCGTGATCGGCCCAGGCAAGGGGATCGCCCCGGAGGTACGGGCAGCCATCGAAGAGGAGTTGCCTCTCCTGCCCTATGAGGACCCGATCAGCGTCCGCTGGGACAAGTTGGACAACGAGTCGTTCTTTTACGTCGATCGCACGCAGCGGACCATCGTGCTCAACAAGCACTACCGCAAGGCCATCCTGGGCGGCCATGACGGCAGTCTCAACGATGCCCCACTCTTGAAGTCGCTGATGTACCTGCTGCTGCATGAAGTCTTCGAGAAGGAGTACAGCGGCCGTCGCGAGAAGGACAACCTACAGCTCTGGCAATCGGTATTGGTGGCTGCGGCACGCAGCGAACTGAACCGGGTGGCCGACGATGACAGCTGACTCCAAGGCCGATTGGTCGCAGATCGAACACTTTCTTCACGCCGGCCGAGGGACGACCATCCCTCTCGGTGGCAGCGCCCTGCCCCGTGTCGACTACGTCGTGACGGACGATCGTGACATCGCCCTTCATCTGGAACTCACGTCCCGTCAGAGGTTGCCGCGCTCACCACATCCGTTGATACAAGTCGAGGAAATAGCGTACGACGGCATGCGCATGGCTCGGCTCAAGACCACCCAACGACAGCTGCTGCGCGACTTTCACGACCTCCTGTGCGCCGTCGCCGATCGCGTTGTGGACCGGGGGCGCACCCCGGATCAGGCATTTAGTGAGACGGTACAGGCCTGGCGTGCCCTTCTTGACAAGCCCCGGGCGATGAGCTTGGAGAAACGAATCGGCTTGATGGGCGAACTGGTGATGCTGACAGCCATCGCTACCTCGCATGGGTGGCAAACCGCCGCAGAATCCTGGAGAGGATCGCACGGCGAGGAGCACGATTTCGGTCTGCCGTCTTATGACATCGAGGTCAAGACCACAACGGCGGAGGCACGCAGTCACACCATCCATGGCCTTTCCCAACTCACCCCGAGTACAGACCGGCCGCTCTGGCTGGTGTCTCTCCAGCTCACCCGAGGCGGTGCTCACGGTCGTACCTTCACCCAGTGCGCCTCCTCCGTTCAAGAGCAACTCGCACAACACACAACGGGTGCCGCTCTCGACACTCTGGAGCAACGTCTCGCGGCCATCCTCCAACCCGACACCTCGAACATCCTGTCCACGGACGACGAACGTTGGTCACTCCGCAGCACGCCGCTGGTCCTCATGGTCGACGACCGTCTGCCACGCTTGGACCAGTCACTCCTTCGCCTGCTGCCAGCCGAGTTGGCCGCCCGCATAAGCAAGGTCGACTACAACATCGACGTGACAGGTCTGCCAGCCGGCCTCGAACCGCCTGCAGCGCTCCAGAGTGAATTCGTCCTACCGTGAGCCACCGTCCTTGAGGAAGCGCCATATGAGCACTGCGGACAACACCAACGCCGACCTGCTTCTCAAGGTGCATCAGGCTGCCTTGGCCGGTATGCAAGCAGCCGGCCCCGCATCTCTCAGGCGCGCCGTTGCCTTCTACGCCGAGATGCAGGCATCCGGGCATGACGTGTCCGAGACAGCGTTCAGGGACATTTTGGTCACGGGCGGCGATGGCGCCGAAGCATTGAAGCGCCTGTGGCGCATTCAGCTCACTGACTGGGACTACGCGACCGGCCCCACAACAACCGACTGGGCCTCCGACACCGAGCCACGTACGGACGAACGTCGCGCCGTGGTCCACGACAGACTCGGCCTTGAGCCCGCAACCCGCAAGGAGTTGGATGCCGAGATCCCGGTGCAGAAGACCGCCGGTCCAGTCGTCATCAGCCAAGAGCGGAAGCCCTGGCGTGGTGTTGGCTCGCAGCGTGGGGTCGACTGGTACTGGCCGGCGTATCAGCGCTACCTGCAGGACCAGAAGGGCTGGAGTCCGGAGACCACAGCGGACTTGGGTGACGCTGCCGAACGGGTTGTCGAGCGCTTGGCGGACCCGACCTCGTCTGAGGCCTATCAGTCAAAGGGGTTGGTTGTCGGCTATGTGCAGTCCGGGAAAACCGCCAACTTCACAGGCGTCATCGCGAAGGCCATCGACGCCGGGTACCGTCTGGTCATCGTGCTCGGGGGGACGTTGAATCTTCTGCGTGCCCAGACCCAACGCCGCCTCGACATGGAGTTGGTGGGGCGGGAGAACATCCTGCGTGGGGCCGGTAACGAGGTCGATTCCGACTACGCGGACGACACCGCATGGCTCCGCAGGAAATTCCTGACTCACGGTGGGATGCCTTCAGAACTCGGCGCCTTCGATGTCGAACGGCTCACCACACGAGCCAATGACTACAAGTCCTTGGCTCAAGGTATCCGCGCGCTCCAAATCGAGAAGCGAGAGAAGGCACTCCCGCTTTACGACCCGCGCAACCTCGACCACGCGGCCGCTCGCCTGATGGTGGTCAAGAAGAACAAGAGCGTACTGAGCAAGCTGGTGAAGGACCTGGAGAAAATCAAGGGACTTCTGGGCGAGATCCCGGCCTTGATCATCGATGACGAGTCCGACGAGGCGTCTCCGAACACCGCGAATCCCAACAGGAGTGACGGCCCCGATCGTACAGCCATCAATCAGAAAGTGTCCGAGCTGCTGGGGCTTCTTCCTCGGGCCCAGTACGTCGGCTACACAGCAACACCGTTCGCGAACGTATTCATCGACCCCAGCGACACCAGGGACATCTTCCCGAGGGATTTCCTGATCTCCCTCCGTCGCCCTCACGGCTACATGGGGATTCAAGATTTTCACGACCTGGACTCGAAGATCCCGTCTCAGCAACGCACCGTCGCAAACTCAAACGAGAAAGCTTACGTTCGTGAAATCGGTGACTCCACCGATGAAGAGGACGACGCCAGCCTGCGCAGAGCCCTGGACATGTTCGTCCTTACGGGTGCCATGAAGATCTACCGGGAGGCCGAAGATCCCCGGGTGGATGAGAACCACTTCCGACACCACACCATGCTGGTGCACGAGTCCCGGCTGACGGCGGAGCACAGCGAGCTGCGAGGAAGGCTGCTGCGCCTGTGGGACGAGGGCGGATACACCGGCCCCTCCGGCCGGCAGCGGTTGCGTGAACTCTTCGAGTCCGACCTCCTTCCCGTTTCCCGCGTCCGAGCCGACGGTTTCGCGGTCCCCAGTTCCTATGACGGCCTGGCGCCCTACATCGGCCCGGCTTGGGCCCGCATCGGCGCCGACGACCGACCGGTCATCGTGGTCAACGGCGACAAGGACATCGAGAGAGGCGAAGCAGACTTCGACCGTCGCTCCATCTGGAAGATCCTCATCGGTGGGCAAAAACTGTCCCGGGGATTCACCGTCGAGGGCCTGACTGTCACCTACTTCCGCCGGCGTGCGGGCAATGCGTCCACAATGATGCAGATGGGTCGCTGGTTCGGATTCCGCAAAGGCTACCGGGACCTGGTCCGCCTGTGGGTCGGCCGCAGGGAGTCATCGGGCGGACTGCACCCACAGGACATCGACCTCTACGACGCCTTCGAAGCAATTTGCCGCGACGAGGAGAGCTTCCGGGCACAGCTCGAACAGTACTCTGCGATGGTGAACGGTAAGCCACAGGTCACACCTGCTCAAGTGCCGCCTCTGGTCTCCCAGCATTTCCCGAAATTGAAGCCGACAAGTCGTAACAAAATGTACAACGCACGCCTGGTCGAGGTCAGATCACCGGGCCAGTGGTCGGAGCCCACCGCATATCCGCCGGAAAGCCAGACTACTGCCCTGCGCCACAACACCGATCAGTGGCTCCCGGCGCTGGATCGATTGTCGGTCGCTCCCACACATTTCTCATTTCACAAAACAGATTCCGGGACCACTAACGGATTCGACGCCTTCACCGGGCTGCTGACTGCAGAAGACGCCATCACCGTCTTTCGGTCGCTGAAATGGCACGGAGAGCACTTCACCCCGAGCCTCGCCTACTTGGAGGCGATCACGCAGTCCGGTCGAGACGTGGACGATTGGCTGGTGCTCGCCCCTCAGCACTCCTCCCCAGGTCAGCGCATCCCGCTGGGGATGCAGAAACGCCCATTGTCCTGGTTCAGCCGGCAACGACGACGCGAGCGTTATCCGCTCTTCGGTGCTATCAGCGACCCGAAGCACCGAGCAGTGGCCATGCGGATCGCAGGCTCTCTCACACACAGCAACGACCCGGCCACAGAGCAATACGTGGCTCCCCGACGCGGTGTGATCACCCTTTATCCCGTACTCGAGCAACGCCCTCCCGCCACGGCAACAGGCGAGGCCGACCTGAAGGGTTTGGTCATGAGCTTCGCCTTCGTGGCCCCCGCTACCGCACACGGCCACGATAAAAAAGTCGTGCGGTTCACCACCATCGACTCCGCCCAGGAGAACGAGGCGATCATCGACGCGACCTGACTCCGGACACGTCCGCCACCAGAATTGTCCTGGCCTGCTCCGGACCACCCGGTCACCGGCCCGCCGCCATTGCCACAAGGAGAAAGCCGCATTGACCTCACCACGACTCTCCTCCCTCGAAATCTGCGCGGGAGCAGGTGGCCAGGCCTTGGGGCTGGAACGAGCAGGGTTCGATCCGGTCATGTTGATCGAGAACGACGAGAACTCCTGCAAGACATTGAAGTTGAATCGCCCGAATTGGGAAGTCCTCCGTACCGACGTCATCGACTTCGACCCGGAAGAGCATCCCTCTGTCTATGACGTGGACCTTCTTGCTGGTGGCCTGCCACGCGTCAAGTCGGCGGCGACGGTCCAGCGCCGCGAGACCGACACGGAGCGGAAACTCCTGGAGGCAGCGGTGTGGCTCACACACTCGGTGCAGCCACGTGCCGTCCTGCTGGAGAACGTCCCTGACCTTGTCACCTCTGACAAGTTCGAGAACATCAGGTCCTGGATCGTCGAAAATCTCGCCGACGTGGGCTATGACGTCCAGTGGCGTGTGCTCGATGCTGCGGACTTCGGCGTCCCCCAGCACCGCCGGCAAGGGTTCCTTGTGGCCATGCGTCACCCGGAGCTCAGCCGATTCGACTGGCCTGAACCCTCACCCGAACCGGCACCTTCAGTCGGAGAGATTTTGGAGGCATCCATGGCCCGCGACGGCTGGCCCGGAGCCTCGGCATGGGCAGGACGAGCGAACGAGCCGGCACCAGCCATCGTGGGTGGTTCCCCCTTCCGGGGCGGAGCCGATCTCGGACCGACCGGCTCCAAGCGCGCCTGGGCGAGGTTGGGCGTCAACGGCAACAGCATCGGAGACGGTGTGCCAGGCCCCGACTTCCCCGTCGACGCCTTGCCCAAGCTCAATGTTCGTCAGGTCGCGATGCTGCAATCCTTTCCTGACGAGTGGAGGTTCTTCGGCCGAAAAACCTCCGTGTACCGGCAGATCGGCCATGCGTCACCACCGTCGGTGGCCGAGGCTGTAGGACGGCGCATCGCCCATGCACTTGGGGTGAAGGCGCAGGCAGGGAGCGGTTGAGTGCGATTTGCCGGCTTTCCGGCAGTGGCTTCCGGCCGATCACCAGGTATGTTCGTGATCACTCCCAGCGGCCGGCTAAACTCACCGTCATGAACAACCAGGAAGCCCCGGAGCCGATCAACGTTGTTGATCTCTTTGCGGGATGTGGGGGCTTCACGGAAGGTTTCCGGTCCTTCCGCACCCCTGGCGGGACAGCTCCGGTCTTCCGGTCGGTCGCGGCCGTCGAGCACGACCTGGCGGCGGCCTCGACCTACGCCGCCAACTTCGCCGACGACGCCGGCGGGCTGCATCACATCCACGCGGGTGACATCGAGGACTGGCAACCTCGCGACCACGACATCAAAGCAGACGTCGTCCTTGGTGGCCCTCCGTGCCAGGGCTTCTCCGGGCTCGGGCTGGGGGATGTCAACGATCCCCGCAACAAATTGTGGCGCGAATACATGCGGGTCGTCAATGAAATCGAGCCCAAGATTTTCGTCGTCGAAAACGTTGATCGGTTCTTGAGGTCCGCCGAGTTCGAGGCGCTTTATGCGGCCACAGAGAAGCCCAACGGTGGTCTGCGCGACTACAAACTCGTCGAGTACTCCGTCCTTAATGCGGCGGACTACGGTGTACCCCAGTCCCGACGCCGAACCATCGTCATAGGAGTCCGCCGAGATCTCGAATATCTCAACGGACTCCGCTACCCCGATACCAGCCACGCCAAGGCGCCCGAAGCCATGGGAACAACGCTGCCCGGTATCGAGTCCAAAATGCCTTGGGCGGCAGTCGGCCCCGCTGTCTTCTCACGCTCCCTGGTGACACCTGTCACCACTGAACTCCCGGAAGGAACCTGCAATCCACTCGGGCTGAAGAAATTCAGCCTGCCGGGAACTTTCAGGACCACGGACTTGCATTTCGGGCGGACACCAACAGACGTCTCCTTGGCCCGATACAAAGCAATTCCTCGAGGCGGCAACAGACACGACCTTCCTCCGGAGCTGTCGACTCCGAACTGGCTGGCCCACCGAAACGGATCCCACGACGTCATGGGACGCATGCATTGGGATCGACCATCGGTAACCATCCGAACGGAATTCTACAAGCCGGAAAAAGGTCGCTACCTGCATCCATTCGCCTGGCGTCCCATCACTCACTATGAAGCCGCACTTATTCAGGGTTTTCCTGAGTCATTCAAATGGTGCGGCAGCAAGATACAGATTGGGCGTCAGATCGGGAATGCGGTGCCGGTCGGCCTCTCGCGGGCGCTGGCGGGGGTCATCCACCAGGCTTTGCGAGGCTGACTCCGGAGCCCGACTCTTCAGCGGGCGCTCCTCGGCGGCGAAGGTAGGGGGACTCCTCGTGGACCTTCTCAAAGATTTTCACCAGAGCGTCCACTGAAGATTTTAGAACTTTCCCATCCCTCGGACCGTCCGGGAGCGATTCCAGCGGAACAGTCGGAGCCGATTCCCCCTCCGCAATCCAATCAAGAACGGCATCGGCATCAGGTGGTTCCGCCGGCGCGATGACGTCGTACATCAAGGTGCTCCCGACGATGTTTATTTCGGGCGCCAACGCGTTGACGTGATCGCCGAGGCGAGACGTCCTACGCGTCGCCATATTTCGAAGAACTTGAAGAAGCGCCAGCGCCGTCGGGCGGTGATCGATCGAATTCAGCCTGAGAGCCGTATTGAGCACGTCCTGGTTACTGCACGCGAATTCCACGCTCCTGTAGTCTTCGCCGTCCCGGAACATTTCAGCGGCCCACCACAGCCTTGCGAAGGCATTTTTATAGTGCGCCCCCACGAATCGATCTGCGGGGGCGGTCGGAGTGGACATTTCTGACGTGGCCGCCCTCCGGTGACGCCAGATCACGTAGTCCGGTGCCACCGCCAAAGACATGAAGTTCCACAGCTCCGGATTCGCCGCTTCGGCTCGTGTCATACGTAGGGTGGCGTGCAAGCGTGGTGCCAGCCAAGCGTCGGCTCCAGTGCGTCTTTCCGTAAATCTCCGCATGGCCTCATCGACCAATTCCCTCACTGGCTCGGTGTACCAACGCGCAGCAGTCGCGCCAATAGGCTTGCTGACACGCTGAAGTGCGACCCTGGGCGGATTCTCTTGGCCAGTGAGCACGCCACGTGTCAAATACTGCGTAGCCGCGGGGGTGGGCAGTAGGGCAAGAACTTCTGGAAGTGCAGGGGAAGTCCGGCTCACCGGTCTGCTACCTCCGCTCGATCAAGTGCGCGAATGGCAGTTCTGAGATGCTTCGGAATGCGGGCGCGCTTGGCTGCTGCCTGATGAATATAGGTCTGCAACTCCGACCACCCCTGATCGTCCGTGCGGCGCTCATGCACCTCAAGCAAGGCATCGGCCAACGAGGCTCCGGGCATCACGTCCGGCAGCATGTGACGCAACACCGCTTCGCGCCATCCCGACGGGATTTGGGGAGTTCCGTCGCCATCGATCTCAAGATCGCTCACAGCCGCATGGAACATGGCCGTCCATGCCTCGTCAGCGATTTGGGACACCACCAATCCTCGCGCGCCTCTCTCCATCTCGCTCCCCGCGCCATTGAGCAGTGGCGCGAGACCTTCGAACCCGGTGTTGAGATAGACAGTCGGCATCTCACCACTCGTCTCCACCAGCCATGGAGAGTCCTTGAACCTGACCAACCACTCCTCGGTACCGTCCCGGAAGTCGATCTCGACGATGTTCAGTTCCTTCTTGCGCTCAGGAACACGAGCGGAGAGGTCGATCGTCCACACCGTGTCAGCGGTACCGATCACTCGGCCGACCACACCTCCGACGGTGGCAACAACACTCACCATGAGGGAGGCGCGGGCACGATGCAGCGTGCGCGACACAGGGACGCTGCCGACCCATACCCCATCCGGCTTCTTGTACAGCGGACGCGCCAGTCGGGTGTTGGTCGCCCCTTCGGTGAGTACGGCAACACAGCCGACGTCGGTCCACGGGCCCGTCTCGATCTCACGCTCCGGCAGCGAGACGCGCACCTCGATCCTTGCCTCCTCCCACTCGGCCCGCTCGACCTGGTGCAAGGCAACGACGTGTTCGGTTCGGGAGATCATCGAATAGGAAAGATCCCGCCCCTCGAGCGCAACCTTCTCGATTATCACGTCTATGTCGCCGACAACCGTGGGGTAGGGCATCAAGGTCTTCATATCCGCCCGCCCTTTGCCCGCCTGATGTCCACGGCGAGACGCGCCCAGTCGGCCGAGACCAGGTGACTCCCCACGTCCGTCACGCCAGCAAACGACGCGCTGCGTGCGCCAGGCTGAATCCGCAAATTCATCCCCTCGACCTCACAGTTCTCGACCGCAGTGAGTGCTGCCCAGGTAATCGTGGCTCCCCCGCCTTGCTGCGAATCGAACCAGGCGACGGGAGTCAGCAACCAAGGGTCGTCCCGCTGCGGAATGCGCAATTCGATGTGCACTCTCCAGGCCCCGGTGTCCTCGATCGCCCCCTCCAAATGGCGAACGGTCGGGTACCCCTCACTGCGGCGTGCCCCGGCCGCAGTATCCAACTGGAGAAGTTCCCGCAGTGCGGACGGTCCCCCGTTGGCTCTTGCTTCACGGCGTCCGACAACTTCACGCAGCGCAGCGTCCACATCGGCTCGGAACTTCTTGGGACGGGTCAGTGCACCCCGAGCGTACGCAACCGCAAGCTCTTCGGTTCTGTCCCACTTGTCGTGCTCGGGCGGCTCGGATGCCCGCAGGAACGCCTCCGCCGACGCCACCACCGGCCCGTCCTCGCCAGTGGCATAGCCGGCGAGAAGGATGGCCTGGAAGGGGTCGGTCCCCAAAGGGATCTCCCGCGGTCGACGGGTCATGACCGTCATCCGGCTGCCACGCATGTAGACGACCTTGCTGTGTTCCTGATCCATGTCGTCCGCAGGAGTCACCAGCAACACGGCCTGATGCTCCACAGCCTTGTCCCCCGTGCCGCGCAAGGGAGGAACCGACAAAGGGACGCGAGCGAGCGCCACTTGATCTACCGCAGTGAGCTTTCCCACGGTGACGCCGTCCAGATACGCCTTCAAGGCCCTGACCTGAGCCGGAAAGTGCTCGCTAGGGTCAACACGCTGCTCTGGTATCACGACCTCGCCGTTGCGCCGTGCCGCGACCGAGGCTTGCAGCAGTGGAGGCGTGCTCTCTCCACCCGTCATGGCGGCCCAGAAGTTGTTGGCCAGTGCCACAATCAACTTGGCGTGCATGTCCGCGAGATCTGACCGTCCTCGTTCCCCTTCGCTGCCCATGTCATGAGCGCCAACGATCAAAAAGGACGTGCCCGGATCCTGGCTCTCGCGCTCCAAATACAAGGCACGGGCAGTCTCCTCGTCCGCCCACCATGACCGGGCCACTCTCCTGAAACCTGGTGTCTCGTCCGGCTCTCCGAGCCATGCGGGGCCGGCGAATGGCTCACCGTCCACCCGTCTCCACGGCAGATCCAGACGCCCGATCATGCGCCGTTCCAGATGACCTTCGTATGGCTCGGAGAGTGTGCTGTTGATCACGACGAGACCCAGGCGGCTGTTGGCCCACAGGGTCGCCTTGCCCAGGCCAAACGACCCACCGGCGCGACCTGTTGTCTTGTGACTGTCCAACTGGCGCCGCACGACGGCCGAGAACCTGCCGTCGTCGTATTCCGGTCCTGTCAGTCCAGCAGCGTTGTAGTCGTCGATCCGTAGGAGCAACAGGCTGTCGTTCTCATCGAGTTCTCGCAGTCCCTCGGCAAGTACTCGCCCTACCTTCTGACGGTGGCGGGCCGCTGCCCGGAAGTGCGGCTCGAGGGCATCCCACTGCAGGTGACCCTTGAACGCGCGCAGTTGATCGCCGCTCACCTCGTGGAGCGTGTAGCGGACGCGAACTGGGCGCGTGGGATCCAGTCGTTCATCCAGGCTGTTCTGGGTGGCCTCTCGGGCGAGCGTACCGAGATCCGCCTCGAAGGCGAAGGCGGCAGCGTTACCGAACTCCCTCCCTCCGTCCGGGTGCGCACGTCGGTGGTACCAGATACGGTCAACAGCCCGTCTTTCGGCGTCCTGCAGAGATGTAGCAGCCCCGGGCAGGAGACCGAAGAACTCCTCTATCAACCTGAGCTTGTCGGCTCTCGGCATGGCACGGTTGTTGACCCACGCCGAAACTCCGGCTCGGGTCATGTTCAAGGCCGCAGCCAACTCCGCCTGATTGACCCTGCTCCGCCGTAGTTGGCGCTCCAGCCAAGCGCCGAAGGAGTCGAGCTCGCCCACCGAACCTCCCCGTTCCCGTGCCCATGAGCCATCGAGGCTATTTGACATGGGCAGGCACGTCAAATCTAGGTTGACGCGATGTTCGAAAGGAGTGCTACCGTGGTTCGGCCGCGACACACCAACTCCTGTGCCAGCAACCGGCATCGCCCCTGACCGGAAGGGTCCACCCCATGTCCGAACCGGCACGCGTCGAGTACACCTTCGAGATGGAGAAGGCCCACCCTGCGACCGTGACGCTCCATCACGCCGAGGGAGGAGTCGCCATCGTCGTGGACTCCACCGCCCGACCCGTCAGGATCTCGATCAACGAGCTGCCTGCGGTGGAGAACGAGCTGTCGTGCTCGCACGACTCCCGCTCGGCGCTGATGCGCGAAGCTTCCGTATCCGTTGCAGACGATGCCTGGTTCAAGTCGTCGTACAGCGGTGCAGGCCAGACGGAATGCGTCGAGGCAGCCCTTCTCCCGGGCGGCATCGCCGTACGGGACTCTCAGGAGCCGGATCGGGCCGTTCTCTCGTTCTCCGCCCGCGCCTGGGGGAACTTCGTCGCAGCCGTGCAGCGCGGGTAAGCGGGCCGTATCCATGCCTGGAGAGCGCACCCTCTCTCGCCTCTCCAGAAGGAGCATCGTGATCAGCCGGCCGACATGCTGATCACGGCCTACGGGCGCGATCACCTCAAGAAGGACATCATCCGCGCCACTCTTCAGTTTCATAAGCACGGGGTGATCGATGACGCCGGCCCGATGCTCCGGGCCGCCGCAGGCTGAGGATGCGGGCGTGGGCAAACGCCTGCCCCCACAGGGGGTCAGATCACCGGTACGTACGGACTCGAATCGTCACCCGAGTGTCCCACCTCAGCTTCGAAGTGCAGCTGAGCGCGGTCCAGGGCCGTGTCCGGGTCCTGGCCGTGGGCGCGGAACCAGTGGAGAAGGTCCGAGATCAGGGCGATTGCTGCCTCTTCCGCGATGGCGTGTCCGACGTGCGGTGAGGATTCCCTGCGATATGCCGACCGGCCGTAGAGGGTGAGCAGAGCCTCCGCACGATCAACTTGAGGCCCCTGTAGGTGGACATCTGCCTCGCGCAGTTCCGTGGCGATCTCGCACCAGGTCGTCTTGCCGGCGTCGGTCGGCATCACACCCCATCGGTCCGTTACCGCCGTGATCAGCGCCAGCCCTCGGCCGGACTCGTTCGTGGTCGTCGCGCCCAGAAGTGTGGGCAAGGCGCTGTGGTCCGGGTCGTGGATCTCGATGCGCAGGTAGGTGCCGTTCATGGAGACGGCCATCGTCGTGGGCGTGCCGGCGCCGACGTGGACGATGACGTTCGTGACGAGCTCGCTGACACAGATCAGAGCCGCATCAATGACATCGGGCAGGCCCCAGCACGTCAGGTGCGTCCGCATGCTGCGGCGGAGAGCGGCGACTTCACCAGGTTCCGCCAGGAAGGGAAGGTGCCACGCCTTCCTCGGCATGCAGTGCTCGATGGCCATCTCTCAACCCCTCGCGGTCGCGTTGCCTTGCAGCGGCCACCTGCAGCTATCGCTTGGTGTCCGAATGATTACCCCGTGTGAGAGCATGGCATCGCACATCTCGCCGTGCAATGTGCACGAAGGGATTCGCTCGAATGGGTGACTGACGGTTCCCACTCGCCCGACAAGACTGAACGTCCCTTTCCACACGAGGAGTTCATGTGCCTGGATCGCCCACTGCCCGACGTCGCCGGTTGGCCATCGAGCTGAAGAAGCTCCGTGAGGAGCACCAGCTCACCTGCAACCAGGTGGGCAAGGAGTTGGACTGGAGCGGTTCCAAGGTCAACCGCCTGGAGACGGGCCAAGGCCGGGTGCAGCCGTCGGACATCGATGCGCTCTGCCGCTTCTACGGAACGTCCGGCGAACTGCGCGAACTCCTCAAAGAGCTCGCCAAACAGTCCAAGACGCGGGGGTGGTGGCACGCGTACGGCAACGCCGTGCCCTCATGGTTTTCGGTCTACGTCGGGCTGGAGCAGGCTGCATCCGGGCTGCGGACCTACGAGTGCGAGTTCGTGCCCGGCCTGCTTCAGACGGCCGACTATGCACGGGAACTCCACCTCGCCACGCCTGGCCAGGACCCTGATGATGTTGAGCGCATGATCACCGTACGGATGGAGCGGCAGGCCCTGCTGACGAGCGCTGCGCCTCTCGAACTGTGGGCGATCGTGCACGAGAGCGTGCTGCGGCACACCATCGGCAGCGCCGAGATCATGCGCGCGCAGTTCGAGCGCATGCTGGACGTGGCGCAGCTGAAGAACGTCACACTCCAGGTACTGCCGTTCGACGCCGGCAGCTACCCCGCTGTTGCCGCATTCACGATCTTGGGGTTTCCGGATCAGGAGGATCCCGACATGGTGTACCGCGACGGGCTGACGGACGCGGTGTACCTGGAGAGTCCGGAAGAGATCGCCCTCTACGGCAAGGCGTTTGACAATCTACGTGCTCTGTCCTTGAGTCCTCAGCGGTCGAGTGACCTGATCAGACAAGCGGCACAAGGACTCTGTTGATGACCGATATATCGCCTCTCCAGTGGCGGAAGAGCAGCTACAGCAATGGAAGCGGAGGCAACTGCGTCGAGATGGCCGGGCTGGCGAGCGGCGGAGCTGCCATACGGGACTCGAAGGAGCCGGAGCGGGCCGTGCTCGCGTTCTCGGATCGCGCCTGGCGGAACTTCGTAGCGGCCCTGCGTCGCGAGCAAGTCGACCCTGCCTGAGCGGGGTTCGCGTCGCCGTGCCCTGGGCACGCCTGGCTGATCACCGGTCTCCTCAGGCTTCGAGGAGGGTGTTGATCTCCTTGACGACCGCGGTGATGTCGACCGGCTGACTGGTGTCGATGGTCAGCAAGGGTCCGCCCAGGCGGAGAGGGCCCGGGTAAGTGGCGCGGAGCATGGCGACACGCTCGGCGACTTGCTCGGGGGTGAGTTGCGGGTCGAGGTGGCCGGGGTGGCGGGTCCGTCGCTGGAATCGTTCGGCGGCGAGGGCCGGGTCGCAGTCGCAGAAGATCTCGATCAGGCGCGCGTCGAGTCGACGCAGCCGCTCGGGTGCGGTGTCGTGGTGCCACCAGTTGTCGAGTACGGCTCGTTTGGCTTGGGCAGCGATGGTGAAGAGGACGTCGTCGCCGACGCGGCTGAGCCGGTGCCGCCATGTGTGGTCACCGGTGCCGAGGGAGTCGAAGAGGGATTCCAGGATTGCGTCCTTGTCGATGACCGGCCATCCCAGGCGGTGGCCCAGGGCGTGGGAGAGAGTGCTCTTCCCGCTGCCAGGCAGGCCGGAGGTGATCACGAAGACGTTGTCGGTCACGAGGTCAGTGTGGCGTGAGGGTCCCCCGAGCCGTGGCCGGCCCAGCGCTCTTCCGCCCTCATCGGGCGTCCGGGCAATGCTCAATGCCTGTGGATCAGCGCTGGGAGGGACGCGGAGGGCGTACCTTCCCGAATGATCCTGTGATGGTGGCCGAGTTGGCCCGCGGTCGCAGCGCGGGTCTGGAGGGCACGCCCGTGCTCAGCGTGGTCACCGACGAGGGCTCCGCCGAATCCGGCTCCCTGATCGACGAGATCGTGCGCGAGGGCGCTCGGCGGATGCCGGCCGCCGCCCTGGAGCCGAAGTCAGCAAGTGCGCGTGGCCGAGATGGCGGCCGCGACGGACGGAGCCGGCCGCCGCCCGGTGGTCCGCAACGGCTATCGGCAGCCGCGGACCGTGGTCACCGCGGCCGGGCCGGTGGAGGTGAAGGCGCCGCGGGTGAACGAGCGCCGCATCGATGAGGCCACCGACCTTGGTCCGTGCAGGCGCCCGCTTCGGCAACGGCGTCCTGCCGAGCCGCGGGAGGACGCCGCTGCCTGATCACACCTCACGCGATCCTTTCAGACCGTTATCGCAAGCTTGCCCTGCACGTTGCCGGCGGCCAGCACCTCGTGCGCCTCGGGCAACTTCTCCAGCGGGAACACCTGCTGCAAGTGCACCCGAAGCCTCCCCGCCTCGACCAGCTCGGTCAGTGCCTCCAGGCCGGCCGGGTCCGGCTCCACGCCGACCGCCGCGAAGCGTACGCCGGACTGCTCCGCCAGCTCCGGCAGGGTGGTGCTGAGCCGCTCCACCGCCGTCACCAGCACGCCGCCCTGCCGCAGCACTCCGAGGGAACGCTCGGCGTTCCCGCCGCCCAGGGTCTCCAACACCACGTCCACCGGCGCGTCCCGGAGCACCTCGGTGTAGTCCTGGGTCCGGTAGTCGATCAGCTGATCCGCCCCCAACCCGCGCAGGAAGTCGTGCTTGGCCGCGCTCGCCGTGCCCACCACCTCCGCGCCGAGGTGCTTGGCCAATTGCACCGCGACGTGCCCGAGCCCGCCGCCCGCACCGTGGATCAGTACCCGTTGCCCCGGCCGCAGCTGCGCGATCTCCACCAGCGCGTGCCAGGCTGTCAGACCGACCAGCGGCAGCGCCGCGGCCTCCTCGTGGCTGATCCCTGCGGGCTTGCGAGCCAACTGCCGTGCGGGAGCGACCAGGTACTCGGCGTTCGCACCGGCCGGGCCCGGGAAGTACGGCATCCCATAGACCTCGTCGCCGACCTGGAACCGGTGCACACCCGGATCGACCTGCTCGACCACCCCGGAGACGTCCCAGCCCAGGACGAAAGGCGGCTCGCCCAGCAACGGGAAGGCGCCAGAGCGGACGAACAGTTCCACGGGGTTGACGCTGGTCGCCCTGACCCGGACGAGCACCTGCGTCGGTCCGGGTGTCGGCTTGGGTGCGTCGTCGACGAGGTCCAGCACCTCGGGGCCGCCGAAGGTCTTCTGGGTGATCGCGCGCATCGTCATGCACTCCTGTTCGGAGAGTCGTTTGTGATGTCCCTATCCTCGGCAGGGCGGTACCTGTTGAACAGAAGGCACTTCAAAGGTATATAGGTACCTCATGGGTACTACTGACGACCTGCGCTTCTACGGTGGCGCGGATGCCTATCTGGCTGCCTGCCCCTCGCGCCAGATCCTCGACGTACTCGCCAACAAGTGGACCATGCTGGTCATGGGCGCACTGTCCGGTGGCCCGATGCGCTTTGGCGAACTGCGGCGCCGCCTGGACGGCATCACTCAGAAGATGCTCACCCAGACCCTGCGTACCCTGGAGCGGGACGGCCTGGTCACCCGCACGGTCTACCCGACCATTCCGCCCAAGGTCGAATACTCGGCCACCGAGCTGGGCGAGAGCGTCACCGCGCTGATGCACGCGATCCGCGCCTGGTCCGAGGAAAACATCAATGCCGTCCTGGACGCCCGCGACGCCTATGCCGCACGGGCGGCCCGGGAAGTACAGCCGGTCGTGGCCTGATCGCCGGCTCGACAGCGCCAGGTCGCCCTCGGACCGCTAGTCCAGACCCGGCCCAACCGCCAGTAGCCATAGCCCCACATCGCAGCTCAGCTCAGCTCGGCTCAGCTCAGAACGTCACAGTCCAGCGATCCGCAACTCTTGGCAATTACAGCCGGGGCGGGCCGTGCTCGCGTTCTCGGATCGCGCCTGGGAGGACTTCGTCGCTGCTGTGCGGCGTGGGCAGCCCTGACGTTCCACTGAGGTTCGAGCGGGCGTGGGCATTCTGGCGGCCACCCGTGTCACGTGGAGGAGGCCGCAATGAAGAAACCGACGCGTCGGAGGGCCGCTCTTGTGGCGGGGGTGGTGGTCAGTGTGCTCGCTGTTGGGGTGCCTGTCCGGGCTGACAGCGGCTGCGGGGTGCAGGGCCAGGGGGAGATGCGGCTGCGCGGTTTGGAGGTTCGTATTCACAATGCGACGGGGTGTCGGCTCACGCTCACCGGCTACGGGCTGACGTGGGGTGAATACGTCACGGGGCCCACTGCGGCCATCCCCAAGGGGCAGAACGGCGGGTTCAAGGCGCAGTCCCGGGCAGCGTCGTTCAGCGGTGTGGAGGGGTTCGTGAAGTACGCCTCCAGCAACTGCGACGAGAGCCGGCGCAACCAGCACACCGCCACCCTCAACTTCGACCTCCCGCCCGTGGGAACGAACACGTACACCGTCGATGGCAGCGGGGCCTTCGAGTCCCGGCTGTCCGGCGGGAGCGGGGCTCAGGCCGTGCTCATGTGGGGCCTGAGCAAGCGCTAAGCGGTTTCGTCCCCGTACGGCGCGGATGCCGGGCCGAGGAGTCGGCGGAGCGCGGTCGGGGTGTGCTGTAGGTGTTCGCGGATGGTGCGGGTCATGTGGGCCTGGTCGGCGAAGCCCAGGTCGGTGGCCAGGTTGGCGAGGCTGGGTTCGCCCTGGATGAGGCGGTCCATGGCCAGGCCGACGCGGACGCGGTTGCGGTAGCGGGTGAGCGAGACCCCCATCTCCTGGGAGAAGACGCGGCTCAGCCGGTAGGGGGAGACCTTGAGGTGTCGGGCCAGTGAGCACAGGTCCGCCGATTGCGAAGCCTCCTCGGTGATCGCCTCGCGGGCCGCCGCGACCAGGGCACGGTCGGCAGGCTTCGGCCGCTCGGCCGGTTTGCCGGCGGCCGCTGCGACGAGGCGGAGCAGTTCTTCCGTCAGCGCGTAGTCGATGTCGCCGCCGGCGGCGGCTGCGAGCAGGCGTCGGTGGGCAAGGTCGATACGCGCGTCCACGTAGACGCTCTTACCGCCCGCGAGCCCTTCCCAGAGCCGGGGCGTGAAGGTGAGGGAGGTGCAGGTGTCGCCGCCTGCGGGATGTGCGAAGCGCTCCTCCTCGACCGGGGTGCCCAGGTATCCGACCGTCGGGTCCAGATCGGCGTCTGATCCGTCGGCCGACCGCCGGAACCTGCCACGCCGTACGAGGACCATGCGGTGACCGTCGCGGGCCTCCGGTGCCGACCACCGAGCGTGGTCGGAGTGGCAAACCACCGTGGCCACAGCGAACTCGGTCCGGGCGGCAAGGGTTACGGCTGACAACACGCCGCAGACCCTACGTCGGGGGTACGACATCAGTCCGGGGAGAGTCCGGGAGCCCGTCGCTCCGCAAGGATCTTCAAGACCCTCTGCACACTCCACGCCGATGCTGGGCGGGCGAACCACGACACCGAGGAGTCATCGGCATGACCGTCCACGCGGAGCTCACCGCGATCGTCATCGACTGCGCCGCCCCGAAGGAACTCGCCGAGTTCTACCGCCATCTCACCGGCTGGGAGATCAGCCACAGCGACGACGAGTACGCCTGTCTGGGCAACGGCTCGTTGCAGCTCACCTTTTCGCGGGTCGCCGACTACCGCGGGCCCGCCTGGCCCGGCTCCGCCCCGCACGCCCACCTCGACTTCCAGGTCAGCGACCCCGAGGCCGCGGCGAAGGAGCTGATCGCCCTCGGCGCGAGCAAACCCGGCTTCCAGCCCGGCGACGGCCAGTGGACCGTCCTCGCCGACCCCGAAGGACACCCCTTCTGCATCTCCGCGGCCTGACCAGGAGTAGGAGTCACACATGGCCTCCATTCACAAGGAATTCGTCGTCGACGCCACGCCCGACGCCGTCTGGGACGTGCTCAGCGACTACGGCGCGGTGCATGAACGCCTCGCGCCCGGCTTCGTCACCGACACGCACCTGAGCTCGGACACCCGTACGGTCACCTTCTCCGACGGCACGATCGTCCATGAGCGACTCGTCGACCTCGATCACGAGGCCAGACGCGTCGCCTACACCGTGGTCGGCGGAAGCCTCCACCCTGCCCACCACCACGCGTCGATGCAGGCGCTCGCCGAAGCCGGCGGCCGGACCAGATTCGTCTGGCACACCGATGTCCTGCCCGACACCCTCGCCGCCCCGATCGCGGAGTTCGTGGAACAGGGGTCGGTGGTCATGCGGCAGGCGCTGGAAGGGCGGATGGGAATGACGACGGGCTGATATCGCCGTTCCAAGCCGTGCCTGCGATCGCGTACCGCCGCCAGCCCGCACCCCCGGGGCACCCCACGCCCGTGGTGCGGGCCGCACGGTCCGCCCGGTCGGCAGGGGCGCAAGCGCGGAAGATCCCGATCAGGGAGGCGTTGAGCCCATGCGTGCGCGGCGTTGTCGGTCATAACGCCGCTGTGGTGTGAGTCCAGTGCGCCCAGAACGGAACTGCCGCCGGTTTCGCGCCTGGTCGGTGGCCTGCTGGGCTGCCTGGGCTCGCCACGCCTCCCGGGACGATCCCTGTGCGCAGGTTCGGGACCGGCCTGGCAGGCGATGGTCCGAGCTGTTGGCACCGATACCCTGCGCCCTGTGACCAACTCATCTGGGGCTCTTGACGATGCCGGGGTTGCGATAGCCGCGGTACGTGCTGGTGCGGAGGTCGTGCGCACCATGTGCGGCCGGCGGCTCACCCGTATCGACAAGGGCGCCGGGGACTTCGCCACCACCGCCGATGTCGAGGCCGAGAAGTCGATCCTCGGCGTCATCCGTGCCGCTCGGCCCGATGACGCTGTGCTCGGCGAGGAGGGCGGGCAGCAGGGTGTTGCGGAGGCCGCTCGCCAGTGGCTGGTGGACCCCTTGTGCGGCACGCTGAACTACGCCGTCGGCAACATGCTGGTGGCCGTCAACGTGGCTTTGCGCGGCGGTGCGGCGGCGGTGGCCGACCCGTTCAGCGGCGAGGTCTTTTTCACCGACGGTGAGACCGCCTGGGTACGGCATGACGGCGCCGATGCCCGGCTGGCGCCGACGCCCGCCACCCAACTCGTGGATGTCAACCTGGACCCGCCTTTCCCCAGCGCGCCGGCGTTCCGGACGGTGGACCTGCTGGCCCACCCCGGGTTCGTGGAACGGTTCCGGCCGCGGGTCGTCTCCACGACGCTCGCGTTGGCCTGGGTCGCCGCCGGTAAACGCGCCGCGTACGTCACCGACGGCGGCGACCTGTCCGGGAGCGTACATTTCGCCGCCGGCATCGCTCTGTGCCAGGCCGCCGGCTGCGTAGTCACCGGAATCGACGGCGCTCCGATCGGACCCGCGGGCCGCGGCCTCGTCGTGGCCGCCGACCTCGAAACCCACCAGTCGCTGATGTCGATGACCCGTGCCGGAAACCGGCACCGCGGCTGAAGGGCCGCCCCGCGCGGACAGAACCACGCCGGTCTGTGGGATGCGCGGCGCGGTTACGGCCCCGCTGAGGGCGAGCGCGTGACGCCGCACCACACGGCTGGGCACCGGCTCCTCGGTCCGCCGGGCGGGCCGGGGCTTGTTAACCGGGTGCTGGTGCCGGGTGCTGGTGCCGGGTTCAAGGGCCCGGGTGGGGGAAGTCCGTCCAGCCGTTGCGGAGTCGGGCGAACAGGGTGCGCAGCGCGTGGGCGGGGTCGGGGCTTTCCTGAGCCAGGGCGCCGATGTCCAGGGCGAAGCAGGCCAGGGCGCGGGCCTGGAGCTCGTCGCCGGGCAGTCCGGATTCCTCGGCGATGGCGTGGGCGAGGGTGGTCTCCCAGTTGCGCTGCATGCGCATGAAGTGGTCGCGCAGCGCGGGAGTGGCGTGGACCAGGTCCAGGAACTCATCGCGGGAGGGGGCGCCGGCGTGGCGTGGCTTGGGCGTGGCGAGACAGGCGACGCCTGGGGCTGGGCGTCCGGCCGCGCGGTCGGCTGCTACACCGTCGCCACCCTCGGGTTGGCCGTGCTGCTCATCCAGCCGATCGCCCTGGGGCAGACCGCCGCGTCCTTCGCCGCCGGACGCCTCACCGGCCTTCCGGCACGCGGCCGCCCAGCACCCGCACGATCTGGCCGAGGCGCGCCATCCCGACGTCAACGACACCGCGTTCCTCGCCCACCTGGACCCGGCCCTGGCCAGGCCCTTCCTGGACGGCTTCGGCCACGCCCTGGACCAGGTGATGCTCACGGCCGGCGGCATCGTCGCCCTGGCCTTCCTCATCCTCCTGGGACTCAAGCAGGTCTCCTTGCGCACCGAACCACTCACCGAACCACCCGCCCCCCAGGGCGGGCCAGGACCTCGGCGAAGCCGTGCGGCGTGGGCAAGGAGGTGGCGCCTGGGCTTCGGGGCTTCGCGGCCGGGTGACTCGTGGGGCTCGGATGACTCGGATGACTCGGGGGGCTCGGATGACTCGGATGACCGCCATGCGGGGCAGGCGGCTGTGTCGGTCCGGCGGCGGTTCGGTCGGGGTGGGCATCGTGGTGGCACCTGTGCCGAGAGGAGAAGGCCGCCATGAGGACACTGACGCGTTGGGCCGCAGCCGTGGTGATGGGGGCGGTGGTCGGTGTGCTGGCCCCCGCTTCCGCGCAGGCCGTTGTCGTTGGCGGGGTACGGGGTGATGGTGAGGGGGACGAGACGAGCCGCGGGCTTCGGGTCCGTATGCACAATGCGACGGGGTGCCGGCTCACGCGGACCGACTACGGGCTGAGGTCCGGGGAATTCGTCGCCCGGCCTCCGGCGACGCTCGGCAAGGGGCAGGACGGTGTGTTCGAGGCGCGGTCGCGGGAGGGGTCGCTCAAGGGGGTCGCGGGCACGGTCGAGTACACGGCCGACAACTGCGATGCGAGCTGGCGCGACGGTCACGCGACCCGGCTGACCTTCGGCGTCGCGTACAACGGGATGAACAGCTTCAACACGGATGGCGGCGGGGCCTTCGGCACCAGGCTCTCCGGCGGGAGCGGGAATCACGCCGTGCTCAGCTGGGGTGTGGGGAGGTTCTAACCCGAGGTTCCAGCCCTCCCCCGGCTGTCTACGTGCGCGGGCTCAGCCCCTCCGTGACCAGCGTCAGCAGCCTGTCGACCTCGGCCGCGCCGTTGGGGTGGTGCTCCGTCGCCAGGGCGATGCCGGTGACCACGGTCAGCAGGTCGGCGGCGGTCGCGTCCGCCCGTACGGCGCCCGCGGTCGCGGCGCGGCGGACCAACGGGTCGGCCGCGGTGGCGAGGTAGGTGAAGCAGTGTGCGGCGTCTTCGGGGGATTCGGGGATGGTCAGGGATGCCGCCATGCCGCGTGCGGAGGCGACGTAGTGCGCGAGGGCGCGCAGCCATTCCAGCAGCGCCGTCCGAGGGTCGTCCTTCGTGGCCAGGTCCGTGGCGAGGGCGCTCAGGGCTTCGATCCGCCGCTGGAAGACCGCGCTCAGCAGGGCTTGCCGGTTGGGGAAGTGCCGGCGCAGGGTCGCCGATCCCACCTGGGCGGTACGGGCGACCTGTTCCAGGGAGACCTCCGCGCCGTGCACGGCGACCTCCGCCTCCGCGGCGGCGAGGAGGCGCGCGTAGTTGCGGCGGGCGTCGGCGCGCTGGGGGCGGGCTTGGGTGTGGGCTTGAGTGTGGGACACGTCGGGCACGTCGTCACCTTGACCTTCAGAGCTTTGAGCTTTGACCTTTGCATAAATGGCGGACCCCTCCGTATCGTATCCGGCAGACAAACGGAGGACCCCGCCATTTAGGGAGGCCGCGGCATGCCCACCGCACCCATACTCGTCACCGGCGCCACCGGAAAACAGGGCGGCGCGACCGCTCGGGCCCTGCTCGCGCAGGGCGTGCCGGTACGCGCCCTCGTCCGTGACCCCGACAGCGCCCCGGCCCGCGCCGTACAGGCGCTCGGGGCGCAGCTCGTCACCGGCGATCTGCGCGATCGCCACGCCGTACGGCGCGCCGTGGACGGGGCGCGCGGCGTCTTCTCGGTGCAGATGCCGGACCTGGCCGACCTGCTGGGCGATACGGAGTGGGTGTGCGGGAGCAACCTGATCGACGCGGCGGCCGAGGCGGGCGTCGAACACTTCGTGTACACCTCCATCTCCGGCGTCGGACAGCACCGCGAGACGCCCGGCTGGGGCGAGGAGCGCTGGAAGGGCATGGAGCATGTGTACGAGGTCAAGGCCGCGCTCCAGGACCGGGGGCGTGACGCGGGATTCCGGTACTGGACGCTTCTCAAGCCGGCCTTCTTCATGGAGAACTTCCTCGTACCCGGCTTCGTCTTCAGCCCCGACGGCCGCCGGCTGGTGTCCCTCATCAAGCCCGACACCGTGTTGAAGCTGATCGCCGTCCAGGACATCGGCAACGCCGCGGCGGCCGCGTTCACCGACCCCGAGCGGTTCAACGGCGTGGAGCTGGAACTCGCTGGCGACGAGCTGACCATGACCGAGATCGCCGCCGTGCTCTCCCGCGCCAGTGGAACCGAGCTGACCGCCCCGGACATGACCGCGGAGGAGGCGCTGGCCGCCGGGATGCCGGAGTTCGCCGTCGGGCACGAGCGGCTGAACCTCGTGGAGCAGCCCGCATCGCCGCGGTACGCCCGCGCGCTCGGGGTGCGGGTCACCGGCTTCGCGGAGTGGGCCGCGGAGCACGGGGCCGCGCTGCCCCCGAGCGCATAGCCCACCCCCGCCGGCCCGGCCCCAAACCCCTGTTGCAGAGTCGGTGCTCGATCATGACCCCATCGGCGCGTACGGCCACCCCGCCAGGCATAGGGTCGACGAAGGAGAAACCCTCACAGTGGAGGTAAGAGGTCATGGCCGGAATCCCGGCAGGTGTGGTGGCCGCGGGCGGGCTCGTCGGCGGGTACGGGGTCGCGCGCTGGACCAAGAAGCGGCAGCTGGGCGGGGTGGCGCTGGCTGCGGCCGGGGTCGTGGCCGCGCGAGGGTGGCAGCAGAAGGCGGGGACCGGGACCGCGGCGGTGCTCAGCGGGCTGTACGTCGCGGCCTTCGCCGGGTCGCATCCGCTCGCCAAGAAGCTCGGCGCCTGGCCCTCCGTCCTCACCGTGGCCGGCGGGGTCGCCGCCGCGTCCTGGGCCGCTGCCGACCGGCGGAGCGCCGGGGCGGCAGCCTGACCTCTCACCGCACAGCCCGGACGCTTGTGGTGGATACGGGACAGGGACACGCCGTGACGTCGGCGTGTCCCTGTCC
>NZ_JBHWES010000085.1:0-46619 GCF_042734105.1 Streptomyces sp. NPDC059679 | reverse complement strand
CCCAGGTCATCCGTTCGACAGGGGGGAACAGTCATGCCGGGCCCGGAGGCCAGCGGCCCCATTGCGGAACCGCGAAGAACATAACGGGGGGGGGGAGGTGAAGCGCATCTAGAAGGTGCGAGGCGCGCGGCGTGACGGCGCCCCTACGGGGGCGTTGGGCCGGGGAGGCGGTGATCGATGACGGAGCGTACGGGTGCTGCGGCGGGGGCCGAGGCGGTTCCGCGCGGTGGCGGCGGAGCGATCGTCAACTTTGCGGACGGCTGGGAGGTGACGACGGGGCCGGGCGGCGGCCGGAGGACAAGGCGGGTCGGGGCGTCATCACGGCGTTCGGGCAGACCATGAAGATGCTACGCGCGCGGAAGGGGATGGAGCGCGAGGAGTTCGGCAAGCGGCTCGGGTACTCGGCCTCCACGATCGCGGCGTTCGAACAGGGGCGGAGGATTCCGTCTCCTCGGACCATCGACCGGGCGGACGAGGTGCTGGAGGCGGAGGGGTTGCTGTGCCTGTGGAAGGAGGAGGTGGAGCGGGCGCAGTATCCGGTGTTCTTCCAAGGGATGGCGACGCTGGAGAAGGAGTGTCTTGAGCTGGTCATGTACGACACGCATGTCGTCAACGGCCTGCTCCAGACCGAGGATTACATGAGGGCCCTGCTCGCCATGCGGCGCCCGCCCCTGGATCCGGAAACGATCGAGAACACCTCCACCTGATCGGCCAGAAGCGGAACGTTGAGATCCAGGTCATGCGGCTCGACTCTGAGGAGAGCGCTGGCATGGACGGGCCGTTCACGGTCGTCACGCGCAAGGACGGCAAGAAGTTCGTATACGTCGAGGCTCAGGGAACCAGCGCTCTTCAGACCGACCCGGAACAAGCGGCTCTCGCCGCCGCGCGCTATGGGATTATCCGGTCACAGGCTCTCACTTCACGAGAGTCACTGGAGTTCATCGAAGGGTTGCTGGGATCGCTATGAACAACGCTGAGTCCTCGACCGTCGCCTCTGGCCTCGTCTGGTTCAAGAGCAGCTACAGCGGAACCGAGGGTGGTCAGTGTGTAGAGGTCGCCGTCGACACGGCAGTTGTGCACGTCCGGGACTCCAAGGCCGCCGCCGGGCCCGTCCTCGCGGTGTCGCGCGAGGCGTGGGCGGGGTTCGTCGAGTTCGCCTCGTCGGAGCGGGGTCTCTGACGCTCGTACGCTCACGAGAGCCCTGCCGGTTCCTTTGGGACGGCAGGGCTCTCGCGTAGACGGGGCCGAGTCGGCTCCCCGGCGCGCGCACCGCTACAACGGGTCAAGAATGCCTCGCGGCGGGCTCCAGAATCGCCACGCACTCCACGTGATGCGTCACCGGGAACAGGTCGAAGGCGCGCAGCCGCCGCAGCACATAGCCCGCCTCGCGGAAGTACGTGAGGTCGCGGGCCAGGGCCGCCGGGTCGCAGGCCACGTAGGCGATGCGGCGGGGGCCGAGGGAGGCCAGGCGTGCCACGGTCTCCTTGCCCGCGCCGGCGCGGGGCGGGTCCAGGACGATCAGGTCGGCCTCGGTGATGCCGGTACGGGGCAGGACCTGCTCGACCTTGCCGTGCTCGATCCGGACCCGGTCCAGGTCCTGGAGGTTGTGGCGGGCGTCCTCGACCGCGCGCTTGCCGGACTCGATGCCCAGCACCGCGCCGCGTTCGCCGACCCGTTCGGCGAGGGCGCCCGCGAAGAGGCCGACGCCGCAGTACAGGTCGAGGGCCATCTCGCCCTTGCGCGGCATCAGGCCCTGCATGACGGCCTCGACGAGCAGATCCGCGGCCTTGGGGTGGACCTGCCAGAAGCCGCCCTCGCCGACCCGCCAGGTGCGGCCCGCGGCGCGCTCGCGGACGAAGGGGCGGCCGTGGACCCGGTGCACCGGGCGGGTGCCCTCGCGGCTCTGGGGCTCGCCCAGCCGGAGCACGGAGACCGGCCGGTCCAGCTCCACCAGCGGGAGCCGGCCGCCGGGGCGCGGGGTGAGGACGACCTGGCGGTCGGAGGAGCCTGTGGCGGCGATCGCCTCCACGGTCGCGATCTGCGGCCATTCGCGCTTCTCGACGCCGAGCTCGGTGACGCCGGGGGCGGCGATCAGGCAGTGGTCGATGGGTTCGACCTCGTGCGAGCGGTGGCGGCGCAGCCCCGGCCGCCCCTGCTCGTCCACCGCGTACTGCACGCGGGTGCGCCAGGCCGGGACCTCGCCCCGGGCGACCTTGTCGCCGGGGGCGGGCTCGACGGTGCCGTCCCAGCGGGCCTCCTCGGGGGTCAGCCCGGCGAGCCGGCTCAGCTGCTCGGTGATGACCTCCGCCTTCAGTCGGCGCTGGGCGCCCGGGGCCGCGTGCTGCCAGTCACAGCCGCCGCACCGGCCGGGGCCGGAGAACGGGCAGGGGGCCTCCACCCGGTCCTTGGACGCCTCCAGCACCCGTACGGCGTCGGCGCGCAGGAAGCGCGAGTCCGTCTCGCCCTCGGTCACCCGGGCCACCACGCGCTCGCCGGGCAGCGCGTGCCGGACGAACAGCACCCGGCCCTCGGCGGTGCGGGCGACGCAGTGGCCGCCGTGTGCGACCGGCCCGACCTCGACCTCGTACTCCTCGCCGACCAGCGACGCCTTGGGTTCACGGTGCATGGCGGCTCGGCTCCAGAGGGTGCGGGTGGGGGTGGTGGGTCTGCGGTGGACGGCAGTCCACCGCAGCCCACCAGTCTAGGCCCTCGGCTGCCCGCCGCCGACCGGCCGCTCCTCCACCGCCGTCTGCCGGCTCTGCGTGCCGTCGGCCTTTGCCTTGTCGCCCTTGGGCGGCCCCACCGGGCCACGCCGCACCGCGCCCGGCGCATGCCACTCGGCCCGCTTGCGGGCACGCTTGCGGGCCAGTTCCGAGGAGTCCAGCTGCCAGGGCACGGAGGTCACCATGACGCCCGGGGTGAACAGCAGCCGGCCCTTGAGCCGCAGCGCGCTCTGGTTGTGCAGCAGATGCTCGTACCAGCGGCCGACCACGTACTCCGGGATGTAGATGGAGATCACGTCGCGGGGGCTCTCCAGGCGCAGGCTCTTGACGTAGTCGATGGCCGGCCGGGTGATCTCGCGGTAGGGCGAGTCGAGGATCTTGAGGGGGACGTCTATGCCGCGCTCGGTCCACTCCTCCTGCAGCGCCTTGGTCTCGGCCGGGTCCACGCTGATGCTCAGCGCCTCCAGCTTGTGGGAGCGCATCAGCTTGGCGTAGGCCAGGGCGCGCAGCGTCGGCTTGTGAATCTTGGACACGAGGACGATGGAGTGCACCCGGGAGGGGCGTACGGTCTCGGACTCGTCTTCCTCGTACGCCGACAGCTCGCCGGAGACGCTGTCGTAGTGGCGGCGGATCGCGGTCATCACGACGTAGAAGAAGACCATGCCCAGCAGGGCGACCCAGGCGCCGTGGGTGAACTTGGTCAGCAGCACCACGGCCAGCACCAGGCCGGTGAAGAAGGCGCCGAAGGTGTTGATCGCGCGCGAGCGGAGCATCCGGCGGCGCACCGCCGGGTCCTGCTCGGTCCGCAGATGGCGGTTCCAGTGCCGCACCATGCCGGTCTGGCTGAGCGTGAAGGAGACGAAGACGCCGACGATGTAGAGCTGGATCAGCCGGGTCGAGTCCGCGCCGTAGATGTAGACCAGGATGGCGGCGGCGCCGGCGAGCAGCACGATGCCGTTGGAGAAGGCGAGCCGGTCGCCGCGGGTGTGCAGCTGGCGCGGGAGGTAGCGGTCCTGGGCGAGGATCGAGCCGAGCAGCGGGAAGCCGTTGTACGCGGTGTTGGCGGCCAGGAACAGCACCAGCGCGGTGGCCGCGGCCAGCACCACGAACAGCAGCGAGCCGTCGCCGAAGACGGCCGCCGCGACCTGGGTGATCACCGGGTCCTGGGTGTAGTGCTCGCCGAGCGCCACGCCCTTGTTCAGCAGGTCCTTGGCCGGGTCCTCGGCCATCTTCACGTCGGTGGCCATCGCGAGGGCGATGATCCCGCAGAACATGGTGACGGCGAGGCCGCCCATCAGCGCCAGCGTGGTGGCGGCGTTCCGGCTCTTGGGCTTGCGGAAGGCGGGCACGCCGTTGCTGATCGCCTCGACGCCGGTGAGCGCGGCACAACCGTCGGAGAAGGCCCTCAGCAGCAGGAAGACCAGCGCGAACCCGGCGAGCCCGGTGTGCTCGGCCTTGATGTCAAAGCCGGCGGTGGGCGCCTTCATGGAGTCGCCGAGGACCAGCCCGCGGTAGGCGCCCCAGGCGATCATGATGAAGACGCCGGCGACGAACACATAGGTGGGGATCGCGAACAGCTTGCCGGACTCGCGCACGCCCCGCAGGTTCATCAGGGTCAGCAGCAGGATGATGCCGATCGCGCACAGGGTCTTGTGCTCGATGAAGAAGGGGACCGCGGAGCCCAGGTTCTCCACGCCGGAGGAGATCGACACCGCCACGGTCAGGACGTAGTCGACGAGCAGGGCGCTGGCGACGGTCAGCCCCGCCCGGGGGCCCAGGTTCGTGTTGGCGACCTCGTAGTCACCGCCGCCGCTGGGATAGGCGTGCACGTTCTGGCGGTACGAGGCGACCACCGTGAACATCAGCACGATGATCGCGACCGTGATCCAGGGGCTGTAGTGATAGCCCGACGCACCCGCCACCGAAAGAACGATCATCACCTGCCCTGGCGCATACGCGACGGAGGACAGCGGGTCGGAGGCGAAGACGGGGAGCGCGATGCGCTTGGGGAGGAGCGTTTCTCCCAGCTTGTCGCTGCGCAGCGCCCGCCCGATGAGGATCCGTTTAGGAACGTCGGTCAGTTTGGACACGGAGAGGATCGTAAGCGGTAGCCCGGGCCGCCGCCCACCCCGCCCGGGGCACGGCGGCGGGACCCGGTGAACCCGTTCACTGCCCGCGCCACCACGCCGCGAGCGAACCCCACCGGCGGCGCTGGGCCGCCCGCGCGGACTGGCCGGACGGGTCGGACTCGGCCGGTGCGGTCTGCGGTGACCCGTGGGGCTCCGCCGGGGCCGCCGCCGGGGCGGGCACGGCATCGGCCGCGGGGACGGCTGCGGCCGTGGGCCGGGCCGTGACGGGGAAGCGGACGGGCAGCGCCGCGAGCGCGCGGTGGAAGGGGCCGGTGCGCCAGGCCAGCTGGTCGACCGGAACGGCCAGCTCGATGTCCGGGAGCCGGTCGAGAAGCTTCTCGATGGCCACCGAGGCGATCACCCGCGCCGGGCTCTCGGCCGGACAGCGGTGGGCGCCGATGCTCCAGGCGAGGTGGGCGCGGTTGCCGAGCCGGCCGTCGGAAGTCAGCTCGGGGTCGGTGTTGGCGGCGGCGTAGCTGGTGAGGATCGGCTCGCCCTGGCGGATCCGCACACCCGCGAGGTCCAGGTCCTGGCGGGCGAACCGGGTCCCGAAGTTGGCCAGCGGCGGGTCGGTCCACAGGACCTCGTCGATGGCGTCCTGGACGGGCAGGCTGCCCCCGGAGAGCTCACCGGCGAACCGGTCGTCGGAGAGCAGCAGCCGCAGCGCGTTGGCGATCAGGTTCAGCTGGGGCTCGGTTCCGGCGGCCAGGATCAGCATGAGCTGCTGCAGCAGTTCGTCGTCCGCCAGCCGGGAGGGGTGGGCGAGCATCCAGGAGGTGATGTCGGCCGCGGGCCGCCGGCGCTTGGCGGCGATCAGGCCCGCCATGTAGTCCAGCAGCTCCTGGTTGGCCTCGGCCGCGTCCTCGCCGCTGTCGAAGAGCCTCGCCATGGTGCCGACGAGGCGCAGCCCGTGTTCGGCGGGGTAGCCGAAGAGCTCGTTGAAGACGAGCAGCGGGATGGCCGCCGCGTAGTCGGCGAGCAGGTCCGCCTCGCCCCGGTCGGCGAACGCGTTGATCAGCGTGTCGGCGCTGCGCTCGACGTATTCGCTCAGCGCGTACGGGTCCAGCCGGGTGAGGCTGTCCGTGATGGCCCCGCGCAGCCGGGCATGCGCCTCCCCGTCGTTGAACAGGGCGTTGGGCCGGTACATCATCATCGGGCCCACCGGGCAGTCCGGCGGGATCCGTCCCTCGTTCAGCGCGCGCCAGCCGCGGGGGTCCTTGGCGAACCGCTCGGTGTCGCGCAGCACCTCGAGTGCGAGCGAGTAGCTGGTGATCAGATACGCCTCGACGCCGGGGGACAGCTCGACCGGGGCGATGGGCCCGTACTGCCGAAGCCGCTCGTAGAAGAGGTGCGGATCGGCGGCGAACTCGGGCCCGTACAGGGGCAGGCCCTGGGCGGCGGGGCGGGCGGGTCCCCCGAAGCGGGCTTGGCCCGCATGCGCGGGGCAGCCCGCCGGCGGTACGACTCCGACTCCGGCCTCGGTGTCGGGGCGGTACCCGACTGCGGCCGTGGTGTCGGGGCGGTAGGTCACGCATGCTCCTGGGAGGGTGGGGCCTGGCGGTTCTGCAGATACTGCACGAGGGCGATCAGGGCGTGGGTCGAGGAGATCCGGTCCCGGGCGTCGCAGGTGACCAGCGGGGTCTCCGGCAGCAGGTCGAGCGCTTCCCTGACCTCCGCCTCGGCGAACCGCGGCGCTCCCTCGAAGTGGTTGACGGCGACCGCGTACGGCAGACCGTGCTCCTCCAGGATGGCCATCACCGGGAAGGACTGGTCGAGCCGCCGGGTGTCGGCGAGGACCAGGGCACCCAGGGCCCCGCGCGTCATGTCCTGCCACAGCCGGGTGAAACGCCGCTGTCCGGGGGCGCCGAACAGATACAGGACCAGCGTGTCGCTCAGGGTGAGGCGGCCGAAGTCCATGGCCACGGTGGTGGTCGTCTTGTCCTCGATCCCCTCGAGGTCGTCGACGAGCGCACCGGCCTGGGTCATCGTCTCCTCGGTGCGCAGCGGCTTGATCTCCGACAGCGAGCCGACGTAGGTGGTCTTGCCGACCGCGAAGTGCCCGACGACCAGCAGTTTCACCGCTGTTCTGACGGTCTGCGGCAGATAGACCGCTCCCTCAGAGGCGAGCGCGGAGTCCATCGAGCACCTCCTGCAGAAGCTGGATATCGGGCAGCTCGGCCGTGGGGATGGGCGACCGCGTGGTGATGTGGCCGCTGTCCACGAGGTCGCCGAGCAGAACCTTGGTGACGCTGACCGGCAGCTGGAGATACCCGGCGACCTCGGCGACCGAGAGGGCGCCGCCGAGACACAGCTCCATCAGCCGGCGCTTCTCGGGGCTGAGGCCGGCGAGCGGCCGGTCCGGATGCGCCATGACCAGCGTCACCAGGTCGAAGGTGTTGCGGGTCGGATAGGCACGGCCGTCGGTCACGACATACGGCCGTACCAGTCCTCGTTCGCGCCTGGCCGGGGTCATGCCGGGCTGCCGATGCCCTGTCGGGTGGTGCCCTGGCGGGGCGGGCTGGTCAGCTCCTTGCCGAGCCGGTCGACCAGCTTCTGCATCCGGTAGCTGACCGCCTCCATGTCCACGTTCTCGGTGGCGGAGACCGCGAGATAGGCGCCGGGGCCGGCGGCGATCAGGAAGACATAGCCGCCGACGAACTCGATGAGCGTCTGCTGCCACGGGGTCTCGTCGTCCGGGTCGCAGAACTCGGCGGTGGAGCGGCTGATCGACTGAAGGCCGGAGAGCGCCGCGGCCTGGCGCTCCGCCTCGTCCCGCGCGATGCCCTCGGAGTGCGCCCGCAGCATCCCGTCCGCCGAGAGCAGGATCGCGTGGCGCGCCTCCGGCATCTTCACGACCTCGTCGAGCATCCAGCCCAGCTCGTTGTTTATGTGGTCGTTCATGCCTGGCGATTCCCTTCTTCGGTTTGGGGGTCGGCGTCCTGGTAACCGGAACGGCCCGAGCGGGTGCCGCGTGCGAAGGCACCCATGCGCTGGGCCGTCTCCTCGGCCGAACGGACGCGGTGCGAGCCGGTGTCGGGCTCCGGGGCGGCCGTGGGCCAGTCGTCCGCCGACTGCTGAACGGTGGGCTGCCGCCGACGGCGCTTGGGTAGTCCGCCGGCCGTCGAGCCGTAGGTACGTGACGCTTCATCGATCGCCGACGGGTGGGTCAGCGCGGAGGGCGCCTGGTCCGCCGGGGCGGGCGCGGCCTGCTGGGGAGCGGGCTGCTGGGGCACGCCCTGCTGGGGCGCGGCCTGCTGATGGGGGATCTGCCCCACGGCGGGCTCGGTCCGGCGGGCGGAGCGGGTCTTGCGGGTCGGAAGGGACGGGAGGGTGTGCAGACCCGACTCCAGACCCGAATCGAGGCCCGACTGCTGGGGCTCCTGCGGTACGGCCTGCCGGTTGCCCGGCTCCTCGGCGTCGACGTGGGTGAGCAGCGCGGTGGGCAGGAAGAGCACGGCGCGCACACCGCCGTACGGGGACCTGGTGTCCACGGAGACGCTGAAGCCGTACCGGGCGGCGAGCAGGCCGATGACGGCGAAGCCGAACTGCGGCGGGTCGCCGAGCCGGGCGACGTCCACGGCGCGCTCTCCGGACAGCAGCGTGGCGGCGCGCTGCACCTCCAGGCCGTCCATGCCGACGCCGGCGTCGTCGATCACGATGACCGCGCCGTTGTGCACCGGCTGCAGGCTGACCTCGACGTTGGTGTTGGGCTGCGAGTGGCGCGCGGCGTTGTCCAGCAGCTCCGCGACGGCGAGCACGACCGGCTCCACCGCGCGGCTCATCACGGCGACGTCGACCAGGGCGTGCACCTGGACCCGGCGGTAGTCACGGATCCGGGACTTGGCGCCCCGTACCACGTCGGTCAGCGGGGAGGAGACCCGCTGGCGGCCGGGCCAGGAGCCGCAGAGCACGGCGATGGCCTGGGCGCGGCGGCCGAACTGGGAGTTGGCGTGGTCGATCTCCAAGAGGTCCCTGAGCACATCGGGGTTGTCGTGCCGGTCCTGCATCTGGGAGATCGACAGCTGCTGCTCGTTGGCCAGACCCTGGATGGCGCGCATCGACGCCTTGAGCGCCGCCTTCGCCGAGGCGTCGGCCCTCGCCTGCGCCTTGTCCACCGCGCGGGTGAACAGTTCCACGACTCCGTGAAGACTCTGCGCGAAGGTGGTGCCGGCCAGCCTTTCGTCCCTCAGCCCGGGTAGCTGCGAGGGCTGGTTGAGGGCGTCCGCGATGACCGGAAGGCGCATCTCGACGAGGTGTTGGAGCTCTTCGTCGCGCGACTTCAGGCTTTCCTCAAGCGTGGCGTTACGCCTGCGCACGCCGGCGGTGATCGTTCGCTGGCGCATCAGCAGGACGAAGACGATGAGCAGGACAACACCCAGGCACCAGCTCACCGCCTCCCATATGTGATCTGTCATCAGAAACCTCGTGCCAGGAGAACGCGGGCGCGGACGATTCAGTGCCCTGATGTCCCGTCCGGAAACGGAATACGGCGATCATCTTAGCCACGCCGGTGTCCTGGCGCCCGATGCCCGTAACAACATTCGAACTGTCAGGGCATCATTGCCAATTCCGGTGAAGATCCCATGAAGATCGGGAAGGCCGCGGGGAGATGGCGTCCCCTCAGTCCGGGGCAAAAACGACCACGCCGCCATCTTGCCGCAATGACGCCCCGCCGCGCACTCCGGCGACCGGCGACACGCCGACGGGAAGAGCGGCCGAAGCGCGCCGGAACCGCCTCCGCACCACCGGAACGTTCGCAAACGGCGTTCGCCGTTCCGGGGCGCCGTCGCCCCCCTGTACGCCGTACGGCGCCGCCTCTCCACCCGGACCTGAGCAGGGGACTCGGGCCCGTCACACAAGTGCGGATACGGTGGTGACAGACGCCGTGGCGGACAGCCTTCCGCTGCCCCGCGGCCTCGACAACGGGGTCCTTGCCCCGCTGTCGCCCCGTAGGCCTGGAAGGAAGATGTGAGCAGGGTGTTTGTGCGGTTCAGCACGGTAATGAGGAGTGCGGGGTAGTCGCATGCATATCGTGATCATGGGCTGCGGCCGGGTGGGTGCGGCACTCGCCCAGACCCTGGAGCGACAGGGACATACCGTCGCCGTCGTCGACCAGGACCCGACCGCCTTCCGCCGCCTCGGCTCCGGCTTCGGCGGACGCCGGGTGACCGGTGTCGGCTTCGACCAGGACACCCTGCGCGAGGCGGGCATCGAGGAGGCCGGCGCGTTCGCCGCGGTCAGCAGCGGCGACAACTCCAACATCATCGCGGCCCGGGTGGCACGCGAGATGTTCGGCATCGAGAACGTCGCGGCCCGTATCTACGACCCCCGCCGCGCCGAGGTCTACCAGCGGCTCGGCATCCCCACCGTGGCCACCGTGCGCTGGACCGCGGACCAGATGCTGCGGCGGCTGCTGCCGTCCGGCGCGGAGCCGCTGTGGCGCGACCCCAGCGGCGGAGTGCAGCTCGCCGAGGTGCACACCTCCCCCGCCTGGGTGGGCCACAAGGTCAGCAAGCTGCAGGAGGAGACCGGCGTGCGCGTCGCGTTCCTCACCCGGCTCGGCGAGGCGATGCTGCCGACCTCGGAGACGGTGCTGCAGGAGGGCGACCTGGTGCACGTGATGATGCGCACCGACGAGGTGGAGAAGGTCGAGGCGGCTTTCGATGAGGGACCCGAGGAGGCCGGCCGATGAGGGTTGCCATCGCTGGAGCGGGCGCCGTGGGGCGTTCCATCGCGAGCGAGCTGCTGGAGAACGGGCACGAGGTGCTGCTCATCGACAAGGCCCCGACGGCCATCTCGGTGGAGCGGGTGCCGCAGGCCGAGTGGCTGCTCGCCGACGCCTGCGAGATCACCTCGCTGGACGAGGCCGCGCTGCAGCGCTGCAACGTGGCGATCGCGGCGACCGGTGACGACAAGGTCAACCTGGTTGTCTCACTGCTCGCGAAGACCGAGTACGGGGTGCCGAGGGTGGTCGCCCGGGTCAACAACCCCAAGAACGAATGGCTGTTCAACGAGGCGTGGGGAGTCGATGTCGCGGTCTCCACGCCGCGGCTGATGTCGGCGCTGGTCGAGGAGGCGGTGAGCGTCGGCGACCTGGTGCGGCTGCTGCGCTTCAGCCACGGCGACGCCAACCTGGTGGAGCTGACGCTGCCGCCGGAGGCGGCGCTGGCCGGCACCCGGGTCGGGGACGTGGAGTGGCCGGAGGACACCTCGCTGGTCACCATCATCCGCGGCACCCGCGTCCTGACGCCGAGCAAGGACGACGTCCTGGAAGCGGGCGACGAACTTCTGTTCGTCGCCGCCCAGGCCCGCGAGGAGCAACTGGAGGAATTGCTGTCCGTGCAGCGCGCGGACGCCTCCTAAGAGCTATCCCGTAATGCTGGGATAGTCCGGATTGCGGACGCGCCATCCCAAGCGTGGTCCCGGCGAGCCGGGTCCCATCCTGGGGTAGACATGTCGCCCACCGGAATCTGCAGAGCAGAGGCTGTGCTTCACCTGGGGTGGAGTTCAGCTGCCACGCGTGTCCGGCCCTAGGGCGCGGACTGCCGTGGTTGACTCGACGGGGCGTCTCGCCACCCCTGCCGAGCCCAACGATGCTCGGCCGTCCGGGTTACGGACGCTCGGAGGACTACGGGACAAGTCCTAGCGCCTCTACGCGACACAAAGCGCCGGGCGGGCCCCCATCGGCCCGCCCGGCGCTTTGTCGCTCTTTCAGAGGTCTCGCAGAGTCTCCCTCGCCCGCTCCCGCTCCTGCTCCGCCTTCTCCTCCGCCTCCATCTCCGCGATGACGTCGATCGGCGGCGGGGCCTTGGCCAGGAATATCCACGTCAGATAGACGGCCAGCAGGAACGGCGGAATGCCGAGCGCGACCTTGACCCAGCCGAGCTGGGTGGCGTCGCCCCACCAGTACAGCGGGAAGAGGATCGCCGACTTGGCGAGCAGGATCAGCCCCCAGGCCCAGGTGGACTTGGTGTACGCGCGGAACCGGCCGGGGTTGCGGGTACGCCAGGAGAGGTTCTCCTTGAGCATCGGCCCGAGCAGCACACCGATCAGCGGATAGCGGAAGATCGCCGAGAGCACGTAGGCGACGGCCAGGCCCAGGGTGTAGAGCATGCCCGGCAGATAGAAGTTCTTCGCGTCGCCGGACATCATCGCGAAGATCGCGCCGAAGGCGACCCCGAAGACCCCGCTGAAGGCGTGCTTCAGGGTCTCCTTGCGGATCAGCCGGGCCAGCGCGAGGAGCACAGTGAGGCCCAGCGACGCCAGGGCCGCGAGATGGATATCGCGCTTGATCGTGTAGAAGAGGACGAAGACCAGCCCGGGGACGGTGGTGTCCACCATGCCCCGCACCCCGCCGAACGCCTCCAGGAGCGCGGTGTCCGCCGCCGCTCTGCTCTGCGCGGCGGCCGCGGAATCCTCTTCGGTCGCCGTCGGCTCGTCGTCTCTCGTCACCGGCTATTCCTGTCCGAGGGGTCGGAGTTCGTACTTGGGGTTGAACAGCACCCGGCGTCCGTGGCTCATGGAGATCCGGCCGGTGGCGATCAGCTTGCGGCCCGGCTCGATCCCGAGGATGGAGCGCCGGCCCAGCCACACCACGTCCAGGGCGGCGGTGCCGTCGAAGAGCTCCGCCTCCAGGGCCGGCACCCCGGCCCGGGGCCGCAGTGTGACGGTGCGCAGTGTACCGGTCACCTTGACTATCTGCCGGTCGCCGCAATCGCCGATCTTGGTGCAGCCGGCGGCCTCGGCGTCCTGCTGCAACTCCGCGGAGTGAAGCTCCTCCTGGGAACTCGACAGCCGGTCCAGCATCCTCCGGAATCGGCCGGCCGGCTTATCGGATTTGCCAGGGGGCTCGTCTACGGCACTCATACGGCCAGCGTACCGGGGAGCCCTCACGGGGTCGCCGCCCGAACCGGCGCTCAGCGCTCCAAGCGGCGCTCAGCGCTCGAAGCGGTAGCCCATGCCCGGCTCGGTGACGAAGTGGCGCGGATGCGAGGGGTCGGCCTCCAGCTTGCGGCGAAGCTGGGCCATATAGACCCGCAGATAGTTGGTCTCGGTGCCGTACGAGGGCCCCCAGACCTCCTGCAGCAGCTGCTTCTGGCTGACCAGCCGGCCCGTGTTGCGGACCAGGACCTCCAGCAGATGCCATTCGGTGGGCGTCAACCGGACGTCCACGCCGCCGCGGTTGACCTTCTTGGCGGCCAGGTCGACCGTAAACCCCTCGGTCTCCACGACCGCGCCGCCGTCGGCCGCCCCGACGGGCTCGGCGCGGCGGACGGCCGCGCGCAGCCGGGCCAGCAGCTCGTCCATGCCGAAGGGCTTGGTGACGTAGTCGTCGGCCCCGGCGTCCAGGGCTTCGACCTTCTCGTCCGAGGTCTGGCGGGCCGAGAGGACGAGGATCGGGACCCGGGTCCAGCCGCGCAGCCCCTTGATCACCTCGACGCCGTCCATATCGGGCAGACCCAGGTCGAGTACGACCACGTCGGGGTGGCGGGTGGCGGCGAGCCGCAGGGCGATGGCGCCGTCGGAGGCGGCGTCGACCTCGTATTTGCGCGCCTTCAGGTTGATCACGAGCGCGCGCACGATCTGCGGCTCGTCGTCCACCACGAGCACCCGGTTCATCTGACGGCCTGCCCTTTCGCTTGTGTCTGGTCCATAGTCGCTGATCACGAGGTGACCTGGGCGGGCAGCGGGGAGCTGACCGGCTCACGGCCGGCGGCGGCCCGCAGGGTGAGCACCATGGTCATCCCGCCGCCGGGGGTGTCCTCGGCGGCCAGCCGGCCGCCCATCGCCTCCACGAAGCCGCGGGCGACCGCGAGCCCGAGGCCGACCCCCGCGCCGCGCGGGGCGTCGCCGTACCGCTGGAACGGCTCGAAGATGCGGTCCTTGGCGCTGTCGGGGACGCCGGGGCCGCGGTCGGCGACCCGCAGCTCGACGCGGTCGCCCAGGGCGCTGGCGGACACCAGGACGAGCAGGCCGTCCGGGCTGTACTTCACGGCGTTCTCCACGATGTTGGCGACGCTGCGCTCCAGCAGGCCGGGGTCGACCGCGACCATCGGAAGCTCCTCGGGGATCTCGAGGCTGACGCAGGTCTCCGGGACACCGACCAGGGCCATCGGGACCACCTCGTCGAGGTCGATCTCGCGGATCAGCGGCGTGACGGTGCCGGTCTGCAGCCGGGACATGTCAAGGAGGTTGCCGACCAGGTGGTCGAGGCGGTCGGCGCCTTTCTCGATGCCCTCCAGGAGCTCGGCCTCGTCCTCGGGCGACCAGGCGACGTCGTCGGAGCGCAGCGAGGACACGGCCGCCTTGATGGCCGCGAGGGGGGTGCGCAGATCGTGGCTGACGGCGGCCAGCAGCGCGGTGCGGATGCGGTTGCCCTCGGCCAGGTCCCGGGCCCGCTCGGCCTCCAGGGCCAGCCGCTGCCGGTCCAGGACCACGGCGGCCTGGGCGGCGAAGGCGGCGAGCACCCGGCGGTCCTCGGCGGGCAGCACCCGGCCGGAGAGCGCGAGCGCCATGTGGTCGCCGACCGGCATGTCGACGTCCGCGTCCTCGGGCCGCTCGGGCAGCGGCGCTCCCCCGTTGCCGCCGACGCTGCCCGCGCAGGTCCAGGGGGCGACATCGCTCTCCCGCTCCAGCAGCGCCACCGAGTCCATGCCGAAGGTCTCGCGGACCCGCTCCAAAAGCGCCTCCAGGCTGGTCTCGCCGCGCAGCACGCTGCCGGCGAGGAAGGACAGCACCTCGGATTCGGCGCGCAGCCGGGCGGCCTGGTGGGTGCGGCGCGCGGCGAGGTCCACGACGGAGGCCACACAGACGGCCACGGCCACGAAGACCGCGATGGCGACGATGTTCTGAGGGTCGGCGATGGTGAGGGTGTGGGTGGGCGGGGTGAAGTAGTAGTTCAGCAGCAGCGAGCCGACGGCCGCCGAGGCGAGGGCCGGCAGCAGCCCGCCGAGCAGCGCCGCGACCACGGTGAGGAACAGGAACAGCAGCACCTCGTTGGCGAAGCCCGGTCCGCCGTCGGTGGCCAGCGCGCCGCCCGAGTGGGTCAGCAGCAGGGTGAGCAGCACCGGTCCGGCGACCCCGGTCAGCCAGCCCGCGATCAGCCGGGTGCGGCCGAGCCGGGCGCCGCGCGCGACCGGCAGACCGCGGCCCTTGGCGACCTCGTCGTGGGTGACGATGTGGACGTCGAGGTCGGGCCCGGAGTCACGGGCGACCGTGGCGCCCACACCGGGCCCGAAGATGTACTGCCAGGTCTTGCGGCGGCTGGAGCCGAGCACGATCTGGGTGGCGTTGACCCCGCGCGCGAAGTCCAGCAGGGCGCGGGGGATGTCCTCCCCGATGACGTGGTGGAAGGTGCCGCCCAGGTCCTCGACGAGGGTGCGCTGGAGAGCGAGCTCCTTGGGCGACGCCGAGGTCAGGCCGTCGCTGCGGGCGACGTAGACGGCCAGGACCTCGCTGCCTGAGCCCTTGGCCGCCATCCGGGCGGCGCGGCGGATCAGGGTGCGCCCCTCGGGGCCGCCGGTGATGCCCACGACGATGCGCTCGCGGGCCTGCCAGGTGGAGCGGATGCTGTGCTCGGAGCGGTACTGCTGGAGGTATTCGTCGACCCGGTCCGCCGTCCACAGCAGGGCGAGTTCGCGCAGCGCGGTGAGGTTGCCGGGCCGGAAGTAGTTGGACAGCGCGGCGTCGACCTTGTCCGGCTTGTAGATGTTGCCGTGCGCCATCCGGCGGCGCAGCGCCTGGGGCGACATGTCGACCAGCTCGATCTGGTCGGCGCGGCGGACCATCTCGTCGGGCACGGTCTCCCGCTGCCGTACCCCGGTTATCGACTCCACCACGTCGCCCAGCGACTCCAGGTGCTGGATGTTGAGGTTGGAAACAACATCAATACCCGCCCGCAGCAGCTCCTCGACGTCCTGCCAGCGCTTGGCGTTCCGGCAGCCGGGGACGTTGGTGTGGGCGAGTTCGTCGACGAGGACGACGGCGGGGCGGCGGGCCAGGACCGCGTCCACGTCCATCTCCGTGAACTGGGCCCCGCGGTACTCCATCTCCCGGCGGGGCACCTCCTCGAGGCCGCGCAGCATCACCTGGGTGCGCGGCCTGCCATGGTGCTCGACGAATCCGACGACGAGGTCGGTGCCCCGCTCGACTCGCCGGTGGCCCTCGGACAGCATGGCGTACGTCTTCCCGACGCCCGGCGCCGCGCCGAGGTAGATACGAAGCTTCCCGCGTCCCATGGTCTCATTTTCCCCGTTGGGCGTTTTCTTGAGGAAACCTGCCGTCCGGCCGCTTTCGATCGCCGTTGACGGCTCTCTGACGGCCGTGACCACGCTCTTGACGCTTCTTTTACGCCCCCCCTGGCCTGCGGAGCAAAAAGCCGGTGAGCCGCACTCCGAGGGAGGGAGTGCGGCTCACCGGCGCCGCTGGCGTCAGGCTTTGCCGACGACCTGGATCAGCCGGATGCCAGCGAGCAGCCCGCCAGGGCGTCAAGACCAGAGGGGGCGGTCGCGCCCTGGCGGGAGATCGAGATGCGGATGCGGTCGATGGTGGAGGTGCGCTTGTCCTTCAGCGGGCCGAGGATCGCGTTCTGGACGAAGTTCGGGCCGCCCTGGCCCACGGACGAGGCCAGCCGCTTGTTGGCCTCGTCGATCTGCGTCTGCAGCAGCGCGACGTTGCGGTCCACTTCCGCCTGGGCAGCGGCCGGCACCGCGCCGACCTTGGAGGCGACGTCCGGGCAGCTGATCGACTGCCCGGTCCCGGTGCCGGTGCCGGCCCCGGCGTCCGAGCCCGCGCCGTCCTCCGCCCCGGAGCCCGGATCCGTGGGCTCGGCGGTGCCCGGAGCGGTCGCGGGGGGCTCCGCCGCGCCGCCTGAGCCCGCGTCGGAGCCCTGTCCGGCACCGCCCTGCCCGGCGCCCGCGTCACCGCCCAGGGAGCACTCGGCGAGCGCGTCGAGGCCCTGTGGCTTCTCGGCCTGGCGGCCGATGGAGATCGCGATCCGGTCCAGGGTGGACTTCCGCTTGTCCGCCAGCGGGCCGAGGATCGCGTTCTGGACGAAGTTCGGGCCACCCTCGCCCGCGGACGAGGCCAGCCGCTTGTTGGCCTCGTCGATCTGCGTCTGCAGCAGTGCCAGGTTGCGGTCCACCTCCGCCTTGGCCTTGGCGGGGATCTCGGGCAGGGAGCCCGTCACATCGGGGCAGCTGATGGTGGACGCCGCTTTGGTGCTCGCATCGCTGCTCGATCCCGAGCCGTCCTGCCCGGCCATGGCGGCTCCCACCGCGACAGCCGCGCAGGTAACACCGCCGATGGCACCGACAACCAGGACGCGCCGACGGTGCAGTAACGGAAGGCCACGGGACATCTGATCACCTCGTGAGGTCACAAACAGCAACGGTCTACTGGTGGCGCCCCGTCCTGCCCCTGCTCCGGGTCGCGCAAGGTCTCGCGCCCATCAGTACGGGCCGGGTGACAGCTGTGTTCAATGTGCCTCAAGAAAAAATCCGCCCCGGCAAAGCCGCCCCTGCAAAGCCGCCGCGGAAAGAGCGGAAAGAGCGGCCGCCAGGAGCGGCGTCCGGAAAGCCCGAGGGGCCCGGGAGACTGGCTCCCGGGCCCCTCGGACTCGGCCGGCGACGGCGCCGGCGCGCAGAGCGCGTGCGCTCAGCGCACCTCGCTGATCTCCGGCCCGCGCTGCAGCCGATCGGCGCCGCCCGCGAACCGCGAGCCCTGCGCCTCCTCCTGCTGCACCCCGTCGGGCACCATCTGCGCATCGTCCGGCAGCTTGAGGACGATCGGGTCGCGCGGGGCCATCGGGCCCTCGCCGCGCACCACGACCGTGTCCCGGAAGATCGCTTCCAGCAGGCTGCCGGTCTCGGGCTGCACCGCGCCCTGCCCGGAGATCACCCCGCGCAGGAACCAGCGCGGCCCGTCCACGCCGACGAAGCGGACCACCTGCACGCCGTTCTTGCCGTCCGGCAGCTGCACCGGCACCTGGGCGCGCAGCTCCCAGCCGAGCGGGCCCTCGACCTCGTCGACGACCCCGCCCTGCTGGGTGATGCCGGTGGCGATCTCGTCGCGCACCTCGCCCCAGATGCCTTCCTTCTTGGGCGCGGCGAACCCCTGGAGCTGGACGGCGCTGTCCCGAAGCACCACGGTCGCGGCGACGATCGCGTCACCCGCGACCTCCACCCGCAGCTCCATGCCCTCGACACCGGGCACGAACAGGCCGCCCAGGTCCACTCGGCCCTCGCCGGGCTGACGCACCTCGGACACGTCCCACGGCCCTTCGGGGCGCGGCGCCGGGGGCAGGCTCACCCGCTCGGCGACAGCGTCCTCCTCGGGGTCCGCGGCAGCACCCGCGTCCTCGGCGTCTTCGCCGTTCTCGGCCAACTCCTCGGAGGCCACGTCGAGCGGCTCGACGTCCTCCTTGCTGCGCTTGCGGCGACGTCCGAACACGTCATCGTCCTTCCCGGTCGGAACCGACCGAAGCGTACCTATTCCCACCCGATGCCCTACCCGTTGAACCGTCCACTGCGGCATGACCGCCGGTGGACCCGAAGCCCCCGTCGGCCCGCGCCGAACCGGGAAGCTCCGCCACCTCGTGGAAGCGCACCTTCTCGACCTGCTGGACGATCAGTTGGGCGACCCGGTCGTAGCGCTCGAACCGCACACTCTCGCGTGGATCCAGGTTGACCACGATCACCTTGATTTCTCCACGGTACCCGGCATCGATGGTCCCGGGCGCATTCACCATGGCGACCCCACAGCGGGCGGCGAGTCCGGACCTCGGATGCACGAAGGCGGCATACCCGTCCGGGAGCGCGATAGACACTCCGGTCGGCAGTACCGCGCGCTCACCGGGGGCGAGCTCGGCCGCCTCGGTGGTGACGAGGTCGGCGCCGGCGTCGCCGGGATGGGCGTACGCCGGGATCGGCACCTCGGGGTGCACCCGGCGGATCAACACATCTACGGGCGTCACAGTCACGCCTTCCCCTTTGCCTGTCCCTTGTGCTCGGTTGTCCGGTGCTCGGTTGTCCGGTGCTCGCTCGTCCGGCTGTTCCTCCGGCCGCCGGGCGCTCACGGATTCACCTCGAACGCGCGCGCGACCTTGACCTGGTCCGGATCGGCGAGCGCCGCGTCGATCTCCTCCGAGCGGCCGTTCTTGATGAAGTGGTCGACCTTGACCTCTATGAAGAGCGCGTCGGCCCGCACCGCGACCGGGCCGTCCGGGCCGCCCATCCGGCCGGTGGCCGTGCAGTAGATCTTGCGCCCGTGCACCGCCGTCACCCGCGCGTCCAGGTGCAGCACGGTGCCCACGGGCACGGGCCGGAGGAAGTCCGTCTCCAGCCGTCCGGTCACCGCGATGACCCGCTGGAGCCAGTTGAGCGCCCCCAGCGCCTCGTCCAGCGCCGCGGTCAGCACCCCGCCGTGGGCGAGGCCCGGCGCGCCCTGGTGGCCGGTGCGCACGGTGAACTCGGCCGTGACGCTCACGCCGTCGCCCGCCCGGGGTTCGAGGCCGAGACCGTGCTCCTGGCCGCAACCGAAGCACGCCTCGTAGTGCGCGCCGAGGACGCCCCCGGGCGCAGGGGCGTCGGGGTGCCGTACGGGTGCCCTGGCGCCGTCCGGCGGCTTCAACGCGGTCTGTACTCCACTCACATCGGCTGACCTTACCCGCGCGGGAAGCGCCGGTCGGCGGCCATGCCAAGCTTGGGACCATGCAGCCTTACGAAGAACGCCTGACCGCACCCCGTTCGTGGTGGTTCATCGCATTTCTGGTCGGGGTTGCGGGAGCGCTGATCCTGCTGCCGTTCGGGACGCTGCCGATGCTCGGCGGTCTGATCGGCGGGGCGGCGGCCGCCGCGGTCGTGGTGAGCGCCTACGGTTCGGCCCGGGTCCGGGTGGTGGCGGGCTCGCTGGTCGCCGGTGAGGCGAAGATCCCGGTGTCGGCGCTGGGAACCGCCGAGGTGCTGGACCGCGACGAGGCGGCCGCCTGGCGCACCTACAAGGCCGATCCGCGGGCGTTCATGCTGCTGCGCAGCTACATCCCGACCGCGCTGCGGGTGGAGGTCACTGATCCGCAGGACCCGACGCCGTACGTCTACGTCTCGACCCGCGACCCCGAGGCCCTGTCCGCCGCTCTCTCGGCCGTACGGGCCCAGTAAGCGCCCCGGCCCTCACCGGCTCGGCGGGTCAGGCCTCCAGCGGCGGAAGCGCGCCCCAGGGCACCTGCCGGGCGCGCAGATCCTTGCGGATCTTCCGGGCGAGCTTCTTGGTGTCGCGCCGGTTCATCGCGGCGCCCACGGTGGCGCCGATCATGAAGGGCGCGAGGTTCGGCAGATTGCGGAAGCTGCGCTTGAGGACCTGCTGGCGCAGCTCACGCTTCGCTTGAACGCCGAGCGCGGCGTTCACACTCGCCGGGACGGCGGCGGCGTCGATACCGCGCTCCTCGGCCCATGACTCGAGATAGGCGATGGCGCGCTGCCGGCCGGTCCCGGGCGCGCGCACCCCGTAGACCTCATGGAGCTCGGCGATGAGCTTGATCTCTATCGAGGCGACGCCGATGATCTCGGCGGCCAGCTCGGTGGGCATGGCGGGCGGGGCCGGCAGCATCGCCGCGGCGCCAACGCCCGCGCCCACGGTGGAGGTGCCGTTTGCGGCACCGGCCACCAGTTTGTCCGCGATCTCCTCCGGGCCGAGCCCGGGGAACTGCTTGCGCAGCGCGGCGAGGTCGCGGACCGGAATCCGCGGAGCGTTCGCGACGATCCGATCGGCGACCGCGTAGACCCCCGCTCTAGCGCGCTCGCCTCCCTTACGGGCACCTCGGCCGACAGCGGCCGCGAGCGAGGCCAGCCGGCCTCGCTCGACGTGCGCCTCGGTCACGTCGCCGTGCTCCGCATCCACGCCGGACCCGCGGCTTACGCCGCGCAGTCGCGGCAGATCGGCTGGCCGTTCTTGGTCTCGTTGGCCAGCTGGCTGCGGTGGTGCACGAGGAAGCAGCTCATGCAGGTGAACTCGTCGGCCTGGCGGGGCAGGACCCGCACGGACAGCTCCTCGTTGGAGAGGTCCGCGCCGGGCAGCTCCAAGCCCTCGGCCTGTTCGAACTCATCCACGTCGACCGTCGACGCGGACTTGTCGTTCCGCCGGGCCTTCAGCTCCTCAATGCTGTCCTCGTTGACATCGTCGTCGGTCTTGCGTGGGGTGTCGTAATCCGTTGCCATGTCGCTCTCCCCCTCTGGGTGTCTGCGGTGTCTCCAGCGCACGTAACGCGTGAGAGGCCGGACTTGTGCCCGACCCGAGGCGGAGATTTTGCCTCACATCAAGGTCTGTTACTCAATCGACACCCAACCGCACCCCTGAAGAGGTGATCGGCTTGGATGGCGATCGGGACCGTACACGGTCCGAATGTCGCACTCACATGCGCCCTCACGTGTACTTCCCGTGATCACGGCCTCCGGAAACCCGGACTTTCCCGGCTTTCCACCAGTCGTGACGATCACACAGAGTATATGGCTTGAAATTCGCCCATGTGATCGATCACACAGGATACAGGCGGGGGTCGGATCGCCAAAATTCCTCCCAAAGCGAACAACGCAACGTCTGCGTCCTGGAACTTCTTCCCGGCCTCAGCCGGCTCTCAGCCGGTCTTCAACCAGGGGTGCCTTCAGCCCGGCGCCCCAGCCAATATCAGACCGGGAGCACGACCCGCATCACCAGGCCGCCGCCGTCCCTCGGCTCGGCGGTGATCCGACCGCCGTGCGCGCGCGCCACGGAGCGGGCGATCGACAGGCCGAGCCCGACGCCCTTGTCGCTGCCCGTGCGCTCGGTGCGCAGCCTGCGGAAGGGCTCGAAGATATTGTCCAGCTCGTACGCGGGGACCACCGGCCCGGTATTCGCCACCACCAGCACCGCCTGTCCCGCCCCCTCCTGCACCTCCGTGGTCACCTCGACCCAACCGCCCTGAGGGATGTTGTACCGCACCGCGTTCTGGATGAGGTTCAGCGCGATCCGCTCCAGCAGCACGCCATTGCCCTGGACCACCGCGGACTGCCGCACCCCGCGCACCGCCACGCCCTTGTCCTGCGCCTCCGTACGGACCTGCTCCAGCGCCTGGGAGGCGACCTCGGCGAGGTCCACCGGCTTGCGGTCGACGATCTCGTTGTCGCTGCGGGCGAGCAGCAAAAGACCCTCCACCAGCTGCTCGCTGCGCTCGTTGGTGGCCAGCAGCGTCTTGCCGAGCTGGGTCAGATCGGGGGACGCCTGCGGATCGGAGAGCTGCACCTCCAGCAGGGTCCGGTTGATCGCCAGCGGGGTGCGCAGCTCATGCGAGGCGTTGGCCACGAACCGCTGCTGGGCGGTGAACGCGCGGTCCAGGCGCTCCAGCATCTCGTCGAAGGTGTCGGCCAGCTCCTTCAGCTCGTCGTCCGGGCCGTCCAGCTTGATCCGGCGGGACAGATCCGAACCCGCCACCTGGCGCGCGGTGCGGGTGATCCGGCCGAGCGGCGAGAGCACCCGCCCGGCCATGGCGTAGCCGAACGCGAAGGCCACCACGGCCAGGCCCAGCAGCGCCAGCAGCGACCGGCGCAGCAGGGCGTCGAGGGCGAGGGCGCGCTGGTGGCTCATGCACCGCGCCACCGCCTCGTTGAACAGCGTGGTGCTGCCCTGGCTGGGCAGATCACAGGTGCGGTCGGTGAGGCTGTAGTCCATCTTGATGATCTGGAAAGGGAGCTTGCTGCTCCCCTGAAGGACGTCCGCCGCCAGCAGATAGATGATCGTCAGCAGCACCACGCCGGCGATCAGGAACATCCCGCCGTACAGGAGGGTGAGCCGTATCCGGATCGTGGGCCGCAGCCAGGGAGGACGCGGGCTCGCCGCCGGCCGCGGGTCCCAGCTGGGCTTGGGTGGTGCGGTGGGCGGAATCGGGGTCGTGGCCATGCCCGATCAGATCCGGTAGCCGGAGCCGGGCACCGTGACGATCACCGCGGGCTCGCCGAGCTTGCGGCGCAGGGTCATGACGGTGACCCGGACCACGTTGGTGAACGGGTCGGTGTTCTCGTCCCACGCCTTCTCCAGCAGCTGCTCGGCGGAGACGACGGCGCCCTCGCTGCGCATCAGCACCTCGAGCACCGCGAACTCCTTGGGTGCCAGCTGGACCTCCCGGCCGTCCCGGAAGACCTCACGTCGGTTGGGGTCCAGCTTGATCCCGGAGCGCTCCAGCACCGGCGGCAGGGCGACCGTGGTGCGGCGGCCGAGAGCCCGTACGCGGGCGATCAGCTCGCTGAAGGCGAAGGGCTTGGGCAGATAGTCGTCCGCGCCGATCTCCAGCCCCTCGACGCGGTCGCTGACGTCGCCGGAGGCGGTCAGCATCAGCACCCGGGTGGGCATGCCGAGCTCGACGAGTTTGCGGCACACATCGTCGCCGTGGACCAGCGGAAGGTCCCGGTCGAGGACGACCACGTCGTAGTCGTTGACGGCGATGCGCTCCAGGGCGGCGGCCCCGTCGTACACGACGTCGACGGCCATGGCCTCCCGGCGCAGTCCGGTGGCCACCGCATCGGCGAGCAGCTGCTCGTCCTCGACGACGAGTACACGCACGTTCGTGGGTCCTTCCCTTGGGTGCCTTACGGGCGTCATGGAGTGCCCGGCGGGCTCGATCCGGCCGGACTCGATCGGCGCCCGGCGCCTCCATCCTGCCTCGAAGGCTCATAAACCGGCGGTAAGGGGGATCCGGAAGGGTCTGCTCAAGATTCTTTTTGTGCGGAGGTTTCCCCTCACAGAGCGATGGGGAGGACGACTGCACACCCCGATCACGCCCTGTATGTGGCATCCCACAAGCATCTCTGTCACCAGCAGGGACCACGCACGTGATCGTCCCGCCCCGGCACACCCCCGTGCCACCGACCCACGACGAGGGGGCGCACATGGACGCGTTCACCGCAGGCATTCTGCAGCGTATAGAGACCACCCAGTCCGATCTCACTCGCGCCCGTGAGACGGGCGACGACTACCTTGCCGATGTCGAGCTGTCGGAGCTCGAAGACCTGCGTCGGCTTGCCGCCGAGCACGGCGTGGAGGTCGGCGCCATCGCCTGACGGCGATCTCCCGGCACCCGCGCTCAGCAACTCTGCGACGCCCCGGCTGCCCTTGCGGCACCGGGGCGTCGTGCTGCGTTCAGACCGCGTTCAACGGGTCTGACGCCCGTACGGGCAGCCGTACGGGCGCACGGGCGTCACAGGGTCAGTCGTGCCAGGCGCCCAGGTCCTCCAGGAGCCCCTGCAGCGGCTCGAAGAGGCCCGGGGGCGCGGCGATGATGAGCTCGCCCGAGGCCGCGATCCCCGGCCGCCCGCCGGTCAGTGCGCCCGCCTCGCGGGCTATCAGCGCACCGGCCGCGTAGTCCCACGGGTTCAGCCCGCGCTCGTAGTAGCCGTTGAGCCGGCCGCACGCCACATCGCACAGATCGATGGCCGCCGACCCGCCGCGCCGGATGTCGCGCACCTTGGGCACCAGGGCGCGGACCACCTCGGCCTGGCCGATGCGCCGCTCGGTGAGGTAGCCGAAGCCGGTGCCCACGAGCGCCTGATCCAGCGCGGGCGCGGGACGGCAGCGCACCCGCTCCCCCCGCTCCTGCCCCTCGGCTACGAGGTAGGCACCGCCGCCGAGCACCGCGTGGTACGTCTCGCGGCGCATCGGGGCCGTCACCACACCCACGACCGCCTCGCCGTCCCGCTCGGCGGCGATGCTCACCGCCCAGGCCGGCAGGCCGTAGAGGTAGTTGACCGTGCCGTCGAGCGGGTCGATCACCCAGCGCACCCCGCTGCTGCCCTCGGTGCTCGCGCCCTCCTCCCCCAGCACGCCGTCGTCGGGACGGCGCTCGGAGAGGAAGTCCGTGATCAGCTTCTCGGCGGCCAGGTCCATCTCGGTGACCACGTCGATGGGGCTGGTCTTGGTGGCGGCCACGCCGAGGTCGGCCGGGCGGCCGTCACGGAGCAGGTCTCCCGCCCGGCGGGCGGCCTCCAGGGCGACGTCGAGGAGTTCGGTCGTGAGCGGGTCGGTCATCGTGCTCCTTAAAGGCATGCGGGCGGACGGAAGGGCATGCGGGCGGCGCCGACGACGTTGGCGGGCCGGTGGTCGGGGCTCGGCTCCCGGGGCGGTGCGGTCGTGCGCTCAGTCCTCGCCCGCGGCGGCGGGCCGCGGCGCCCGGGCCGGGCAGCAGCCCGCCGGGCAGAGGTCGTGGCTCGGGCCGAGCGCGCCCAGCGCGCAGCGCGTCGGCGCGGCCGTCTCCCGGCCGGCGGCGAAGCGCTCGGCGGCCGCGCGCTCCAGGACCAGATCGCGCACCGCGGCCGCGAAGCGCGGGTCCGCGCCCACCGTCGAGGCGCGCGCGACCGGCAGCCCCAGCTCCTCGGCCTTGGCCGCCGCCTCCGTGTCGAGGTCGTACTTGACCTCCATGTGGTCGGAGACGAAGCCGATCGGGACCATCACGGCGGCGGGGGCGCCCGCGCCGTGCAGCTCCTCCAGGTGGTCGCAGATGTCCGGCTCCAGCCACGGGATGTGCGGGGCGCCGCTGCGCGACTGGTAGACGAGGCGCCAGGAGTGCTCCACGCCGGTCTCTTCGCGCACCGCGTCGGCGATCAGCCGGGCCACGTCCAGGTGCTGGGCGACATAGGCGCCGCCGTCCCCATGGCCCTGGGGCGGGCCGGAGGTGTCGGCGGCGGCGGTCGGGATGGAGTGCGTGGTGAAGGCGAGGTGCGCCCCGGCGCGTACGGCCTCGGGCAGCTCGGCCAGCGCGGCGAGCGTCGCGTCGACCATGGGCCGGACGAAGCCGGGATGGTTGAAGTAGTGCCGCAGCTTGTCGACGCGCGGCGTCTCCAGGCCCTCCGCCTCGAGCACGGTCAGCGCGTCGGCAAGGTTCTCGCGGTACTGGCGGCAGCCGGAGTACGAGGCGTACGCGCTGGTGGCCAGCACCAGCACGCGGCGGCGGCCGTCGGCGGCCATCTCGCGCAGGGTGTCGGTCAGATAGGGCGCCCAGTTGCGGTTGCCCCAGTAGACCGGCAGGTCGAGGCCGTGCTCGGCGAAATCCTTGCGCAGCGCCTGCAGCAGCTCGCGGTTCTGCTCGTTGATCGGGCTGACACCGCCGAAGAGGAAGTAATGCCGGCCCACCTCCTTCAGCCGCTCACGCGGGATGCCGCGGCCGCGCGTCACGTTCTCCAGGAACGGCACCACGTCCTCGGGGCCCTCCGGACCGCCGAAGGAGAGCAGCAGCAGGGCGTCGTACGGAGCGGAAGATCGAGCGGGGGATGGCTGGGCTGGCTGTTCCGGCATGTCCCCGATCCTGCCACCCGGCACTGACGGGCGGGAAATAGACCTGCGCGGCCCTGTGGATGGCCGTAATCTGTCTCGGCGCCTACGTTCCTTACCGGCTCAACCGATTATCCGCTCACCTGCTCATCACCCCTGTCACCCCTGGCACCCCTGCCAGAACTTGCCCACCGCGGAGCCCTCCCTTGCCCAGCCCCGGCCCCTATCGCGCGATATTCGCCGCCCCCGGCACCAAGGGCTTCGCCGCCGCGGGGTTCCCCGGCCGGCTGACGATCTCGATGACCGCCATCGGCGTGGTCACGATGATCTCCGAGCTCACCGGCCGGTACGGACTGGCGGGCGCGGTGTCGGCCGCGCTTTCGATCTCCTCGGCGGCGCTGGGCCCTCAGGTCTCCCGGCTGGTGGACCGGCACGGCCAGCGCCGGGTGCTGCGCCCGGCCGCCCTCGTCGCGCTCACCGCCGTCGCCGGGCTGCTGCTGAGCGCGCATCTGCGCTGGCCGGACTGGACGCTGTTCGCGTTCGCCGCCGCGGCCGGGTGCGTGCCGAGCATCGGGGCGATGGTGCGGGCCCGCTGGGCGGCGATCTACCGTGACACGCCGCACCGGCTGCATGCCGCGTACGCCTTCGAGTCCGTCGTCGACGAGGTCTGCTTCATCGTCGGCCCGATCCTGTCCGTCGGTCTTTCCACCGCCTGGTTCCCGGAGGCGGGCCCGCTGCTGGCCGGCTGCTTCCTGGCGGTCGGGGTGCTGGCGCTGACCGCGCAGCGCGCCACCGAGCCCGTACCGCATCCGCGCGAGCACCACACCGGCGGCTCGGCGCTGCGCTCGGCCGGGCTCATGGTGCTGATGACCGCCTTCGCCGCCGTGGGCGCGCTCTTCGGGGCGATCGACGTGGTGACGGTGGCGTTCGCCGAGGAGCAGGGCAACAAGGCCGCGGCCAGCGTCGTACTCGCCATCTACGCGGCGGGCTCCTGCCTGGCGGGCGCGGTCTTCGGGCTGCTGCGTCTGAAGGGTTCGGCCCCCCGCAGGTGGCTGCTGGGTGTCTGTGCGATCGCCGTGAGTATGATCCCCCTCCAACTGGTCGGGAACCTTTCGTTTCTGGCCGTGGCGCTCTTCGTCGCGGGCCTGGCCGTCGCACCGACGATGGTCACCACCATGGCCCTGGTCGAACAGCTCGTGCCACGCGCGAAACTGACCGAGGGCATGACCTGGGTGAGCACCGGGCTCTCGATCGGGGTGGCGCTCGGCTCGTCGGCCGCCGGATGGGTGGTCGACGCCGCCGGAGCGCGCGCGGGGTACGCGGTGCCGGCCGTGGCCGGGGCGTTCGCGGCGGCGGTGGCGTTCCTCGGGTACCGCCGGCTGCGGCCGGCGCCACAGCGGGAGGGGTCGGGCGCGGATGGCCGTAAAGACCGTAAGGACCATGAGGACCAGCCGGAACGGCGTGTGGCGTAACTGGGCGGGCAATGTGATCGCCCGGCCGGCCCGGAGCATCGCCCCCTCGTCGACCGCGGAGCTGGCCGAGGTGGTGCGCCACGCGGCCGAGGAGGGCCTGCGGGTCAAGGCGGTGGGCACCGGCCACTCCTTCACCGCCGCGGCCGCCACGGACGGGCTGCTGATACGCCCCGAGCGACTGGCCGGGATCCGGGAGATCGACCGGGAGGCGGGGACGGTGACCGTCGCGGCGGGCACCCCGCTGTGGCAGCTCAACCACACCCTGGCGGCGCACGGCCTGTCGCTGACCAATATGGGCGACATCATGGAGCAGACGGTGGCCGGGGCCACCGCCACCGGCACCCACGGGACGGGCCGGACCAGCGCGTCGATCGCCGCCCAGATCAGAGGTCTGGAGCTGGTGACGGCGGACGGCTCGGTGCTGCGCTGCTCGGCCGAGGAGAATCCGGAGATCTTCTCCGCCGCCCGGATCGGGCTCGGCGCACTGGGCGTGGTGAGCGCGATCACCTTCGCCGTGGAGCCGGAGTTCCTGCTCACCGCGCACGAGGAACCCATGCCCTTCGACCGGGTCATGGCCGATTTCGACCAACTTGTCGCGGAGAACGAACACTTCGAGTTCTACTGGTTCCCGCATACGGGCAGCTGCAACACCAAGCGCAATAACCGCACCGACGGGCCCGCCGCCCCGCTGGGCCGGGTGAGCGGCTGGGTCGACGACGAGCTGCTGTCCAACGGCATCTTCCAGGTGGCCTGTTCGGTGGGGCGGGCGGTCCCCGCCACCATCCCCGGCATCGCCAAGATCTCCAGCCGGGCGCTGTCGGCCCGCACGTACACGGACATCCCTTACAAAGTCTTCACCAGTCCGCGCCGGGTCCGCTTCGTGGAGATGGAGTACGCGGTGCCGCGCGAGGCCGCGGTCACGGTGCTGCGCGAGCTCAAGGCGACCGTGGAGCGCTCGGGGCTGAGAGTCAGCTTCCCGGTGGAGGTGCGCACCGCACCGGCCGACGACATCCCGCTGTCCACCGCCTCGGGCCGGGACACCGCCTACATCGCGGTGCACCTGTACCGGGGCACCCCGCACCGGGCGTACTTCACGGCGACCGAGCAGATCATGACCGCGCACGGCGGGCGCCCGCACTGGGGCAAGCTGCACAGCCGCGACGCCGCGTATCTGGCGGGGGCCTATCCGCGGTTCGGGGAGTTCACGGCCATCCGCGACCGGCTGGACCCGGAGCGGCTGTTCGGCAACGACTATCTGCGGCGGGTCGTGGGCGACTGACGCACCCCACCCTCACCCCCGCTCTCGGCACCCACCCCGACCCCATCCGCCCCTGCCCGCACATTCGTTCCCATCCGTGAAGGGAAGCGAGCAAAATCGAAGGAGATCGTTCCGTTTCTGTCGATCATGTGAAACTTAGCCCCCACATCACGCCCCACGCCGCCCAGTTCATGGTCCACAGGCCCCCCGCGGCGAGAACTTGACTGGCGCGCCGCTCCACCTGAGCGGCCCGAATGGAGTACTGTTGCGGTCCCTGGCCCCGCTTTCCCGTCCGGCCGCCCGGACCCAACGGGAGGGGTCAAAAGGCGGCAACTCAACCGGCGGCGCCGCGACATGACATGGGGATCGCTGCCCCGAGCGACGGCGCCGTCGCTTTGGGCTGCAAACAGGTCACCGTGCCATAACGGCGGATCGGGGCGCAGGCCCGACACGCCGGGCAACTCGGCAAAGTTGTGGCAGGCTGCACCCGGGCACGCCACACTCGTCTAGCGGGAGAGCAGCGACGCAACCGTGACGTCGGCAGGCACCACCCGGGAGGTCCCCATGCCCGAACTGCGTGTCGTGGCCGTCAGCAACGACGGCACACGGCTGGTGCTCAAGGCTGCGGACAGCACGGAGTACACACTTCCCATCGACGAGCGTCTGCGCGCCGCCGTGCGCAATGACCGCGCTCGGCTCGGCCAGATCGAGATCGAGGTCGAGAGCCATCTGCGGCCGCGCGACATCCAGGCCCGTATACGCGCCGGCGCCTCGGCCGAAGAGGTCGCACAGATGGCGGGCATCCCCGTCGACCGCGTGCGCCGCTTCGAGGGTCCGGTGCTCGCGGAGCGCGCCTTCATGGCCGAGCGCGCCCGCAAAACACCCGTGCGCCGCCCCGGTGAGAACGCCGGGCCGCAGCTCGGCGAGGCCGTCGCGGAGCGGCTGCTGCTGCGCGGCGCGGAGAAGGACACCGCGCAGTGGGACTCCTGGCGGCGGGACGACGGCACCTGGGAGGTGCTGCTGGTCTACCGCGTGGCCGGAGAGCCGCACTCGGCCAGCTGGACCTACGACCCGCCCCGGCGGCTCGTCCAGGCCGTGGACGACGAGGCCCGGGCGCTGATCGGCGAGGCCGACGACACCCCGGAGCCGAGCTTCCCGTTCGTACCGCGGATCGCCCGGCTGCCGCGTGACCGGGACCGTGATCGAGAGCGCGACCGGCCGGGCTCGTTCGAGCGAGGCGACGGCGAGTCCGACTCCACGGTGGCGTCCGCCTCGGTGGAGGACGGCCTCGGTGGCGAGCGGGACTCGCTCACCAGCCTGCTGGAAGCCGTGCCGAACTTCCGGGGCGACATGGTCGTGCCGGACGCGCCCAGCCCGGCCTCCCCGGCGGACGAGCCCGTCGAGGAGCCCGAGCCCGTCGAGCCCCCGGCCCCGGCGGCCAGCGCCGGTTCGGCGTACGCGGACGTCCTGATGCCCCGTTCGGTCGCCGGCCACCGCGATCGGCTGACCGGCACCACGGACCGTCAGGCGGAGGCGGACGGCGTGCGTCCGGGCCGCCGGGCGGCGGTGCCGAGCTGGGACGAGATCGTCTTCGGCACCCGCCGCAAGAAACAGGAGTAGCGGCGGCAGTTTCACGCTGGCCGGGCCTCGCCGTCGGAGTACGACGGCGAGGCCCGGACGTGTGTGCTCCTCAGCCGCGGTCGGGGCCGGTGGCCACCGGACGGGTGGAGTCGGCGGACCACTCGCTCCAGGAGCCGACGTACAGGGCCGCCGGGACGCCCGCGACCGCCAGCGCCAGCACCTGGTGAGCGGCCGAGACGCCCGAGCCGCAGTAGACCCCCACCTCGGCCTCCTCGGTGGCGCCGAGCCCGGCGAAGCGCTCGGCCAGCCGGTCGGCGGGCAGGAACCGGCCCTCGGGGGTGACGTTCTCCATCGTCGGCGCCGAGACCGCCCCCGGGATATGCCCGGCCACGGGGTCGATCGGCTCCACCTCGCCCCGATACCGCTCGGCGGCCCGCGCGTCCAGCAGCAGTCCGCGCCGGGCGAGCGCCGCCGCGCCGTCCGCGTCCAGCAGCGGGAGGGCGCCGGGCCGGGGCTCGAAGTCGCCCTCGGGCGGGGTGGTCGTCTCGGTGCTCAGCGGGCCGTCGTGCCCGGTCCAGGCGGCCAGGCCGCCGTCGAGGACACGTACGGACGGGTGGCCCGCCCAGCGCAGCAGCCACCAGGCGCGCGCCGCCGCCCACCCCTGTCCGCCGTCGTACGCCACCACGCGCCGGTCCGCACGGACTCCCGCCCGGCGCATCGCGGCGGCGAAGATGGACAGGTCTGGCAGCGGGTGGCGGCCGGCCGCGCCCGCGGGGCCCGCGAGTTCGGCCTCCAGGTCGACGTAGACCGCACCGGGGAGGTGCCCGGCCTCGTAGACAGGGCGGCCGGGCGGGCCGCCCAGCTGGTAGCGGACGTCCAGGAGGAGCGGCGGTTGCTCCCCCGCCAGCTCGTCCATGAGATCGGATGCGGTGATGATGGCATTCATGGGCACCATCTTTGCGTAGATACGTCTGCGACGATTGGCCCACTCGATCACCCTCCGTACAGACGACGGACACCTCGCGGCCATGGCCTGGAAACGGATGCGGGGCTCGAAAGCGGGCATTGTCCTGGCAGGAGCCGCGAATTGCGGCGCGGCCAGGGCGCGCGTTGCGACAGGGGGTGCGAATATCTGTCGGGCGCCACCCCCATCACCGCCCCGCGCACCAGCGGGCCGGCCGGAGCCGCACGGACACCACAACGGTCCGAGGAGAGAGTGACGATGACCGAGGCAGCGACTCGGCACACGCCGGGCACGCCTTGCTGGACGAGCCTGATGGTGCACAGCCTGGCCGCGACGCAGGAGTTCTACCACGCCCTGTTCGGCTGGGAGTTCACCCCGGGGCCGGAGCACCTGGGCGCGTACGTACGCGCGCGGATCGGCGACCGGCCGGTCGCGGGACTGGGCGAACTGCCTCCGGAGCGCCACCTCCCGGTCGCCTGGACGACGTACCTGGCCTCCGACGACGCCGACGAGACGGCGGAGCTGATCCGCGCCTGCGGCGGCACCGTGGCCGTGGGCCCGCTGGACGCGGGCGAGGCGGGCCGGATGGCCCTCGCGGCCGACCCGCAGGGCGCGGCCTTCGGCGTATGGCAGGCGCGCGAGCACCTGGGCGCCGAGGAGATCGGAGCGCCGGGCTCCCCGGTCTGGCACGAGCTGATGACCCGGGACTCCTCGGCCGTCGGCAAGTTCTACGACATGGTCTTCGGCTGCCACAGCGAGCCCTGGACTGCGGACGGCCCCGGCCCGGCCCCCGAGCCCGGGTCCGATGCGCTGACCCTGCGGGTGGCGGGGCGGCCGGTGGCCGCGATCCACGGCATGGGCGGCGCCCTGCCGCGCGACCGGGGCCCGCACTGGCGGACGTACTTCGCGGTGGCCGACGTGGACAAGGCCGTGCGCCAGGTGACCGAGCTGGGCGGCTATGTCGTCCTGCCGCCCCAGGACGGCGCGGCGGGGCGTACGGCCACCGTCACGGACCCGGAGGGGGCGGCCTTCGCCCTGGTCGGGACGGACGGCTGACGGGCCGCTGAGGGGCCGCTGAAGGTCGTCTAGGGGGCGGTCCGGGGCGTTGTTCGGGCGTCGTGTGGCACAGGGGCCGGGGCCGCCGCGGGATCGACGGGGAGCACGTCCGGCGACAGCGTGGCGGCGCGGGCGGCCGCGGCCGTCATGCGGCGCCGGTGGTGGCGCCGGCACAGCACCTCGTAACCCACCTCGGCCCCGGGCTGGTTGACGTCGCCGACGACGACCTGGGCACCCTCGACGACCATCTCGCCGCCGACGGTACGGGCGTTGTGCGTGGCGCGGGCCCCGCACCAGCACAACGCCTCGACCTGCAGCACCTCGATCCGGTCCGCGAGCTCGACCAGCCGCTGGGAGCCGGGGAAGAGCTTGCTGCGGAAGTCGGTGGTGATGCCGAAGGCGAAGACGTCGAGCCCGAGGTCGTCCACGACGCGGGCGAGCTGGTCGATCTGGGACGGGGCGAGGAACTGCGCCTCGTCCACGATCACATAGTCGGCGCGGCCCCCGGCCGTGAGGATCCCGACCACATGGGCGTAGAAGTCGAGGTCGTCCCCCGCCTCGACGGCCTCGGTGACCAGCCCCAGCCGCGAGGAGAGCTTGCCCCGGCCCGCCCGGTCGTCCCGGGTGTAGATCATGCCCTGCAGGCCGCGCGCCGAGCGGTTGTGCTCGATCTGCAGAGCGAGGGTGCTCTTTCCGCAGTCCATGGTTCCGGAGAAGAACACCAGCTCGGGCATGGGGTGGCGGGGCCTTTCGTACGGTCGGGACGGGCGGGGCGGAGTGGAGCGGGACGGCTCAGGAGCGTACTTCGAGCAGCGGGACAAGCTGCTCGACAGGGGTCATCGAGCCGTGCAGCCCCACCATCGCCGACTCCTTCGGCTCGGTCCGCGATGCGACGATCGCGACATCCGCGCTGGCGGCGGCCACCACATCGCCGATCCGCCGGTACACCCGCTCGTCCACGCCGCCGCCGTCCTCCGGCCGCCCGAACCAGCCCGCCTCGATGGCCTCGTCACGGCTCGCCACCCACATCCGCTCGCCGACCACCTCGCGCCACACCGCCAGCACATCGCCCGCCGCGCCGGGGACCGCGTACACATGGCGGGCGCGGCCCTCGCCGCCCAACAGGGCGACCCCGGCCCGCAGCTCCCAGTCCTCGTCGAAGTCGATCCGCGACTCCGGGTCGAAGGGGACGTCGATCATGCCGTGGTCGGCGGTCACGTAGAGGGCAGCGCGGGGCGGCAGTTGCTCGGCGAGGCGCTGGACGAGCCCGTCCACATAGCGCAGCTGGGCGCGCCACTCCTCGGAGTCGACGCCGAAGCGGTGCCCCTTGCCGTCGACTTCGCTGTAGTACGTGTAGACGAGCGAGCGGTCGCCCGCGGCCAACCGCTCGGCCGCGAGATCCATCCGCTCCTCGCCGGAGAGCCGGCCGAGGAAGGTGCCGCCGCTCAGCGCGATCTTGGTGAGCGGGGTCTCGGCGAAGGTCGGGGCGGACACCTGGCAGGTGTGCACACCCGCGGCGTCGGCCAGTTGGAAGACGGTGGGGTACGGCTGCCAGGCGTGCGGATCCGTCCACGGCTGCCAGCGCAGCTGGTTCATCAGCTGGCCGGTGGCGGGGTCGGCCACCGTATAGCCGGGCAGACCGTGGGCGCCGGGCGGCAGGCCCGTGCCGACGGAGGCCAGCGAGGTCGCGGTGGTGGAGGGGAAGCCCGCCGTGATCGGCGCCCCGGTGCCGCCCAGCGAGCCGGGCAGCAGCGAGGTCAGAAAGGGCGCTTCGGCGGGGTGGGCACGCAGCAGCTCCCAGCCGAGGCCGTCGATCAGGAACACGCATACGCGGTCGGCAGGCGCGAGGGTAAGTCCGGAGGACAGATTCGGGACGCCCTGGCCTGCGGCGACGGCGGGCAGCAGATCGGCGAGCGAACCCGTGCCGTAGCGCGGCACGGGGGCGGAGCGCGGGTCGAGCGGCTGGGGCTCGGGCTCCTGCCAGGGGGAGGCGGTGGCGGAGCCCGCGATGGAGTCGGACATCAGCGGCCTGTGTCCGGCGTTTCCGCGGTGGCTTCCGAGAGCGACTGGGCGAAGGCGAGGGTCTGCCGGACGCTGTCGGGGCCGTCGCCCGCCTCGCTGACCCGCAGGCTCAGGTCGTCGGCGGTCGAGGAGCCGGTGTAGCCGTGGTCGGCCTCGCAGTTGGGGTCGCCGCAGGCGGCGGGCTCGAGGTCGAGGCGGTTGACCGCGCCCCAGCCGATGGTGAGGACCACCTCGCGGGGCAGCGTGCCAGGGGTGTACGACTCGGGGTTGGCCACGACCCGGCTCAGCACGACCGAGGAGATCCGCTGCAGCTTCACGGACTCGGTGGAGGTGGTGGCGTACGGCGACGGGGAGGTGCCGTCGGCGGCCTGCTCGTCGGTGTGGCTGACGATGAAGCGGGTGCCGGTCAGGACGAGGACCGTGACATGGCGGCGGACCTCGTTGGAGTCGAAGGTGGTCTCCTGATGGACCAGATACGAGACGACCGGCTCACCACCCACGGCGGCCTCCACCGCTTCGGCAACGAGTGCCGGGTAATAGCCACTGCGCTCGATCGCCGCGCGCAGCCCCTGGGTCGTCGTACCGGTCTTCGCCATGTGCCCATCCTACGGGGCCGCACCGACACCGGCGCCCATGCCGGCCGTGGCCGCGGACGTCAGTAGCTGGGCAGGTGGCGGGGGCCGAGGTCGGTGCGCGGGGGCGGCGGGGCCAGCCGGACGGCCGCGCCGAGCACGGACAGGCCGTGCGGGGCGACGACGACCGGTTCGAGGTCGACGGAGACCACCTCGGGATGGTCGTCCACCATGCGGGACACCCGCAGCAGGAGTTCTTCGAGCGCCGCGGTGTCGACTGGTCTTGAGCCGCGCCAGCCGAACAGGAGGGGTGCGGTCCGGATGGATCTGATCAGCTCGGCGGCGTCCCGGTCGGTGGCCGGAACGAGCCGGTGGGCGGTGTCCCCGAGCAGTTCGGAGGGGGCTCCGGCGAGCCCGAAGGAGAGCACCGCCCCGGCGGCGGGATCGATGGCGGCCCGTACGACGGTGTCGACGCCGCGCGGGGCCATCCGCTGCACGACGAGCCGCAGCTCCTCGGGGGCGCCGAGGTAGTCGGTCAACTCGGCGTAGGCGCGTCGGAGTTCCGCCTCGCCGCCGAGGTCGAGACGCACTCCGCCCAGGTCGGCGCGGTGGCGCAGCTGGGGGGCGGTGGTCTTGAGCGCGACGGGGAAGCCGAGCCTGGCCGCGGCCCGTACGGCGGCGTCCGGGTCGGGCGCGGGGAGCGCGGGCAACACGCTGACGCCGTAGCGGGCGAGGAGGCGCTGGGCGTCGGGGGCGGAGAGGGTGACGGTGTACGGGGCGTGGGCGTCCGTCGACGCCTCGGGCGCCGCGGCGGCGGCCTGGGGGCGGGGGGCGCCGTCGGTCGGGGTGGCTTCGGTCGGGGCCTCCTCGGTCTGGGCTTGCGCCGTCGGCTCGCCTTCGGTCGGCGCGAGCAGTACGTCGATGTCGGCCGCGGCGCCCGCCTCGTCGATGTCCTCGTACTCGGGGACCCGGCCGGGCTCCTCGGCCTGGCGCCGCCACCGCGCGTACCCCACGGCCTCGGCGAGGGCCCGTACGGCCCGCTCCGCGGCCGGGTAGGCGGGGATCCGCGGGGCCGGGAAGGGCGCCTCGTCAGCCGCGGCGCCCCCGCCCCCGTCGTCCCGGCCCCCGGCACCAGGGGCGTCCCACGGCTCCGCCAGGGCCTCGGCGAGCCCTGGGATCTGCAGGTGGACCACCGCCACCGGCTTGGCCGCACCGCACGCCGCGGCCTCGGCGGCCGCGCCACGCATCTCCCGGGCGAGGTCGGCCGCGGCGGCGGCGCCGACGCCGGGGATGGCGGTGACGACGACCGCGTCGCACGCGTCGTCGGCGAGGGCCGCGGAGAGGGCTCGCCGGAAGTCGTCGGGGGCGGCGGCCGTGGTCAGGTCGCGGGGCGGCAGCGGGCGCAGCCCGTCGGTGAGGCAGGCGTCGTAGGTGAGCAGCCCCAGGGAGTCGGAGTTGCCCAGGATGGCGATGCGCGGGCCGCCGGGGAGCGGCTGGGAGGCGAGCAGCAGCCCGGCGTCGACGAGCTCGGTGACCGTATCGACCCGGATGACGCCCGCCTGCCGCAGCAGGGCGGAGACGGTGGCGTCCGGGATGCCGGGGGCGGGGACGGCGTGGCCGGTGGGGGCGCTGCCGCTGTGGCGGGCGCCCTTGACGACCACGACCGGCTTGACCGCGGCCGTGCGCTTGGCGAGCCGGGTGAACTTGCGGGGATTGCCGATGGACTCGAGGTACATCAGGGCGACGTCGGTCCGCGGGTCGTCGTACCAGTACTGCAGGACGTCGTTGCCGGAGACGTCGGCGCGGTTGCCCGCGGAGATGAAGGTGGAGACCCCGGCGGTCCCCGCGCCACGCAGGTCGAGCCCTGACAGCAGCGCGATGCCTATCGCCCCGGACTGGGTGAACAGGCCGAGCCGCCCGGGGGCGGGCAGCCGCGGCGAGAGGGAGGCGTTCAGCCGCACGCCGTCGGCGGTGTTGATGACGCCGAAGGCGTTGGGGCCGATGATCCGCATGCCGTAGGTGCGCGCCTGGCGGACCAGCTCGCGCTGCCGGTCGCGGCCTTCCGGCCCGCTCTCCGCGTAGCCGGCGGAGACCACGACGAGGCTCTGGACGCCGCTGTCGCCGCAGTCCGCGACCACGGAGGGCACCTGGACGGCGGGGACGGCGACGACGGCGAGGTCGACCGGGCCGTCGATCTCGTGGATCGAGCGGTGGGCCGGGACGCCCTCGGGATCCAGCCGGTCCTGTTCCCCGGGAAAGGCGCGGTTGACGGCGTACACGCGCCCGCTGAACCCGCCGTCGAGGAGGTTGCGCAGCACGGTGCGGCCGACGCCGCCCGGGGCGCGCCCGGTGCCGATGACGGCGACGGAGCCGGGGGCCAGCAGCCGCTGTACGGAGCGGGCCTCGGCGCGCTGCTCGCGGGCGCGCATGACGGCCAGGGAGCGGTCTGTGGGTTCGAGGTCGAACTCCAGGCGGACGACGCCGTCCTCGAAGCTGCGCTTCTGGGTGTAGCCCGCGTCCGTGAACACCTTGATCATCTTGGTGTTGGCGGGCAGCACCTCGGCGGCGAAGCGGCGGATCCCGCGCTCGCGGGCGACGGCGGCGATGTGCTCGAGGAGGGCGGAGGCCACCCCGCGGCCCTGGTGGGCGTCCTGGACGAGGAACGCGACCTCGGCCTCGTCGGCCGGCGCCGTCGAGGGCAGGCCGTGGCCGTCGATCCGGTCGTAGCGGACCGTGGCGATGAACTCGTCCCCGACCGTCGCGGCCAAGCCCACCCGGTCGACGTAGTCGTGGTGCGTGAAGCGGTGCACGTCGCGGTCGGAGAGCCGGGGGTAGGGCGCGAAGAAGCGGTAGTACTTGGACTCGTCCGAGACCCGCTCGTAGAAGCTGACCAGGCGCTGCGCGTCATCGGCTGTGATGGGGCGGATCCGGGCGGTGCCACCGTCGCGGAGCACCACATCGGCCTCCCAGTGGGCCGGGTAGGCGTGGGTGTCGGACGGCTGCCGCATGCGGCCAAGACTACGGCCCGGGCGGACATGGATCCGGACGTCCGAATGGCGGACACCCTTGCGTTACGGGGAGGTGTCGAGGGAAAGTCCATAATCGGACCTGTACGGGCATGGCCGGGCCTACTCGGACACCGTTCCGGACAGACCCAGACACGCACGCCCGTATGATATTGGTCTAGACAACGGCAACCCCGCACCTGAAGGGCAACACCATGGCTGAGCGCCGCGTCAACATCGGCTGGGCCGAGGGCCTGCACGCCCGCCCCGCGTCGATCTTCGTCCGGGCGGCCACCGCCGCCGGCGTCCCCATCACGATCGCCAAGGCGGACGGCACCCCGGTCAACGCCGCTTCCATGCTCGCCGTGCTCGGCCTGGGCGCCCAGGGCGGCGAGGAGGTCGTCCTGGCCTCCGCGTCGGACGACGCGGAGGTCGCGCTCGACCGCCTGGCCAAGCTGGTCGCGGAGGGGCTGGAGGAGCTTCCGGAGACCGTCTGACTGGCTCCGCCCAATAAATTCACACGGCGCGGCCGCGGTGACCCATGACAGGGGACCGCGGCCGCACTGTTTATCCAACGCGATACGAAAACGAATACCGGGCTACGCAATACGGGAACGCGAAATACGCGGCCGCGGAAATCCACGGCCGCGACACACCGGCGGCAATTCTTAGAAGTTGTATACGGGGCCGCTGTTAATTCCGGACGCCCGCCGTGTTTACGGAATGTTTCGAACTCCTCACACGGACGGGGCGACGCAGCCGGTATTCCGACATCGAGCGCTCGGCATGCGCCGCGGCCAGCGCCCGCGCGCGGTCGGCGTCGCCGCGCGCCACCGCGTCGACCAGCGCGCCGTGCTCGTCCCAGGACGCCACGGCCCGCAGCGAGAAGTCGGAGCGCAGGGTGGTGCCCGGGGCGGACGGCCCCGGCCTGTGGGCCGGTTCCACCGCATACACCCAGGCGATCTTGCGCCTCAGCTGCACCAGCAGCCCGGCCAGACTCGGGCTGCCGGATGCCTGGGCCAACGTCTCGTGGAACCAGTCGCCGAGCGGCCTCAGCTCACCCAACTGCCCGCGCCGGGCCCGCTCCTGGCCGAGCCTGACCAGGCCGCGCAACACCTTCAGATGCGCCTCGCTGCGCCGCTGGGCGGCCCGGGCGGCCCCCAGGGGCTCCAGCAGCGCGCGGATGTCCAGCAGGTCGGCGGCCTCCCGCTCGGACGGCTCCGCGACGCATGCTCCCGCGTGTCTGCGGGTGGTCACAAAGCCTTCCGACTCCAGGGTGCGCAGCGCCTCGCGCACGGGCACGCGCGAGACGCCGTAGCGCCGGGCGAGGAATTCCTCGATCAGCCGGCTGCCGGGCGCGAAGGTGCCGGAGACGATGTCGTCGCGGATCGCCGTACACACCGCGTGCGCCGAAATCCGGCGACCGCCCGGCATCTCGGTCGTATCGCCGCTCACTTCCGGTCCCGCATTGTTGAACCTCCGCCTTAATCTCCGCGAAACGCAGCCGATTGACGCGTGTTCAACGACTCTATTCTAAACAGCTGGAATTTCCGATGGGCGCGGAGATTTCATGGATATTTTTGGCCAGGCGGCCGGGCGGCCGGGCAGCCAGATGGCCCGGACGGCCATGCGAGTACGCCGAAGGCCCCGGTCCGCGGGACCGGGGCCTTGGGGACCGGGTTCAGGGGCAGGTGTGCGGCGGCGTGGTCAGAGGTTCACGCCGTGCGAGCGCAGGTAGGCGACGGGGTCGATGTCCGAGCCGTAGTCGGGGCTGGTGCGGGCCTCGAAGTGCAGATGCGGGCCGGTGACGTTGCCCGTGGCGCCGGACAGGCCGATCTGCTGGCCGGGGGTGACCGTCTGGCCGACGGAGACGCCGATGGACGACAGGTGGCCGTACTGGGTGTAGGTGCCGTCGTTCATCTTGATCACGATGTTGTTGCCGTACGCGCCGCCCCAGCCGGCCTCGACGACGGTGCCGGAGCCGACGGAGTGCACCGAGGTGCCGGACGAGGCGTGGAAGTCCACCCCGGTGTGGCTGCCGGACGACCACAGGCCGCTGGACGCCTGGTAGCCGGTGGAGAGATACGAGCCGGTGATCGGCGACACGAACGTGTTCAACCGCTTGCGCTCCGCCTCGCGCGCCGCGCGCTCCTTGGCCTCGCGCTCCTGCTTGGCCTTCTTCGCGGCCGCCTCGGCCTTGCGCTTCGCCTCGGCCGCCTGACGCGCGGCCTCCTTGCGGGCCTGGGCCTCGGCCTGCGCCTTGGCGGCGGCCTCCTCGGCGGCGCTCTGCTGGCTCTCCGCCTGGGCCTGGACCTGGTCGGCGAGCTGGTCGTCCATGGCGACCGCCTGGCGCAGCCCGGTGTCCTCAAAGCCGCGCGGGTCGTCCGACGCCGCGAGGGCGGGGGCGGCGAAGCCGGCGACCACACCGGAGGCGGCCAGCGTGGCTATGCCCGCGAGGTTGGCGTTGGAACGAGTGGTGCGGGGGGCCCGGGTGGGGCGGCGGTGCTTCCCGGCGGTACGGGTGAACGCCATGGTCCGGCGCACTCCTTTCCTTCCTCTCGCCTACCGGGTTAGCTGACGGGTTCGGAGCAGGAAGGTCTCCTACGGGCCCCTCCCCCACGCGGGGAAGGCGTCCGATTCACCCCTGGGAATCACCCGTCCGGCGCCGCGGGCGGCGACGGGCGAGGTTGGTTCCCCGGCTCCCCTGGCTCGCGCCGTACGGGGACTCGGCGATGGTTGCCCGTGCCGCGGATGCGGCGTGTCTCGGGCGGACAACCGAACTGACGCTAAGCGTGATCGCATTCGTTCACCAAACGGTTCCGCTTTTTTGTTGGTTTCCCCACAGACACGATCACCCAGACAAGCAATCTCTGCCACAAAGCGGACGAAACGATCGAGGAAACGACCGACAAAAGGAGACCCGGGCGCCTGAGGCGGCGCCAGGGTCCTTGCGGCGACGGCCCGTTGCTCCCTGGTCGGGTCGGCCCGTCGACCTGTCGATCTGTCAGTTTCTCGGTCTGTTGGCCCGTCAGCCCTGGATGACGCGCACCTCGCCGATGCCGAGCGCCTTGACCGGCTCCTCGATCTGCGAGGCGTCACCGACGAGCACCGTGACCAGCCGGTCGGTCGGGAAGGCGCTCACCACCGCGGCGGTCGCCTCCACCGTGCCGGTCTCCGCGAGGCGCGCGTACAACTGCGCCTGGAAGTCGTCCGGCAGATGCTGCTCGACCTGGTCGGCGAGCGTGCCCGCGACGGCGGCCGCCGTCTCGTACTTCAGCGGGGCCACCCCGACCAGGTTCTGCACGGCGACATCGCGCTCGGCGTCCGTCAGGCCCTCCTCCTTCAGCGTGCCCAGTACCTTCCACAGGTCCTCCAGGGCGGGGCCGGTGACCTCGGTGGCCACCGAGCCGCTGATGGCCAGCATCGCGGCGCCCGTGGCCCCTCCGGAGGCGTCCGGAGCCGCGGAGCGGAGCACCTGGCCGAAGGCGCGCACGCCGTACGTGTAACCCTTCTCCTCGCGCAGCACGCGGTCGAGCCGGGAGGTGAGGGTGCCGCCCAGGCAGTAGGTGCCCAGCACCTGGGCGGGCCAGACCCGGTCGTGGCGGTCGGCGCCGATCCGCCCGATGAGCAGCTGGGTCTGCACCGCGCCCGGCCGGTCGACGATGATCACGCGGCCGGTGTCGTCGGCGGTGATCGGCGGCATGGGGCGGGACTCGGCGGCCCCGCCCGTCCAGGCGCCGAGGGATTCGGCCAGCGCCTTGTCGAGGTCGACACCGGCCAGGTCGCCGACGACCACGGCGGTCGAGGTGGACGGGCGGACATGCGTCTCGTAGAAGGCCCGCACGGCCGCGGCGTCGATGCCCTCGACGGTCTCCTGGGTGCCCTGGCGCGGCCGGGACATCCGGGCCTCGGCCGGGAACAGCTCCTTGGCCAGCGCCATCGAGGCGCGCCGCGCCGGGTTGGCCAACTCGTGCGGGATCTCGTCCAGGCGGTTGCGGACCAGCCGCTCGACCTCGCCCTCGGGGAAGGCGGGCGCGCGCAGCGCGTCGGCCAGCAGGCCGAGCGCCTTGGGCAGCCGGGAGACGGGGACCTCCAGGGACACCCGGACGCCGGGGTGGTCGGCGTGGGCGTCCAGAGTGGCGCCGCAGCGCTCCAGCTCGGCGGCGAACTCCTCGGCGGTGTGCTTGTCGGTGCCCTCGGACAGGGCGCGGGCCATGATCGTGGCGATGCCGTCGAGCCCGGCCGGCTCGGCGTCCAGCGGGGCGGCGAGGTTGATCTCCACGGCGACGACCTGCTGGCCGGGGCGGTGGCAGCGCAGCACGGTCAGCCCGTTGGACAGCTCGGTGCGCTCGGGTGCCGGGAAGGCCCACGGCCTGGCGGCACCCGCCTGCGGCTGCGGGTGGAAGGTCATGGTGGTGGCGGCGTCGCTCACTGGGCCGACTCCCCTTCTGCGTCGTTGTCGTCGGCTGCTGCGTCGTGGTCGCCGTCGGCGGCGACGCCGGCCTCGGCGTCGGCCTGCTCGGCGCCTTGGACCGGCTCGTAGACCAGCACCGCACGGTTGTCGGGGCGCAGCCTGGCCTGGGCCACGGCCCGCACCTCCTCGGCCGTCACCTGCAGGACGCGCGACACGGCGGTCAGCGCCAGCTGCGGGTCGCCGAACAGCACCGCGTAACGGCACAGCTCGTCGGCGCGGCCGCCGACGGTGGCCAGCCGGTCCAGCCACTCGCGCTCCAGCTGGGCCTGGGCGCGCTCCATCTCCTCCGGGGTCGGGCCCTCCTCGGCGAACCGGGCCAGCTCCTCGTCGACGGCGGCCTCGATGTCGGGGACCTCCACACCGCCGGAGGTCTTCACGTCCAGCCAGCCGAGCGAGGGGGCGCCCGACAGCCGCAGCAGTCCGAAGCCCGCGGCCACCGCCGTACGGTCCCGCCGCACCAGGCGGTTGTGCAGGCGGGAGGACTCCCCGCCGCCCAGGACGGTCAGCGCCAGGTCGGCGGCGTCGGCCTCGCGGGTGCCGTCGTGCGGCAGCCGGTAGGCCGCCATCAGGGCGCGGGCCGGGACCTCTTCCTCGACGACCTCGCGCAGCTGGCCGCCGATCACATCCGGCAGGGTGCCGTCGCGGGGCGGGCGCTTGCCGTCGTGGGAGGGGATGGTGCCGAAGTACTTCTCGATCCAGACCAGGGTCTGCTCGGGGTCGATGTCGCCCACGACCGCCAGCACCGCGTTGTTCGGCGCGTAGTACGTGCGGAAGAACTCGCGGGCGTCCTCCAGGGAGGCCGCGTCCAGGTCGGCCATCGAGCCGATCGGGGTGTGGTGGTACGGGTGGCCCTCGGGGTAGGCCATGGCGACCAGGCGCTCAAAAGCCGTGCCGTACGGCACATTGTCATAGCGCTGGCGGCGCTCGTTCTTGACGACGTCGCGCTGGTTCTCCAGGCTCTCCTCGTCCAGCGCGGTCAGCAGCGACCCCATGCGGTCCGCCTCGAGCCACAGCGCCAGCTCCACCTGGTGGGTCGGCATGGTCTCGAAGTAGTTGGTCCGCTCGAAGCTGGTCGTCCCGTTGAGCGAGCCGCCGGCGCCCTGCACCAGCTCGAAGTGGCCGTTCCCCGTGACCTGCGCCGAGCCCTGGAACATCAAGTGCTCGAAAAGGTGAGCCAGACCCGTACGCCCCTTGACTTCGTGGCGCGAGCCGACGTCGTACCACAGGCAGATTGCCGCGACCGGGGTCAGGTGGTCCTCGGAGAGCACCACCCGCAGGCCGTTGGCCAGCCGGTGCTCGGTCGCTGTCAGGCCGCCGGAGCCGGCTTGTTCCGTGGCCGTGTGACCCATGGGCATGTACGTCCCTTCAGATCGCGTGATGGAGCGCGTGCGAGCCGCTTGAAGTGCGGTCCTGTCACTGTATGCAAGCGCACCGACATCTGGCGAAGTTCCCGCCGGGGAATCTCGCGGAGGGGGCGTTGTCAGTAGCCCGTTCCACACTTGTCGGTGGCCCGGTCCACAATGGTCGGCGTCAGATCCCGCCTCGGCAGTTGAAGGAGCCGCAAGCGCGATGGCCCGCCGCAGTACAAAAACCCCTCCGCCGGACGATTTCGAGGAGCGCATTCTCGACATCGACGTCGTCGACGAGATGCAGGGCTCCTTCCTCGAGTACGCGTACTCGGTGATCTACTCGCGCGCCCTGCCAGACGCCCGGGACGGGCTCAAGCCGGTGCACCGGCGCATCCTCTACCAGATGAACGAGATGGGCCTGCGGCCCGAGCGCGGCTTCGTCAAGTGCGCCCGGGTCGTCGGCGAGGTCATGGGCAAGCTGCACCCCCATGGCGACGCGTCGATCTATGACGCGCTGGTGCGTATGGCCCAGCCCTTCTCGATGCGGGTGCCGCTGGTCGACGGCCACGGGAACTTCGGCTCCCTGGGCAATGACGACCCGCCCGCGGCGATGCGCTACACCGAGTGCCGCATGGCCTCGGCGACGTCGCTGATGACCGAGTCGATCGACGAGGACACCGTCGACTTCGCGCCCAACTACGACGGCAGCGAGCAGGAACCGCTGGCGCTGCCCGCCGCCTACCCCAACCTGCTGGTCAACGGGGCGTCCGGGATCGCGGTCGGCATGGCGACCAACATGGCCCCGCACAACCTGGGCGAGGTGATCGCCGCCGCCCGCCATCTGATCAAGCACCCGGCCGCGGACCTGGACACCCTGATGCGGTTCGTACCGGGCCCCGACCTGCCGACCGGCGGCCGGATCGTGGGCCTGGGCGGCGTCCGGGACGCGTACGAGAAGGGGCGCGGCACCTTCAAGATCCGCGCCACGGTCTCCGTGGAGGACGTGACGGCGCGCCGCAAGGGCCTGGTCGTCACCGAACTGCCCTTCACGGTCGGCCCCGAGAAGGTCATTTCGAAGATCAAGGACCTGGTCGGCTCGAAGAAGCTGCTGGGCATCGCGGACGTCAAGGACCTCACCGACCGCGAGCACGGTCTGCGCCTGGTCATCGAGATCAAGAACGGCTTCAACCCCGAGGCCGTGCTGGAGCAGCTCTACAAGCTGACGCCGATGGAGGAGTCCTTCGGCATCAACAATGTCGCGCTGGTCGACGGCCAGCCGCTGACGCTGGGGCTCAAGGAGCTGCTGGAGGTCTATCTCGACCACCGCTTCGATGTGGTGCGGCGGCGCAGCGAGTTCCGGCGCGGCAAGCGGCGGGACCGGCTGCACCTGGTCGAGGGGCTGCTGGTCGCCCTGCTCGACATCGACGAGGTCATCCGCATCATCCGCTCCAGTGAGAACGCGGCGCAGGCGAAGCAGTCCCTGATCGCCCGCTTCGAGCTCTCCGAGGTCCAGACGCAGTACATTCTGGACACTCCGCTGCGCCGGCTGACCAAGTTCGACCGGATCGAGCTGGAGTCGGAGCGCGACCGTCTCAAGTCGGAGATCGAGGAGCTGACCCGGATCCTGGATTCGGACGCCGAGCTGCGCAAGCTGGTGTCGGCGGAACTGGCCCAGGTGGCCAAGAAGTTCGGCACGCCGCGGCGCACCGTGCTCCAGGAGTCGGCGGACGCCCCGGTGACCGCAGTGCCGCTGGAGGTCGCCGACGACCCGTGCCGGGTGCTGCTGTCCTCCACCGGCCTGCTGGCCCGCACGGCCAACGGTGAGCCGTTCCCCGGCGAGGGCCAGGCCAAGCGCACCAAGCACGATGTGATCCTCTCAGCGGTCCCGGCCACGGCCCGCGGGGACCTGGGGGCGGTGACCTCGACCGGGCGGCTGCTGCGGCTCGCCGTGGTCGATCTGCCGATACTCCCCGAGACGGCCGGCGCGCCGAACCTGGCGGGCGGGGCTCCGATCGCGGAGTTCCTGTCGCTGGAGGACGGCGAGGAGCTGATCTGTCTCACCACGCTCGACGAGTCCTCACCGGGGCTCGCGATCGGCACGGAGCAGGGCGTCGTCAAGCGCGTGGTCCCCGACTATCCCGCCAACAAGGACGAGTTGGAGGTCATCGGCCTCAAGGAGGGCGACCGGATCGTCGGCGCGGTGGAGCTGCGTACGGGCGAGGAGGACCTGGTCTTCATCACCGACGACGCGCAGTTGCTGCGCTATCCGGCGAGCCAAGTACGGCCACAGGGCCGCCCGGCGGGTGGCATGGCCGGTATCAAGCTGGGCGCCGGAGCGAAGGTGATCTCGTTCACGGCCGTCGACCCGGCGGTCGAGGCGGTGGTGTTCACGATCGCCGGCTCGCGCGGCACCCTCGACGACTCGGTGCAGCAGTCGGCCAAGCTCACTCCGTTCGACCAGTACCCGCGCAAGGGCCGGGCCACCGGCGGGGTGCGCTGCCAGCGGTTCCTGAAGGGCGAGGACTGCCTGGTCCTGGCCTGGGCGGGCGCGACACCGGCCCGCGCGGCCACCTCGACCGGCACCCCGGTGCCGCTGCCGGAGCCCGACCCGCGCCGCGACGGCTCGGGGGAGGCGCTCGCCAAGCCGGTGGCGGTGGTCGCCGGGCCGGTGTAGCCCGGCCGCCGGCCCCGATGCAGCGGCCGAAGCGGCCGGGCCGTACGTCTCGCGC
>NZ_JBHWES010000084.1:0-47394 GCF_042734105.1 Streptomyces sp. NPDC059679 | reverse complement strand
CCCGCGCCCCCCCCCCCGCGCGCCCCGGCCAGGACACGGGGAGGGACGCGGGAGGGGCGCCGGGCCGGCCTACAACCAGCCCGCGAACTCCAGCAGCAGCTCGCCCCGCCGCCGGTCGCCGACCGCGGCGTGCCGCAGCCCGGCCTCGACCGCGCGGAACAGCGTCCAGCCCCGCAGCCGGTCCCGGTCGACGTCCAGTGAGTCCGCCAGCTTCGCGACGCGGCGCCGCGCGGCCGCGGCGGGCCCCGAACCGGCCGCCAGGTCCTCGAAGCGGTCGAGCACCAGCTGCGCCAGGTCGTACGCCCGCTCGCCGACCAGCGGCGTGGGCCCCACGGCCAGCCACGGGGCGCGCTCCCCGGCCAGCACCTTGCCCTGGCGGAAGTCGCCGTGCAGCAGGAGGTGTTCCGGTGCCTGCCCGGACAGCGCTTCGCGCAGCTCCAGCGACTCGTCGACGAGTGGCCGCGCGTCCACCGCCCAGGTCCCGGCGGCGATCAGCCGCAGCGTTTCGACCCCCTCGCCGGTCCGGGCCGCGACCGAGTCGTAAGGGTGCCCCTCGGCAGGCGCCACCCACAGCCGGCGCACCGTGCCCGCCGCCTCCAGCAGCGCCTTGGCCTCGGGGAGCGAGCGCAGCGACACCGCGCTGTGCAGCCGCTCCAGCAGCAGCGCCCCGCTCTCGGGGTCGTCGCGCAGCAGGTGCACCGCGCCCCAGCCGTTCCAGTGCGCGAGCGCCGCCCGCTCATGCCCCGAGTACGGGCCCGGCACCGGGAACTTGAGCGTCGCGGGCGTGCCGTCGGCCTGCCGTACGAGCACGATGAGGCTGCTCCGGCCGCCCGGGCTCGGCACCCGCTCGAGCGTCAGTTCCCAGGCCCGCAGCTGGTGCGCGACCAGCTCGGGCAGTTTGGCCAGCCAGACGCGGGCCGGGCTCTCGGGGTCGTTGCTCAGCGAGTCCAGCAGCCGCTGCGGCAGGGTGATGGGGGCCGCCTCAGGGCCTCCGGGCTGCGGTGCCGATACCATCGCCGAGCTGTCCCCTTTTCATCTGCTTTGTGCGCGGTTACGTCTGCAGCTCACCGGCTTCCGTACGGGTTCGGTCGAGACTGCCGACAGACCATGATCCAACAGCCGCGGCCGACCGTCACAACTCGCCCGCGGACGCGCTCGCCGAGGGCACCCCCGGCGTCGGGCCTGGCGCGGCGGCGCGTTCGGTGAGCCCAGGGAAGGCTACGCCGCTGCCCCGCCAGCGCACCGCGCGGACCGCCGCCTCGCGCAGCGCCCCGGCCGCCTCGCGGCGCAGGGCGCCGTCGGCGGCCCGCACCAGATCGGCGTAGACGGCGGCCACCCGGTTCTCCAGCTCCGCGGCGAGCCGCACCGCGGCCGCGGCGTCCGGCACCGCGAACGGCAGCGCGTAAGCGGGCGCCGCGCCCTCCGGCGTGCCACCCAGGTCGCGCACCGTACGCGCGAGCGCGTCCCGCCGCGCCCGATGCGCGGCGTACCCGTCCCGGGCCTCTTGCAGCCGGTCGTCACCGATCCGCCCACCGACCACGCCGTACCCGTAGACCGCGGCATGCTCGGCGGCCAGCGCCGCCTGCGTGGCCTTGAGCGCCATGGCGCGTTCCTCGCGACGCGCGCGAGCCGTCGAGGCGGTCATCTCAGTCCCCTTCCGCGGCGCCCGGCGCCGCTGTTCGGTAGTTGTCGGGCGGCGGGGTCATGAGTTGCCCGATGTGAGCAGGTACGCGTGGGCGGCGCCGCAGGCGGCGATCGAGGCCAGGAGACGGGCGAGCTCGGGTGGGGCGTCGCGGAGCGCGGCGGTGCGGGTGTCGGCGGTGTGGCGTTCGGCGCGGGCGAGCGCGGCCAGCGCCTTCTTCTCGTCCTTCGGGACATCCGGGACACGCGTCGCGCCCGCGGAAGCGGACGGGGACGCGGAAGCGGAAGGCGAAGCGGAGGAGGGCGAGGCGGGCGCGGACGCGGGCGCGCGGAAGGCCTCCAGGTGGCGGGCCGTCTCCTCGCGCAGCGGCCGCAGCCGGTCCGCCAGCTTCGGATGCGCGTCGGCGGTCGCGTCGTAGCGCGCCAGAAGCGCGGCGGAGTCGCGCGCGCCCCGGGTGCGCAGCCGCTCCTCGCCCGCCCGGGCCCCGGCCGCGTCGGGCCGGGACCCGGAGTCGTCGGAGCAGCCGGCCAGCAGCGCGGTGGCCCCGATCGCACCGCCGGCCAGCAGGAGATTCCGCCGACCCGGGGACGGAGACGGGGACCGGGACACGGACGAGGGCGAGGACGAGGGGCGCGGCGGCTCGCCAAAGGACGAGCCAAAGGACAGGGGCGCGCGGGCAGGGCGCGGGGGCGGTGGGGGAGTCGTGATCGGCACGTTCCTCTTTCCCGGCTGCGGCCGCTCACGGCCGCCATTGGTGATCACAGCAGGCGAGCGTACCCTCGCGCGGGGCGACCACCTGGCACCAGCCACCGAATCGTCAGTCGGCCGCCGGAACGGATAGGCTTTGACCTGACACGCGACCTTCCCACAACAGCACACGCGGCCGAGGAGTCACCCGGATGAGCACCACCCAGAGCGAGAGGCTGCGCGGACTGCTGGAACCGCTCGTCAGCGCGCGGGACCTGGATCTGGAAGAGGTCGAGGTGACGCCGGCCGGGAAGCGGCGCGTGCTCCGTATCGTGGTGGACTCCGACGACGGCGTGCAGCTGGACGCGTGTGCGGAGCTGAGCCGGGCGATCTCGCAGACGCTCGACGACACCGACGCGATGGGCCAGCACCCGTACGTTCTGGAAGTCACCTCTCCCGGTGCCGACCGTCCCCTGACCGAGCCGCGCCACTACCGCCGGGCCGCCGGCCGTCTGATCAAGGCGCGGCTGGCGGAGGGCGGCGAGCTGGTCGCACGGATCACCGCGGTGGACGACGACGGGCTCGACGTGGAGGTGCCGGGCGTGAAGGGGCGCAGGCCCACCGCCCGACGGCTGGCCTTCAAGGAGATCTCCAAAGCACGCGTGGAGATCGAGTTCAACCGTAAGCCCGCTGAGCCCGCCGACACCGCCGAGAAGGCCGCGGGCGCGAGCGACGAGAGCAAGGAGGAGGCGTAGCCGTGGACATCGACATGAGTGCCCTGCGGGGTCTGGTTCGGGAGAAGGAGATCTCGTTCGACCTGCTGGTCGAGGCGATCGAGTCGGCCCTCCTCATCGCCTACCACCGCACGGAGGGCAGCCGCCGCCGGGCCCGTGTGGAGCTGGACCGGGCGACCGGCCATGTGACGGTGTGGGCCAGGGAGGACGCCGAGGACCTGGCGGAGGGCGAGGAGCCCAGGGAGTTCGACGACACCCCCTCCGGTTTCGGCCGGATCGCCGCGATGACCGCCAAGCAGGTCATCCTGCAGCGGCTGCGGGACGCCGAGGAGGAGATCACCTTCGGCGAGTACGCGGGGCGGGAGGGCGATGTCGTCACGGGCGTCGTCCAGCAGGGCAAGGACCCGAAGAACGTCCTGGTGGACATCGGCAGGCTCGAGGCGATCCTGCCGGTGCAGGAGCAGGTCCCGGGCGAGGACTACGCGCACGGCACCCGGCTGCGCTCGTATGTCGTGCGCGTCGTCAAGGGCGTGCGCGGCCCGTCCGTCACCCTGTCGCGCACCCACCCGAACCTGGTGAAGAAGCTCTTCGCGCTCGAGGTGCCGGAGATCGCGGACGGCTCCGTGGAGATCGCGGCGATCGCGCGCGAGGCGGGCCACCGCACCAAGATCGCCGTTCGTTCCACCCGTTCGGGTCTGAACGCCAAGGGCGCGTGCATCGGCCCGATGGGCGGCCGGGTCCGCAGCGTGATGGCCGAGCTGCACGGCGAGAAGATCGACATCGTGGACTGGTCCGACGACCCGGCGGAGCTGGTGGCGAACGCGCTGTCACCGGCCCGGGTGAGCAAGGTCGAGGTGGTGGACATGGCGGCGCGCTCCGCGCGCGTCACCGTGCCCGACTACCAGCTCTCCCTCGCGATCGGGAAGGAAGGGCAGAACGCCCGGCTGGCTGCCCGGCTGACGGGCTGGCGGATCGATATCCGGCCCGATACGGAACAGCCCGCCGAGCAAGGCTGATTCACCGGACGGCCGTCCGGGATTCAGCCGAAAACATCTGGCTGTCCGATCACATCCCCCAAGGGGTGCGGTCGGCTCAGGGAGGTAGACTTAATCAGTGTCTGGCCGCACGCGTGCTTGCGCATGCCCTGAGAGAACCTGTGTGGGATGCCGGGAGCGGGCGGCCAAGGACGATCTGCTGCGGATCGTGACGGCCGAGGGCGCGTGCGTCCCCGACCGGCGCGGTACGCTGCCCGGTCGGGGTGCTTATGTGCATCTCACACGGGTCTGCCTCGACCTGGCGGTCCGCCGCCGGGCTTTTCCCCGGGCCTTCAGGGGGCCGGGGCCGCTCGACACCACGGCGCTGCGCCGCTACGTCGAGCACGCCGAGCAGGCAGCGGCGCAGTAAGAAGGCGCGTAAGCAGCCGTAAGAAGCAAGAAGAACGGCACGGGTCACCGTGCGGTCAGGTACCTCGCGAGTCGGAAGTAGGTCGAGATTGCGATGAGCACTCGATGAGTACGCGATGAGTACGCCCATGAAGTAGCGACGGTCCGGCGGACGACCACCCCGGACCAGAAGGAGCGAAGTGGCTAAGGTCCGGGTATACGAGCTCGCCAAGGAGTTCGGAGTTGAGAGCAAGGTCGTCATGGCCAAGCTCCAAGAACTTGGCGAATTCGTCCGTTCGGCGTCTTCGACGATCGAAGCGCCTGTTGTTCGCAAGTTGACTGACGCTTTCCAGCAGGGCGGCTCCGGCCGGGCCGCTGGTAAGCCCTCGGCGCCGCGCAAGGCGGCGCCCGCCAAGCCGTCCGCGCCCACTCCGGCGTCGGCGGCACGTCCTGCTGCCCCCAAGCCCCCGACCCCCGGCCCCAAGCCGGTCGTGGCGGAGGGCCCCAAGAGCATGCCGTCGGCGCCCACTCCGGGCCCGCGGCCCACCCCCGGCGCTCCTGGTGCCCCTGGTGCACGGCCGACCCCCGGCCCCAAGCCGGCTCCGGCCCAGCCCGCGGCTCCGGCGCAGCCCGAGTTCACCGCCCCGCCGTCGCCGGCCCCGGCGGCCCCGCGGCCCACCGGCGCCAAGCCGGCTGGTCCGGGCAAGCCCGGCGGTGCCCCCGGCCCGCGCCCCGGCGCCCGTCCGGGTGGCCCGGGACAGGGTCGTGACCAGGGTCAGGGTGGCCGTCCCGGCGGCGCTCCGCGCCCCGGCGGCGAGCGCGCCCCGCGTCCGGGCGGTCCCCGTCCGGCCGGTCCGCGTCCGGGCAACAACCCCTTCACCTCCGGCGGCTCCACCGGTATGGCGCGCCCGCAGGCGCCCCGTCCCGGCGCCGCCCCGCGCCCCGGCGGCCAGGGCGGCGCCGGTCCGCGTCCGCAGGGCGGCCAGGGTGGCGGGCAGCGTCCCGCCGGAGGCCCTGGTGGCGGACACGGCGGTCCCCGTCCCACCCCGGGCGGAATGCCGCGTCCCCAGGGCGCGCAGGGTGGCGGTCCCCGTCCCGGCGGCGGCCCGCGCCCGAACCCGGGCATGATGCCGCAGCGTCCCGCCGCGGGCCCGCGTCCGGGCCCCGGTGGCGGCGGTCGCGGTCCCGGCGGCGCCGGTCGTCCCGGTGGCGGCGGCGGTCGTCCGGGCGGCGGCGGCTTCGCCGGTCGTCCCGGTGGTGGCGGTGGCGGCGGTGGCCGTCCCGGTTTCGCCGGCCGTCCGGGTGGTCCCGGCGGCGGCGGTGGTGGCGGCGGCTTCGGTGGCGGCGGTGGCCGTCCCGGCTTCGGCGGCCGTCCGGGTGGTCCCGGTGGCCGTGGTGGCACGCAGGGCGCCTTCGGCCGTCCCGGCGGTCCGGCGCGTCGTGGCCGTAAGTCGAAGCGGCAGCGTCGCCAGGAGTACGAGGCCATGCAGGCCCCGTCCATCGGCGGCGTGATGCTGCCGCGCGGCAACGGCCAGACGGTCCGGCTGTCGCGGGGTGCCTCGCTCACCGACTTCGCGGAGAAGATCAACGCCAACCCGGCGTCCCTGGTCCAGGTGATGTTCAACCTGGGCGAGATGGTCACCGCGACGCAGTCCGTTGCCGATGAGACGCTGCAGCTCCTCGCCGACGAGATGAACTACAACATCGAGATCGTCAGCCCGGAGGAGGAGGACCGCGAGCTTCTCGAGTCCTTCGACATCGAGTTCGGCGAGAACGAGGGCGGCGAGGAAGAGCTCGTCTCCCGTCCGCCGGTCGTGACCGTCATGGGTCACGTCGACCACGGTAAGACCCGACTGCTGGACGCGATCCGCAAGACGAACGTCATCGCGGGCGAGGCCGGCGGTATCACCCAGCACATCGGTGCGTACCAGGTCGCCACCGAGGTCAACGGCGAGGACCGGAGGATCACCTTCATTGACACTCCGGGTCACGAGGCGTTCACCGCCATGCGTGCCCGCGGTGCCAAGTCGACCGACATCGCGATCCTCGTGGTGGCGGCCAACGACGGTGTGATGCCCCAGACGGTCGAGGCGCTGAACCACGCCAAGGCGGCCGATGTGCCGATCGTGGTCGCGGTCAACAAGATCGACGTCGAGGGCGCGGACCCGACCAAGGTGCGCGGTCAGCTGACCGAGTACGGCCTGGTGGCCGAGGAGTACGGCGGCGACACCATGTTCGTCGACATCTCCGCCAAGCAGGGTCTGCACATCGACGACCTCCTGGAGGCCGTCATCCTCACCGCCGACGCCTCGCTCGACCTGCGGGCCAACCCCGTCCAGGACGCGCAGGGCATCGCGATCGAGGCGCACCTCGACCGCGGCCGCGGCGCCGTGGCCACCGTGCTGGTCCAGCGCGGCACCCTGCGGGTCGGCGACACGATGGTGGCCGGCGACGCGTACGGCCGCGTCCGGGCGATGCTCGACGACAACGGCAACGCGCTGGAGGAGGCAGGCCCCTCGACCCCGGTCCTGGTGCTCGGTCTCACCAACGTCCCCGGCGCGGGCGACAACTTCCTCGTCGTCGACGAGGACCGCACCGCCCGCCAGATCGCCGAGAAGCGCGCGGCACGCGAGCGCAACGCGGCCTTCGCCAAGCGGACCCGCCGGGTGTCGCTGGAGGACCTGGACAAGGTGCTCAAGGCCGGCGAGGTGCAGCAGCTCAACCTCATCATCAAGGGCGACGCGTCCGGTTCGGTCGAGGCCCTGGAGTCCTCGCTGCTCCAGCTCGACGTGGGCGACGAGGTCGACCTGCGGGTGCTGCACCGCGGTGTGGGTGCCGTCACCGAGACCGACATCGACCTGGCGACCGGCTCCGACGCCATCGTCATCGGCTTCAACGTGCGCGCCGAGGGGCGTGCCACGCAGATGGCCGAGCGCGAGGGCGTGGACGTCCGCTACTACTCGATCATCTACCAGGTGATCGAGGAGATCGAGGCGGCCCTGAAGGGCATGCTGAAGCCGGAGTTCGAAGAGGTCGAGCTCGGTACGGCGGAGATCCGCGAGGTCTTCCGCTCGTCCAAGCTGGGCAACATCGCGGGTGTTCTCATCCGCTCCGGCGAGGTCAAGCGGAACACCAAGGCGCGCCTCCTCCGCGACGGCAAGGTCATCGCGGAGAACCTCAACATCGAGGGTCTGCGCCGCTTCAAGGACGACGTCACCGAGATTCGCGAAGGCTTCGAGGGCGGTATCAACCTCGGCAGCTACAACGACATCAAGATCGACGACGTCATCGCCACCTACGAGATGCGCGAGAAGCCGCGCGGCTGACGCGCTGCTGCTCATCCGGGGCCGGTCGGCGGAGTATTTCCGTCGATCGGCCCCGGCCATTGCGTGTACGGTTTCGAAGAGCCTGCACACCTAAGGCCCCACGGGTGGCTTGACCCGGACTGCATGTATGTAGGGACGCTGTCCTTCGACCTGCTCCTCGGCGACGTACGGTCGCTCAAGGAGAAACGCTCCGTCGTCCGCCCGATCGTCGCCGAACTGCACCGCCGCTACGCGGTGAGCGTGGCGGAGGTCGGAGACCAGGACCTCTACCGCAGGGTCGAGATCGGCCTCGCGGTGGTCTCGGGGGACGCGAGCCATCTGACGGACGTACTCGACCGCTGCGAGCGCTGGGTCGCCGCACGGCCCGAGGTGGAACTGCTGTCGGTGCGGCGCCGGTTCCACGGCAGCCACGATGAATAGCCGTGTGAGTGCATGAACGCTGAGCGTCCCCGACCATCGATTGTCGAACCGAAGAAGAGAGAAGAAGACGCATGACCGACACCGCGCGGGCACGCAAGCTGGCTGACCGCATCCGGGTCGTGGTCGCGGAGACCCTGCAGCGGCGGATCAAGGACCCGCGGCTCGGCTACGTCACGATCACCGACACCCGGGTCACCGGTGACCTGCGGGAGGCGACCGTCTTCTACACGGTCTTCGGTGACGACGAGGAGCGGGCGGCCTCCGCGGCGGCTCTGGAGAGCGCCAAGGGCGTGCTGCGGTCCGAGGTCGGCCGGCAGACCGGGGTGCGCTTCACCCCGTCCCTGACGTTCGTCCCGGACGCGCTGCCGGACAACGCCCGGACGATCGACGACCTGCTCGCCAAGGCCAAGGCGGCGGACGCCCAGGTGCGCGAGGCGTCCTCGGGCGCCACGTACGCAGGTGACGCCGACCCGTACCGGAAGCCCGGCGAAGAACCCGGGGAGGCCGAGGAGGCTGCCGAGGGTCCTGTCGCCGCCGACGGCGCCCGCGATGGCGCCCGCACCGATGGCAAGGGCTCCTCGGACGCATGACGCGCAAGGGACGGGCCGGCTCCACGGCCCCGGACGGCCTGGTGATCGTCGACAAGCCGGCCGGCTTCACCTCACACGACGTCGTGGCCAAGATGCGCCGCTTCGCCGGGACCCGGCGGGTCGGCCACGCCGGGACGCTGGACCCCATGGCCACGGGCGTGCTCGTGATCGGCGTGGAGAAGGCCACCCGGCTGCTCGGGCATCTGGCGCTGACCGAGAAGGGTTACTCGGCGACGATCCGGCTCGGCCAGACCACCGTCACGGACGACGCGGAGGGGGAGATCACCTCCTCCGCCGGCGTCGCCGGGACGGCCCTGACCGCCGTCGAGGCCGTTGAGGCCGTCAAGGCCGGGATCGCCGCGCTGACCGGGGACATCATGCAGGTGCCCTCCAAGGTCAGCGCGATCAAGATCGACGGCAAGCGCTCCTACGCACGGGCGCGGGAGGGTGAGGACTTCGAGATCCCGGCACGGCCGGTGACCGTGTCGTCCTTCACCCTCCACGCGCACCGCGAGGCCAAGGCGGAGGACGGCACCCCCGTCCTCGACCTGGACGTCACCGTGGTGTGCTCCTCGGGCACCTACATCCGGGCGCTGGCCCGCGACCTGGGCGCCGGTCTTGGCGTCGGCGGCCATCTGACCGCGCTGCGGCGCACCAGGGTCGGTCCGTACGGGCTGGCCGCCGCCAGGACGCTGCCGCAGCTGGAGGAGTCCCTTCAGATCATGCCCATCGCCGAGGCCGCGGCCGCCGCCTTCCCGCGCTGGGACGTCGACGAGGACCGGGCCCGGCTGCTGGGCAACGGCGTACGGATCGGCATGCCGGAGCGAGAGGAGACCGGGCCGGTGGCGGTCTTCGGTCCGGAGGGGCGCTTTCTGGCCCTGGTGGAAGAGCACGAGGGCAAGGCGAAGAGCCTGGCCGTGTTCGCCTGAGGCTGCCCGTCTCAGGGGTGCTGCCCGAAGCGTGGCCCCCTTGGGCCGCTCCGCACCGCGGGGCGGCCTTCGCCGTTCCGCGGTGCGTCGCGCCCCCCTTTACCCCCCTAGGGTCTCTGTCCACCCCAACGCCCGAATTCACCCCATCGAGCAGGCGCTCAGGAGGGTCGGCGGGAGCGGAAGGGGGCGCGTTCCGGTGTGTGGGCACCGCTGTCACCTGCACGGACGCCGGTCGGGGCGGCTTGTCGTGCCGACCGATGCGAAGCGTACGCCGACGACATGGCAGTCTTAGACCTGCGAAGTGGACAGACATGAGTTCGGGCGAGGAGCGGGCACAGTGCAGCGCTGGCGTGGCTTGGAGGACATCCCCGAGGACTGGGGACGCAGCGTCGTCACCATCGGCTCCTATGACGGGGTGCACCGGGGACACCAGGTGATCATCAGCCGTACGGTGGCGCGCGCTCGTGAGCTGGGCGTACCGGCGGTCGTGGTGACCTTCGACCCGCACCCCAGCGAGGTCGTGCGGCCGGGCAGCCATCCGCCGCTGCTCGCCCCGCACCACCGGCGGGCCGAGCTGATGGCCGGTCTTGGCGTGGACGCGGTGCTGATCCTGCCCTTCACAGCGGAGTTCTCCCGGCTGTCGCCCGGCGACTTCGTGGTGAAGGTGCTGGTCGACAAGTTGCACGCACGGGCCGTGGTGGAGGGCCCGAACTTCCGCTTCGGCCACAAGGCCGCCGGGAACGTCGCGTTTCTGCAGGAGCTCGGCACGACGTACGACTACGAGGTCGAACTCGTCGACCTGTACCAGCGCGGGGCGGCGGGCGGCGGTGAGCCGTTCTCCTCCACCCTGGTGCGCCGGCTGGTCGCCGAGGGGGACGTCGCGGGCGCCATGGAGGTCCTGGGGCGGCCGCACCGCGTCGAGGGCGTGGTGGTGCGCGGTGCCCAGCGCGGTCGCGAGCTCGGCTTTCCGACGGCCAACCTGGAGACGCTGCCGCACACCGCGATCCCGGCCGACGGGGTGTACGCGGGCTGGCTGACGGCCCAGGGCGAGGCCATGCCGGCGGCGATCTCGGTCGGCACGAACCCGCAGTTCGACGGTACGGAGCGCACGGTCGAGGCGTACGCGATCGACCGCGTGGGCCTGGACCTGTACGGCCTGCACGTCGAGGTGGACTTCCTCGCCTATCTGCGCGGCCAGGAGACGTTCTCGTCCATCGAGGCCCTGCTCGAGCGCATGGCGGTCGATGTGAAGCGGGCCCGTGAGCTGGTCGAGGCCGCCGACTCTCCCGAGGCCGCCTTCCGGGTCGGCGACAGCCGCTGACGCTGCCTGCGCGGCGGCGGCCCAGGCGGGGACCGGACGACGAAGACGAAGACGCCGGGCGGGCTGGATCCATTCAGCCCGCCCGGCGTCTTCGTACCTGCCTCGCCGGCGCGGCGCTCAGCCCTGGGGCCCGCCCGGCTGCTGCTGCCAGCCCTGCCACGGCTGCCCGGGCTGGCCCGGCTGCTGGCCGTGCTGAGCGGGCTGGCCCGGTTGCTGGGCCTGCTGAGCGGGCTGGCCGGGCTGGCCCGGTTGCTGGGCCTGCTGTCCCGGCTGCGCCGCGCCCGGATAGGGCTGCTGAGGCTGCTGCTGCCAGCCCTGTTGCGGTGCACCCGGGTAACCGGGTTGAGCCGGCTGACCGGGCTGCGGATACCCGGGCTGCGGCTGTCCAGGCTGCCCCGGTTGACCGGGTTGCCCGGGCTGTGGGTACCCCGGCTGTCCCGGGTACTGGGGCTGGTGCTGCTGCGGGTACGGCTGCTGAGGCTGCTGCCCGTACGCGTCGCCGTGCTGCTGCCCTGGCAGCGGCGGAGCCATCTGCGGCGGCTGCTGGCTGCCGTCCGCCGTCCACAGCCCCTGTGCCTGCTGCGCGCGGGCGAAGTCCTCGGCGACCATGGCGGAGAGGTTGAAGTACGCCTCCCGGGTCTTGGGCCGCATCATGTCCAGGTCCACCTCCGCGCCCGCCGACAGATGCTCGTCGAACGGCACGACGATCACGCCCCGGCACCGGGTCTCGAAGTGCGACACGATGTCCTCGACCTTGATCATCTTGCCGGTCTCCCGCACCCCGGAGATGACCGTGATGCTGCGCGAGACCAGATCGGCGTAGCCGTGGGCGGAGAGCCAGTCGAGGGTGGTGCTGGCGCTGCTGGCGCCGTCCACGGAGGGGGTGGAGATGATGATCAGCTGGTCGGCGAGGTCGAGGACCCCGCGCATGGCGCTGTAGAGCAGGCCGGTGCCCGAGTCGGTGAGGATGATCGGATACTGCTTGCCCAGTACGTCGATGACGCGGCGGTAGTCCTCGTCGTTGAAGGTCGTCGAGACCGCCGGGTCCACGTCGTTGGCCAGGATCTCCAGACCGGAGGCCGCCTGCGAGGTGAACCGCCGGATGTCCATGTAGCTGTTGAGATACGGGATCGCGGTCACCAGGTCGCGGATCGTCGCCCCCGTCTCGCGGCGCACCCGGCGGCCGAGCGTGCCCGCGTCCGGGTTGGCGTCGATCGCGATGACCTTGTCCTGCCGCTCGCTGGCGAGGGTGGAGCCCAGAGCGGTGGTCGTGGTCGTCTTGCCGACGCCGCCCTTGAGGCTGATCACCGCGATGCGGTAGCAGGACAGGACGGGCGTACGGATCAGCTCGAGCTTGCGCTGCCGCTCGGCCTCCTCCTTCCGGCCACCGATCTTGAACCGCGAGGGCCCGCTGTTGTTGTTCTTCTTGGGCTTCTGCTTGCCGCGGATCAGCCGGTCCGAGGACAGCTCGACCGCGGCGGTGTAACCGAGCGGGGCCCCCGCGCCGCCCGCCGGGCGCTGCCGCTGCTCAGGGTTGATGACGGGCCAGCCGCCGGTGCGCGGGTCGAGGGGGGAGTCGTTGTTGTCACTGCTGGGCGTGTTCGCGGCCTCGCCGGGGCGCGGGTAGCCGTAGCCGTCCTGCGGGTTCTGCTGCGGGTAGCCGTAAACGGCCTGGGGGCCGGGCGCGGCGGGGCCGGGCTGCCCGGTCTGCGCGGCGGGGGTGCCACCGGTGGGGGTGGCGTCGGCGGGGCGCGGGAAGCCGTAGCCGCCCGGCTGGCCCTGCGGGCCGGGTGCGGCGGGTCCTTGTGCGCCCTGGCCCTGGGGCTGCTGTTGCGGGTTTCCGGGTCCGGCGGCCGGGCCGGGGAAGCCGTAGCCGCCCTGCTGCGGGCCTGCCGGGGGCTGGCCGACGGCCGGGGGCGTGGGCTGTGCGGGATTCGGAACGGGGGCTCCGGGCTGCGGATATCCGTAACCACGGTTGTCAGGGCCGGGTTGCGCCGGACCGCCCTGTGGCACGGCGCCCTGTGGCACGGCGCCCTGTGGCACGGCGCCGTGCGGACCAGGCGCGTTCATGGCCTGGGGCGGTACGGCCTGCCCGGCGATCGGGGTGCCGTCGACAGGAGTGCTGTCAACGGGGCGCGGGAAGCCGTAGCCGCCCGGCTGGCCCTGCGGGCCGGGGGCGGCGGGTCCCTGCGCGCCCTGGCCCTGGGGCTGTTGCTGCGGGTTTCCGGGTCCGGCGGCCGCGCCGGGGAAGCCGTAGCCGCCCTGCTGCGGGCCCGCCGGGGCCTGGCCGGGGGCAGCCGGGGAGGCCTGAGGGCCGGTCGGGGTGCCGGGGGCGGGCTGCCCCTCGGTGCCCGGGGCCGGTGGCGGCCACGCGGCGGCCTGCTGTGCGAACGAGCCGTCCGCACCGGGCCCGCCGGTCGCGCCGGGCGCCTGCTGTGGGGCGTCCGTACGCTGCTGCGGAAGCGGTGCGCCCGGACCCGCGGCAGCGGCGCCCTGGGCCGGCCACGCCGCGCCCGGGACGGGCTGTGCGCCGCCACCCGGCGCTTCGGCCGCGCCCGGCGCGCCCGTAGCACCGCCGGCGCTCTGCGGCGCGGCGGGCTGGAAGTCCGGGGGCAGCGGTGGCAGACCGGCCTGCGGAGCGCCCGGCGGGGCCCACGCGGCGGGCTGCTGGCCGGACTGCGGCGGCTGCCCGGCGGGCGGCGCGTCCTGGGGCCCGGGCTCGGAGCCCTGGCCCTCAGGCGGCACAGGGCCCGCCCCTTCGGTGCTCTTGGCTCTGCGCTCGGCGATGTCGCGGCGCAGGGCGGCGGTGGAGAACCGCAGGGTGCCCTCGCTGCGCACATCGCCGCTCTGCGCCGCGTCGGTGGGCGCGGGAGGGGCCGGGGGCACGTCGGCGGGAACAGCATCGGACGGCTCGGCCCCACCAGTTGCGGCGCCACCAGCCGCGCCGACGCCAACGGGGCCACCGGGACCATCAGCGCCGCCGGCCCCGTCGCCCGCCCGCTCCGCGATCTCACGGTGCAGGGCGGCGGGGGAGAACCGCATGGTGGCGTGGCCACCCACGTCGCCGGAACCGGAACCGGAACCGGCACTCGAACCGGAACCGGAACCGGAACCGGAACCGCCGGGCTGCGGCGCCGCGTCGTCCCGGACGTCGCCGGAACCGGCGGCGGCCGTGCCGGCGTCCGCTGTCGTGGGGCCCTCGGCGGCATCGGCGACCTGGGGAGCCGCGGGCTCCCGCCCCTCGGGGGCGTCGCCCGCGCCCGGGGCCTGGCCCGCCGCTTGGCCGTCCCCGGCCGGTCCCTCCCCACCGGCCCCGGACGGCGACGCGGTGTCAGCTGCCGGGGCGTCAGCCGTGGGATGGGCGGGAGCCGTGGAAGGGGCGGGAACGCTGGGCTGGAGCGTGTAGTCGGATGAATCCGGCAAATCCGACGGCGCGCCCGACGCTTGGGGTCGCTCGGCAGTGAACTCGCCCGCGGCCTGCCCCACGGGCGTTCCGGCGGGGGGAGTACCGGGGGCGGGCGCACCCGCCGCCGGCCACGCGGGTGTGAAGCCGTTCGGCTCGGGAACCCCGGGCGTAGTCACCGGACCGCCCGCCGGGGGCGGAGGCGGCGCCGATGCGCTCCCGCCGATCCCGGCACCCGGACCGCCCGGAGTCGCCGACGACGAGGCGTTCTGCGTGTACCAGGCAGGCGGGGTGTAATCGATGGTGAATTCGCCCGTGTGCTCGGTCTCCGCGTCGGACCGATCATCGCCGGGTGTGGTTCCGCCCGCGCGGATCTCGTCCCGATCGCTACTCACAATGCCTCCTGGTGTGGTCGAGCACCTTTGAAATTCTTGGCGAGGCCGATCGTTGCCGATCGTTACTGTCGTCCGACCGCTCGGCTTTCCCCGTTGCGACGCCGGGAACCCGAGATCAGGTTCTCCATCGTGCACACCAAGACTAATCACCATGGGCGCCGTGGGGGCAGGCCCGTCCCCGCCCTCAAACCTGTCCGGTACCGGACGCACGTGTCATGGCAACATCCCGTACGCCGCGCGCACACTTTCTCCTTGTACATCTCGGCGCGCTGTGACGCCCAATACGCCCACGGCCCGGCCCGCGTACGGACCGGCCAGCGCCAACAGATGGCCGCACGACCATCGGTGTACCTCTGCCCCGGGTGATACAAAGATTCCCCGCTCGAATGCCCTTCGTACAGCGGGATCCCGACCGAATCGCTCCTTTCCGGGAGGAACGGCCTTCTGGATCGCGGGGGGAGGCCGACCGGTCCGAGGACCCGGGTAAGAGGTAAGCGCGATGCCGCAGCCGCCCCAGCCCCCCGACCGGCCGCCGTCGCCTCCGGCGGGCGGCGGACGAGAGCGTGACAGACGTCGCAAGTCCCTTGTCGTCGGCGCGGCCGTGGCCGCCCTGTTCGCGGTGGGAGCCGGGGTGTGGGCCGCGGTGGGGCACGGCGGCGGGCGGTCCGACGCCGGGCCGAGGACGCGGGACACCGACCGGGCCGGACGGCATACGGACGTGGTCCCGACCGGGCCCAGCGGCGGGACCGGCACCACCAGCGGTCGGCACGGCGGTGAGAGCGGCCCCGACGATGCGCGCCGACCGGGCGAGGCGAGGGTGCTGTTCCGGAAACCCGCGCCCCAGGCCCCCAAGACCGGCGCCGACATCCCCGGCTTCTGGGTGATGGACGGTTATGTCGTCAAGCCCGTCCAGAACCGGGTCATCGCCTACGGCGACCACGGCGAGCCCAAGTGGACCGTCAAGCTCCGTGACGCGGTGTGCGCGGTCCCCGAATCCCCCACCGACGGCAAGGTGGTCATCGCCTACCGCGGCGGCGGTAAGGACGAGTGCGGTCGGCTGGCGCTCATCGACCTCGACAAGGGCGTCAAGCTCTGGGACCGGCGCGCCCCGTATACGGCCCCCTCCGCACCGGGCGCCCCCACCCCAGGAGCCGCCACTCAGGGCGCCTCCCCTCCCCATGCCCCCACCGCCTCCGGCGGCGACCACCTCGGCATGGGCCTGGCCCAGAGCGGTGATCTCGTCGGCCTCTCCTGGTACGGCGGTTCGGCCGTCCTCAAGGTCGACGACGGGCGCCAGGTCTCGCCCGGCGCACCCGGCCCGGGCTGCGATGTGGACGGCTTCGCGGGCGGCCGGGCGTTGCTGCGCGCCTATTCCTGCGACGACGGCACCGCGGGGCTGCAGCGGATCAACACATCCACGGACGAGGTCTCCTGGACCTACCGCGTACGCAAGGGCTACAAGGTCAGCACGATCTTCTCCACCGCCCCCGTCGTCGTCGCCCTCGCCGATGACCACCACAAGTCGGGTGGCGTTCTCGCGCTGTCGGATCGCGGCAAGCGGCGCTCGTCCCTCGATCTGGGCAAGCGGTCCTATCAACCGGAGTGCGGCCTCGACCTCTTCGGCACCAAGCTGGGCGGCTGCCGGGGCGTCGCGGTCTCCTCGGACACGCTCTACCTCCCGACCGAGCTGACGCTGGCCCGCGATGGGCGCCCGAGCAGCGAGATCCACGCCTTCGACCTGAGGACTGGGCAGCGGAAGTGGGCGGCCAAGGTGCCCGGCCGGACGCTGTTTCCGCTGAGCGTGGAGGGCGGGGCCCTGATCGCCTACGAGGAGCCGACGGACCGTACGGCGGGCTCCGTCGTCGGCATCGGCACGGGCGGAGGCAGGCCCAGGACACTGCTGCGGCTGCCGAGCGCGACCCGGGTCGCGGAGGCCGGCCTCGCCTCCGCGACCCGGGTCTACCGGAACGGCGTTTTCTATATCGCGTCCGACCGGTTGACGGGTTCGGGAGCGGCCGAAGAGATGATCATGGCTTTCTGCCGCTGACCGCCGTCCCCTGACCGCCGTCGGACCGCTCACCGCGGCTCACTGCAGGTCGAATTCACCGTCCCGCGCGCCGAGCACAAAGGCGCGCCATTCGGCTTCGGTGTAGCGCAGCACCGTCTCGGGATCGGCCGAGTTCCGCATGGCGACCGCGCCGCCCGGCAGATAGGCGATCTCCACCCGGTCTTCGGAGGCGCTGCCGGGCGCGCTGAGCCACTCGACATCGGAGATGTCGAGCGCGTACAGCTCTGCCTTCTCGTTGGCGTCGGCCATTGGTGCGTACGTCCCTTCGGAAACTGCGGAAACTGCGGAAAGCCAACGTGTTCACGGAAAGGAGCCGCGTGGACACTGTCGCGGCCAGTGTCGTCCGCCGAGCGCGCCGAGGCAATCGAACTTGACAGCCGCCCCGGAGCCCTGAAGCGCGGCCCGGCCCCTCGCTCGCCTGACTCGGCCCATCTGCCCGTCAGCCCATCTGCCCGTCAGTCCATACGGCGGGGCGCGCCCAGCAGACCGGACTCGGCGTCGGTCGGCTGCGTCGCCACGTACAGCCGCGCATGGCGGGTGCACCAGAGGGTGACCCCGTCCGCCAGCGTGGACAGCGCGGACACGTCGACGGCGGGCAGCCCCATGATGCGGCCGATCTGCGTCGCCTCGTCCGGGGACACCCGCTGGATGCCCACCAGGCCCGCGTTCTCCATCAACCGGGGGGCGACCGGGCTGAGATACGGCAGCAGCGTCAGTACGGACTGCCAGGGCGCGGCGGTCACCCGACCCCGTGGCGGCCGCATCCCGGCGTCCCGGACGACCAGTACCGGGCTGCTCACCGAGGCGCCCTGCGGCGGCACCCGCCCCACGTCATGCAGGGTGATGCACTGCTGGTTGTTGTTCGCGGCCTGGGCCAGCGACGTCCACATCTGCTGCCGGCCGGTCTCCACGGTGACCCGGGCGCCCGTGGCGACCGCGCGCAGGCCGATCACCTGCGCCGTCCACAGGCCGCCGACCAGCAGGACGTTGAACGGAGAGGGGCGGTGCAGCCCCAGCACCGCGGGCTGCCCCTGCCCGTCCGCGCCGATCACGATGCCGTCGTCGCCGACGGGCAGCGCAAGCGACTCGAACTGCTCGGGCGGCACCTCATGGCGCTGCCGGCGCGGCCCGAGCAGCCCGAAGCCCGACCACTGCTTGCGCGGCGGCGCGGGCGCGGGCTCCGGCTCGGGCGCCTGCCCGGGGCCGGGAAGACCCGGGCCGGAGCCAGGGCTGGGGAATCCGGGGCCCGGGACGGGGCCAGGGAAACCAGGACCAGGGCCGGGGAAAGCTGCCCCGTTCGGGGCGGTTGCGGGCGTGGCCATCAGCGGGTCCCTCCCAGGGGCAGAGTGGCGAGGACACCGGGCACCTGCTCGCGGTCCAGCCGCACCAGCCCGATCCGCACCCCGCGCGCCGTACGCTCCAGCTCCTTGCGGATGCTGACCAGCTCATCGGCGCTACGGCCGGTGATCCGCACATGGCCGCTGATGGTCGGCGCGTGCCGACCGCCCAGCTTGCCACCGCGGCGCAGCGTGAGGCTGAGGGTCGTCGACAGCGCGGGCAGCGAGGTCAGCAGCGCGGCCAGCTGGGGCAGCGGCGCCGACGCCGCATCCAACTGCGGCCAGCGGCCGATCCAGTAGGCGGTGTGCCAGCGGTCGTCGCACCGCCAGGCACGCGCGCTCTCCAGGGTGCGGCGGTTGAGCGTGTCCCGCCGCCCGGCCTGCGCCGTGGCCCGCTGGTTGGCGCTCGCGGCGGTCGCGACCGCGGCGGTCAGCGACTCCTCCGTCAGCACCGTCACCCCGAAGCCGGCCCCTTGCAGCCTGCTCGCCAACTGGTCCGCCGCGCGCAGCAGACACCGCTGCGCGCCGCCCATGCCGCCGCCGCGCGCGGCCACGGCCTCCGGGCACAGCTCCGGGTCGAACTTCAGCGCCACCCACGTCATACGGACCGCGGGCGCGCCGGTCTGCGCCTGCAGCGGCGCGTAGTTGCGCAAGGCCAGCGACTGGGCCGGCAGATGGTACGCGGGCGCGGGCAGCGTGTGCTGGACGACCTGCACCGACTCCAGCAGGATCCCGTCCACCTCCATGGCGTCCCGCAGCAGGGCCAGCGGGAGCGGCTGCTGCGCGCGCTGCGGCCGCAGCGGCGCGTCCACCGCCTTCACCTGAATCACCGCCGTCAGGAAGGTGCCGTCCCCGACCATGCCCACCGCCCGCCGGTCGCGGTCGATGAACGTCAGGGTCCGCAGCGCCGGTTCGCACTCCACGGCGATCGCGAAGCCGGGGTCCGTGCCCGCGTCGAGCGGCTTCGCCGCCAGCCGCTTGCGCCGCCGCAGCGAGCCGGCGGTGCTCAGCCACTCCGATATGGGCTGCTGACGGCGGCGTACGACGGCGAGCAGCACCAGCACCAGGCCCACGGCCGCGGCCGGCACCAGCAACAGCTCGTCGACGACCCACGCGACCAGCACGATCGCCGCGGCCACCTCGATCAGCACCAGCTGCTGCAGCCGCACCGGCCCGAAACTGCCCGACCGGGAGGCCGGCCGCGGCGTGACCGCTCCCGAGGCGGGTGGCGCCGCCGATGCGGGCGCGGGGGCGGGCGAAGACCCGGAGGACGCCCGCGAGCGGGATTCGCCCGATCCCCTCCGACCGGATCCGCTCCCCGCGGTGCGTGCGCGCGTGGCGGCAGCCATCCCCGTCAGCCCCTTAAAGTCCGAAACACACCCGAAAGGCCCGGCGGACGTCCGTGGCCGGATCGTCCCCGAGCGACACGAGCCAATTCCTTCCCGGCATAGTAGAGGGTCGGTACGACACCCGGACCGAGGGCAGTGCCCGAAGGCCGAGGCCGAAAAGCGGGGAGATACGGCTAAAGATGGCATCACGGCGGGATGAGCTCAACGCCTATACATTCGCGAAGAAGCGGACAGTCGCCGCGTTCTTGCAACCCTCACCGAGCGGTACGGAGGAGGGCGCCCCGCGCCCGCTGCGTACGGTCCTCCCCGGCGTCGTCATAGGCGCCCTGATCCTCGCCGGATTCGGGGCCTGGGGCATGTTCAAGCCGGTCGCCCCCAAGGGCTGGGACGAGGTGGGCGCCCATGTCATCGTCGGCTCCAACTCCACCACCCGCTATGTCATCCTCAAGACCGACGGCAAGGTGCAGCTGCACCCCGTCCTCAACTTCGCGTCCGCCAAGCTCCTGCTCACCGGCGACAAGTCCAGCGTCGTCAAGGTGAAGGAGTCCGAGCTCGACAACGGCCACATCCCGCGCGGCCCGACGATCGGCATCCCGTACGCTCCCGACCGGCTGCCCAGCGCCGACGAGGCGGGCAAGCAGAAGGAGTGGGCCGTTTGCGAGCAGCCCGGCGGCAAGGGGAAAACCATCCAAAAGGCGGTTTTCCTGTTCTCTGACGGCGACCCGAAGGGCAAGAAGCTGCGGAGCTCGCAGCGGCTGAACGGCGCCCAGGCCCTCTATGTGCAGGGCCAGGACGACGCCCGCTATCTGGTCGATCCACAGGGCACCAAGTATCTGATCGGCGGCGCCAAATGGAAGCAGCTGCCGTCGGAGAAGTACGACCTCCTGCTCCGCTCCATCTTCCGGGACGGCGCCAAACCGCAGCGCGTCACCAAGGACTGGCTGGCGACCTTCCGGGACGGTGCACCCATCTCCTTCCCCGAGGTCCCGGGCCGGATCGGCGCCGACGCCGGAGTCGGCACCCTTCCGGACGAGGCCAACAAGGTCGGCATGGTCCTCGAAGCGAACACCGGCACCGGTACCCAGTACTACGTCGTCCTGCAAGGCAAGGTGCAGCGCATCTCGGAGTTCATCGAGAAGCTCCTCCTCAACAGCGAACAGCTCAAGGACCTCGGCCAGGCCGGCCGGGCGGAGCGGGTGAGCGGCGCGACCTTCACCCCGGAGGGGGACTTCTACGACACGTACGAGTGGCCGACGAAGATCCCGGAGCAGGCCAACTCCATCGAGCAGCAGGAGACCCTGGGCAGCGCCGAGCGGGACACCGTCTGCAGCATCATGAGCGGAATGACGTCCAAGCACACGCCCGAGCTGGCCACCTGGGCGGGCACCGACTTCCCCGCCACCATCCCGGACGGCGCCACCAGCGCCTACGTGACCCCTGGATCCGGCCTCCTCTATCGCCAGGTCACCGGCCGCCAGAACACGAGCGGCGCGATCTTTCTCGTCACGGACACCGGACTTCGCTATGTGGTCCAGTCCAATAACGACAGCGATACAGACAAGTCGAAGATCAACGATGGCAGTTCCGATCAGTCGGGAACCAATTCCGCGCAGCAGGACGTCAATCAGGCTCAGATAAGGCTCGGTTACAAGGAACTCATTCCGGTGCCCGTACCCGCCAACTGGTCGGAGTTCCTGCCGAGGGGACCGCGCCTGGACACCAACAGCGCCAAGCAGCCGCAGGGGTCGTAGCCGATGAGCAACACTCAGCGGAAGAGGACGAAGAAGGCACTCTTCCTATCAACAGCGGCGGCCCTCACAGCCCTCTCCGCGTCCCAGGGACCGGTGATACCGGCGGGACCCCTCTCCCTGGCGGGCACAGGCGAGTGCACGTACCCCGCCAAACAGATCAAGGGCACCCCCTGGTCGCTGCAGCGCGTCCTGCTCGACCAGCTGTGGCAGGACACCAAGGGCATCGACAAGAAGTCCGGCCGCCCCGTTCTCGTTGCCGTCATCGACACGGGCGTCGACAACAAGAACCCGCAGCTCACCGACGCGGTCGACGCCAAGCTCGGCTTCGAGGTCCGTAAATCCGGCAAGAACAGCCTGGAAAAGGGCAAGAAGGGCGACGGTACGGACGACCTGGTCGGCCACGGCACCAAGGTCGCCGGCATCATCGCCGCCCGCCCCCACGACGGCACGGGCTTCGTCGGCCTCGCCCCGGCCGCCAAGATCCTCCCGATCCGCCAGAACGACGAAAAGGGCTCGGGCACCACGGACACGATGGCCACCGCCATCGACAAGGCGGTTGAGAAGCGCGCCCGAGTGATCAACATCTCCCAGGACACCGTCAAACCGCTGCAAGCCAACAACAACCTCGAACGCGCGATCAACAACGCCCTTCAGAACGACGTCGTCGTGATCGCCTCCGCCGGCAACGACGGCATCGACGGCAAGGTCAAGAAGACCTACCCCGCCGCCTACAAGGGCGTCCTCGCCGTCGGCTCCTCCGACCGCAACAACGAGCGCGCCCCCTTCTCCCAGGCCGGCGACTTCGTCGGCGTCGCGGCCCCCGGCGTCGACATGGTCTCCACGGTCCCCGGCGGCGGCCAGTGCGTCGACAACGGAACCAGCTTCTCCGCCCCCTACGTCGCCGGCGTCGCCGCCCTCATCCGCGCCAAGCACCCCGACTGGAAGCAGAACCAGGTCGTCGCCCAAATCGAGCAGACCGCCGAACGCGCCGTCAATGGCCACGACCCCTACGTCGGCTGGGGCGTCGTGGACCCCGTCCGCGCCCTCACCGAAGACGACCACCCCATCTACCACGTCACCCTCGACAAAAGCGCCGCCCACAACGTCGACGCCCCCCAACCCGCCACCCTCACCCTCGGCGAAACCCCCCAGGAACGCCGCGAGCGCCTGGCCACCTACGCCCTGGGCGGCGGAGCCCTCCTCGTCGCGATGATCACCGGCGCGGCAGCCGTACTCCACGAACACAAGCGACGCCGCTCCGCAACTGCGGGACGTCCCTGATGACTTATGGACACCAAGGGATAACGTCTGTTACAGAGTCGTCGAGTTAGTTTGACCATATGCTAGTTGGGCCGCACTGGTGAGACCACTAGAGTGGCTTAGGGCATCGTGGGTGTCATACGGGGAGGATGCGATGGCGAAACCAGTCGAACCAGGCGGTCCGGCTCCACAGTCGCCGTTCGGCAAGAGCATGGCCAAGGAAGCCGAGACCTTGGCCAAGTTCAAGGGCCGGATTGACAAGGTTTTGTCCGAACTTGAGAAGTCGCCGGCGTCCAAGAAGAAGATTGACGAGCAAACAATCACCAGGGCTTCGTACGGGGGCAAGATCAGCTCTGCTGACGATTTGTCTAAGCTTTACGATCAGGTTCACGAGAAGCTCAAGAGCTGGTCCAAGATCTTTGGTGATCAACTTGAGGCGATGGGTATTGCGGCACTGATTGCCGAAAAGGGAATCGATGGCGTTGACGCTGAGCAGAGGCGCCGCTTGCAGCAGATCCAAGCCGAGTCGATGAAGAACTATCGTGACCCCAAGACCGGCAAGCCGGTGATAGGGGACACCACGCCACACGGCGCCAAGTCTGTCGGCCCGGATGCACTTTGAGGGGGTAGAAGCAGATGGGTGAGGGGAAGTCCGGGAAGTTCGAAAGCGCCAGCCACTATGAGCTCTACGAGATGGTGCGGGCCTCCAACCCGACTCAGTTGAGCGACGCGGGACTTGCGCTGATGACCGCGTATACCGACTTGGACGGCATTGCGGACGAGATGCTCGCACATGCCGACAACGTCAAGTGGAAGGGCACGGGAAGCGAGTCTTTCCGTACGTGGGTCGAGGAGATGTCCAAGCAGACCCGCAAGATGGCTGACTACACGTTGCTCGTCGGCACGAACATGAGCATCGCCGGTCAAGGGTTGTCAGACGTCAAGTCGGCTATGCCGAAGCCGGACACGATGTGCTACGCGGACGAGGAGAAGGAGAAGGCTCGGCTGAAGAATGCCGAGCCCAACCGTCAAGAGGCCATCAAGCAGATCGAGAAGCTGGACTCTTACTACACGACGGCACAGACCGATATTTCGGGGCTTGAAGAGCCGAACTTCCCGGTCCTGCCACCTGATTTCGTTCCGAGCGACGCTGGCGGCGAACGCGCCATCCCTGGGACGGGAACGGCGTCATACGCAGCGGGCGGCGGAGGAGGCGTTCCTCATGCTACGTCGCTGTCCGCTTCTGACCACATTGCGGTAGGCCCGAAGGCTGCGCCAGTACACCCGGCTGAGGTGAGCCCCCACACACCTGTGACCCCGAACGGCGGCAGCGTGATCCCGGGAGTGGGCGTCCCGGATCCGACCAACACTGCGATTGACTCCGTCAAGGTCCCGCCGGCGCCGGACACGATCAACAGGCCCAGCACTCTTCATCCGATGCCCGACGTTCCCAACGTGCCGTCGCAGGGGCCCTCGATGCCTCCGGCCCCCGGCCTCCCTGGGCCGAGGCCGGTCATCCCCACTGCTCCGTCTGTTGGTCGAACTGCACCGATCCCTGGACCCGGACAGCTGGGCAAGCTCCCCCCGACCGCACCAAGCACACCGCGGACGTCGAGTCTGACCCCGCGTATTCCGACGAACGATGGAATTGTCGGAGGAAAGCGCACCGTCGGGCCGACCAACGCTCCTCGGATTCCGCGTGGCATGGTGGTCGGTGAGGAACCGCATGCCCCGATGGCACGTGGCCCCGTCGGACCGGGCGGTCATTTCCTTCACGGCCCCACCCCCACTACGGCCAGCGGTTCCGGACGACGACTTGTGACGGAGCCGGGAGGCATGGTTGACCGCCCGAAGGGGACGAACCCGCCTGGGCGGAGTCTGCCGCGCAGCATGGTTGTGGGGGAGGAGCGCGGTGTTCTGCCTCGTGGACCTCTGAGCGCGGGAGCTCACCCGGTCGACGGCAGTGCGCACACTCCCGGCGGCACAAGCTCGGGCCGACGGTTGACGTCGGAGCCTGGCGGTGTCACGGGAGGGCCGCGTGTCCCACGTGAGGGGCGCTCCGAGTTCACTCAGGGGGGTTCGGGGCTCGTGCGCGGGATCCAGAGCCCTGGGGTGGCACCGCACTCCGGAAGTGTGCCGGCTAATGGTGGTCAGCGCACTCACGGGACCAGGCCTGGCTACCTTGAAGAGGATGAAGAGACGTGGTCCGGTGGGCGGCGCAACACCGTTCCGCCTGTCATCGAGTAGTTCAACTCGCACCCTCCGAAACTTTTGAGGAGACCACTCCACATGCCACGGGCGAACTCCAAGCTGCGTCAGCGGGCCTTGTCGGCTCTGGCGTCGTTCGGTGTCGGGCTCATTCCGCTGATTGGCTCTGCATCCTCGGCGGCAGCACAGGATGTCAGCTCTCAGCAGTGGTATCTGAATGCGATGCAGGCCGAAGGCATGTGGGGCGTGAGTAAAGGGAAAAGCATCACGGTTGCCGTGATTGACACGGGCGTGAATGCAGAGGTTCCTGAGTTGCGCGGTCAGGTCTTGAAGGGGGTGGATGTATCCCGTACACCGACAGATGTCCGTGAGGACAAAAACGGCCACGGGACCAACATGGCTGCGCTGATCGCGGGTACGGGAGCTGGCGATGGGATTCAAGGACTGGCACCCGGGGCAAAGGTACTGCCAATCAAAGCGATGGTGAGTGGCTCGGACGTCGCTGGGCCGCTCATGGCCAAAGCTATTCGGTATGCTGTTGATCACGGTGCGCGAGTCCTGAACATCTCGCTTGGATCAGCTGGAGTTCCCTCCCAGTTCAACGAAACTCAGCATGCCGTGGATTATGCGCTCAAAAAGGGAGCGTTGGTATTCGCTGCTGTCGGGAACACAGGAGATGCGGCTAACTCGGCAGAGTTCCCCGCGTCTCTGCGTGGTGTGGTTGGAGTTGGCGCGATTGACCGCGAGGGCAAGGCAGCCAAATTTTCAACCACTGGGAATCAGGTTGCCTTGGTCGCGGTGGGCAGCGAGATCGTCGGGCATTGTCTGACGAAAGCCGGAAGCATGTGCATGTCCCGAGGTACTAGTCAAGCCACTGCCATCGCCTCTGCCTCCGCCGCCCTCATCTGGTCCAAGCACCCCAAGTGGACCAACAACCAAGTCCTCCGCGTCATGATGCAGACCGCCGCGAAACCCGAAAGCGGCGAAATCCCAAGCTCCTACGTCGGCTACGGCTCCATCCGCCCCCGCAAGGTCCTCCTGGACGGAGAGGGAGACCCCGGCCCAGCCAACGTCAACCCTCTCCTGGCCCGCGAGGGTGCGACGAAGCCGGCCCCCTCCGCATCGGCCTCCGCTTCCAAGTCCCCGAGCTCCGACCCACAGTCGACGCCCACGGCCACCGACGACAAAAAAGGCGACAATAAAACCGTCGCGGAGTCCAAGAAAAACGACGACAACAGCAGTACCCTCTGGATCGCCATTGGCGTAGGTATCGCGGTACTCCTCGCGGCCGCCGTCGCCATCGTGCTAGTCCGTCGCCGCGGCAGCGCATCGGTTGGCCTATGACCAGCTGCCACTGCCAGGTGCCGGACTGGGTACTTCGCCAAGACACCCCCAGGGAGCTGGGGTGCTGCCGAGCACTGAGCTCTCGTTCAACAAATGAAATAACCGTGAACGTTGAGCGAGGTGTTGCGGACGCTTACTACAATGTGTAGGACACCTGTAAGCAGTACGATGAATCCCAAGGGATTCGCGCACAGCGGTGAGTTGAAGAGCGAAACCCCATGTCAACTCACCAACACTTCATGGGGGAAGGTGGAAAATGAGCAAGCAGCGGGTTAGCGATGACGCGTTCCGGATATTCACGAATGAGCTCGACCAGTCCATCCAGGGATTCGCCAGCAACATGAAGCTCATGGCGGACATCCTCGCCACGGTGGACTCGGGCTGGCAGGGGCAGGGCGCCGGCGCCTTCAAGAAGGCTCAGATGGACCTGGAGCAGGACCACGACGCCGTCCGCCGCCTGGTCGACGGCATCCGTGAGGCCGTGGCCCTGACCCACCGTGCCAGTGGCGCGAACGACGACGACATCGCCAGTCAGCTGAAGGGCATCGACGTCAACGGCGCTGCCGCTGGCGGACACATCACCCCGGGCAGCGGCGTGGGCGGCCTCGGTGCTGGCACCGACGCCCCGATCACTTCGTACTCGAAGGTCGACGGCTTCTAAGCCATGCAATAAGGGGTGCTTGATGGCACAGTGGCACCCCTTCAGCGACCAACAACAACGCATACAGAACTATCGAGTTGGGGGACAAGTGTCCACACCAGACGGAATTCTCGTCGACTACGAGTCGGTACTGCAGCTCGCCACGCAGCTCCGCACGGCGGCCGGCAACGTCCGCAAGGAGATGCAGGACATCCAGGGGGCTGTGAAGAAGGTCACCGCGGGCTGGGAGGGTGAGGCTCACCAGGCCATGCTCGCGGCCGAGAAGCAGTTCCAGGCCCGCGCCGACCACATCCAGGCTCTCGTGACCAAGGTCGCGACTCTGGTCGAGTCGGGCAAGGACGCGTACCACGCGACGGACGTGAAGGCGTCGAAGCTGTTCAGCGTGAGCTACTGAGCTGAGCGATTTGCCTCCGCGATGGGGTGGGCAGCGGTTACACCGCCGCCCACCCCATCGGCGTTCTACGGAGTCCCGCACAGGCGCCGAACGGCTGAACAGTGACCGGCTCTTGCGCCATATGCAAAAGCCGCCGGGGAGGCAGAAGCCTCCACCGGCGGCTGATGGGCAGACACAGGCAGGTGAGCCAGCAAGCCGAACGGTTGCCCGGACGATCGGCTCGTCGGCTCATCAGTCCAGATAAATGAGCGCTTCCGACCGCGCGCTGTCGTAACGCTCCTGCCCGGAGCCGACGAGGTGCCGCGACAGCCCGGTCTCCTTGTCGTAGCCGTTCTCCTGGGCCCACCCCGCGACCATATGGTTCACCTGCTTCTGGCCGGTGGTGAAGTGATACTCGGTCTTCTGGGCCGCCGCGGCGTTCGCCTGGGCGATCTGGTCCTCTTTCCAGTCGTAGGCGGCCGCGTAGAGAACGCGGTAGGCGGCATCCGTGATGAAGCCGGTGGGTTGGCCTTTGAGGGCGCTGGCAGCAGCCTGCATGCCGCCTGTGACGACGAATTCGGCTGTCTGAATGTGATTCGCTCGCGCGACGGCGTGGTCCTTGTCGTCGCGAACAATGTCGGAGTTGATGCCGTCGTAGAAGCCGAAGACGTGCGACGCCCCTTCGATGGCTGCGGCACGTTCGTTCGGATCGCTGAAGTTGGTTTGGGAAAGGGTCCCCGCAGAGTAGAACTTCTCAGCTTCGAACATCTCGCCGAACGCCTTACCGTCCTCCGCCACACCACGCATGATGCGGGTGAGGCTCTCTTTGGGAACGGACATATGGGCGTCCTTGCCACCCGTGCCGTCGTGCCACACGCCGTCCTTGTCCATGTACGGACCAGTGCCGCTCAGGATTTCATGGGTTTCGGGCGTGTAGTCGACAAGCATGTGGCCCAAGTTCGACCGCAAATTGTAGTGTACGTCGGTGCCCTTCCGGCCGTCGTCGAGGATCTTGATGGTGTCGTGCATCACCCGGGACTCAGCCTCGGTGTGGTAGCCGAGGGTGTGGTCAGAGCCCGGGACGTTCCCGGTGGCGGCCGCCTCCAGCGCCGCGCCAAAGCCCATACGGGTGCCGGGGAGGTCCATGTGGCTGACGCCTATGTAGTTGGGCGAGGCCGTCGTCGGCCAATGACGATCCTTGAGCAGATACTGCAGGTGGTCGTTCTTGCCGTCCGCACCGGGGTCGAGGAACGATGTCGCGACGTCGGGCTGCTGGCTCATGATGCCGAGCAGGGTGTCGAGCGGATCGGTCGCTATGTTCTTGTGGGGGGCCAGTCCGTTGCCCACCCATGAGTCCCATCTGCCTGTCCCCTGACCATCGCTCTTCTCCAGAGTGATGATGTCGTTGCCCACGTCGGTCAGGAACTGCTTTCCGTAGTTCTTTCCGTGTGTCATCAGCTCGACGAACGACTGATACCCGTAGAGCGGGACCGTTCCCCCGTCGAAGTCCTTCGCACCCGCTTTGCGCAGGTCCTCGCGCCACTTCTTGTAGAAGGGATCGGAGGGGGACTGGGTGGCGGTGGCCAGGGAGGTGGCCACGCCTTCCTGGAGGGCGCGGAAGTCCTTCTTGTCGTCGCCCTTGGCCAGGTCGTTGAACTTGAGGTTCAGATCGATGGTGCCCTTGGGGCCGAGGCCGGCCAGGAACGTCTGGCTGAACACCTTGTTGTGCTCGTTATCCCGGAACAGCCGCTGGAACTCAGCCATCTCCTTGTCGCTGAGCTTGTCGCCGGAGTTGATCCGGGTAGCGAGGTCTTCGGCTTCCTTGGCCTCGACCTTCTCGATGTCGCCTTCCGCCTTGCCGTTGAACCCGCTGCCCGCCGGGTCGAGGACGTTGGGGTCCTGCACCGCCGCCTTGAGGGCGAGCTTCACGCCCTGGTCGGCGTCATCGACCGCCCTGACCGCCGCTTCGATGTACCGGGTCCATGACTGCTCGGTGCTGTGCAGATCCGGGTCATGACGCGCGGCATTCGCATCGGAGGCGCTGGCCTTCGCATAGTCATAGCTCGCGATGCCGGCCTCCGAGACCTTCATACCGGCCTTCACGGCGTCCGCGACCGCGGACTTCACCTTCCCGCGCAAATCGACGAACTGGGTGTGCGCGTCCCGCAGGATCGAGGCGATGGCACGGGCTTCCTTCGGCGCCGCGGTGAACTGCTCGTCTGTCACCTGCATGTTGGGGCGCGCGACCAGCAGCGACACACCATTCCAAGTCCCGTCGAGTCCGACCGACTTGACCTTGCTGTCGTAAATCTTCCGGACTGCCTCGAACTGTTTGGCGGCCTCATCCCACTTGGTGGCGGCCGTCTCGAGGAGGGACAGGTCGATGGTCATGACCTGGTGGTAAGTGAGCACGAGCCCCCCTAGCGGTAGTAGTCCGAGATACGAGACGAGAACGGAGTGTTGTCCGAGTACTGGGCAGGCGGAACGGCTGTGGTGAGCTCCGACCCAACCTGGAAGTCATTGCCCAGGAAATACCTGTTGGTCCCGCTCAGCGCGGACTTCTCCTGCGAGAGGCGTGCTTGAAGTGCCTTGACCGAGGTGTGCCAGCCCTTGAGGGCCTCGGTGAGCCCACTCCCGGTGGCCCAGTCCTTGAACTCCTTCTGGGCCTTCTCGGTCGTTTCGTCGACGCACTCGCCGGCCTTCTTCGTGTCCGGCTCGACGTCGGTTGTCAAAGCATTGACGGCGCTCTTCTTCTTGGACGCGCTCGACTTCAGGGTGAGTGTTCCAGGAAGGCTCGGACCAGGGGGGTTAGTCTGGTTGAGCTGCATGTGGGTGGACTTCCGCCCCGCCGCGGCGTCGGTGCGGAGCTTGGACCACTCGTCCTCAAAGGTCATGATTCCCCCATGGCTAGGCATCAAGTGGCGCGTCGCATACGGCGATTAGCCTTCCGAAGTTAGCACGCTGGTGCCTTGTTATTCACCCCTTTCGGGGCACACTGGTCGAACGATCGGTCGGTTTGTGCGTTTCGGCCCCTGAGTGCACGGCTTCTCCTTGCGGAGAATGACGCACCGACTACGCCGCGTGCTGGAGGCTCGAACCAGTGGTGTCCGGAAGGGAAACTTACGGGGTAAGACGCGCGCGCGTCTCTATGGGTTCCACGATGGATGTCATTCATGGGCTATGAACTGATCGCGACCCAAGAGGTGGTGGCTCGCACTTTAAGTCATCTCGCCGGTGCCTTGGGTTAGCGGCACGTTAAGTTGAGGATGCCTCTCGTTCTGTGCCCTCGGATGAGGGTGCCTGCTGCGGCGGCGGAGGGCGCGACTCTCGGCTTTCACTGCTTCGGAGTGGCTGCGGGAAAACGTTGAGCGTAAAAGAACCGTATAGGCCGAGCGGGTGACCTCGCTCAGGGTTGGCTCCGTGTTTCCGCGTAATTCCCTTGACAGGGCCATGAGTTGGCGGGAGTAAGCGGTCAAGCGTACGAAGCGAAGGCATGCTGTCCGCCTGGACCGCGCGTAGGTACCCGCGGAGTGCCGGCCATCCCAATGCCGAGCGGGGCGACCACGGATGCGGACTGGACATGGTCACGGGACTGACGGTCGGCTGGAGGCGGCACCGTATGGGGGCGGACCCGAAGGAGGTGTGGTGTGAGATCACCCTGCTGCTCAGCGCGCTTCCGTGGTACTCGCGTGGGCGCCTGGGAGGCCACCCCGCGCCTTGAGGGCCCCCGCGTGCTGCTGACGACCCGATGGGAGGGCCGCGGCGAGCTTATGGGTTGCTTGGCGTCACCCTTCTGGGACCGGTTCACGTCCACCCGTTGGCGGATGACGGCTATCTCGGCAACCGGGAACGCGATGGCCCCAGCGATCTCGCGGTGGATCCGGACGAGTTCTTTGTAGGGAGGGGCGGTCCAAAGAAAACTTGGGCGCTGTCGCTGGGCTCGGGCGGCGGCGTCCGCAGTCACGCCACGCCGAGGCTCGGCCGGGATGCGGCTGGCGGGCCTCAGTGTGTCAGTGCATATCGGATGAATTAGTCAAGAACATTGTTTTTGCCATTATTGAGAGAGGTTGAATCCTTTGCCGGCTCTCATGTTGGTCTCGCCATGAAGTCTCTGGTGGAGAGCGGTTTTCGCTTCTGGTAGCGACAGGCCGAGAACTCGGGAAGCTGCAAAGATCGCCTCGATAGGGGATTTTCCAAGCTCGCGCAACTTATGGAGTCAGGCCGCTTAAATATTGATCCATCCGGTTTTGGGGCGTGGCGCTCAAAATCGAGCACAGCGGTACTGCATCCCTCGGCGCGTGCTTGTGTTGCAGAGCGTATTTCATCTGCCTGAGCGCATCGGGGCCGACTGATGCTCGGCTGAGCCCTTCTGTTCCCTTCGGAATACCATGACACCATCCAGATGGAGGGTGTCGTCGTTCACGCGTACCGTCGCCATGGTCTCAATCGTCTGCCCAGAAAGCTCGAATAAGTCATCCCAGATGGAGCAGTCCACCTCGCCCGGTTGGGTGGGGAGGGGTGCCTCAGGGTGGTGCGGTGTTGCCAGGCGACGGTGCGGTCAGGGGTTACCGGCTCGGTCGGCGTGCCGACCAGGTCCGTGATGATCGCGTGGAAGCGCGTGTCGTACTCGGACTGGGTCGGTGATTGCGGCAGGCGGACCTGTCGCATTGGTGTCGACCTGGGTGGTGTGGCCCAATGGGTCGGCGACGGCGATGGGGTGGCGGTTGCTCTCGTGGATCGTGCGGTGGTGTTCCGGGACGGTGACGGTGAAGGCGCTGTCGGGCTTGCCGTCCCAGCACAGCGGCCAACGCGCCCCGGACGTGGGCAGCGTCGGGCCATCGGGCTCCGGCACCGGGTACGTGAGGAGCATCCCGTCGTCGGTGACGTAGACGACCCCGGCGTCGTCGATCTCCAGATGCTGGTCGAGCGTCCCGGCCCAGGTGCGGCCGAACCAGCCACCACACGGATGCCCCCGAAACATAGTGGCGCTCCAGCACTAGGGGGGAACTCCGGGTAACCGGACATCGGTGGCCGACATCACCATCTCGCCGGTCGCCACGTCGATCGGCTCACCGGCCGTGCAGCGCTCCGTGCCCGGGGTGCAGTTCCCATGGGGATCGCTGTCTGTCCGTTTGCGGGCGCTGCCGTCCCGGCGCAGCCCGCGTTCGCGGTTGAGCAGGCGCTGGGCGGCGTTCTTGGCCACGGAGCCGCCACGGCGCACCGCGCCGGAGCCGCCGGTGGCCAGGGCGAGGAGGAGTTCGAGGCGAGCTGGCTGGCGGCTCGGGCGGGGTTGCGCTGCCACTCGTCCCAGTCGGTGACGGCCTTGGCGAACTCCTTGGGAGGGGCGACGGCGTAGGCGATGCTGTGCTGGACGCCGGCCAGGTGGAGGCCGAGACCGTCCTGCCCGTCTTCGGCGAGGCTGTCGAAACCTTCGTACCACTCGCCCACGGTGTCGCCCATTCTGCCAACGAATTCCCCGAACTCCTTCTTGACGCTGTCCTAGCCTTTCGGCGTTGGGGGCTTGTCCGAGGCCTTCTTCGCCGTGTCGATGACCGGCCGCAGCTCACCCTCCAGCTTGTCCAGACGGCGGTAACCCCCTCCAGCGCCCCGATCCCCGGATCGTCATCCGGTGGATGCTCGGGCAGGGTGTCGTCCTTGCGGTCCACAGCGGCGTTGTACGCGTTGACGTCCTTCGGGTACGCCTTGGACGCCGCCCGCGCTGCTTCCACGTCCTCAATGAACGGCTTGACTCGCTTCTGCACCGAACGCAGCCTGTCCGCATAAGAGTCCAGGGCATTCGCGGCAGCATGGAAGTACGTCTGAGCGGAGTCCAGCTCCAGCAGAAGCTTCTCCGTCGCCTTCCGGGACCCCCCCCGAGCCGGCCCCCGTCCAGTCCATCAGCGACAGGACATCCAGCTGCCCCTGACCGTCCTTGAACACCCCTGCGTGAGCCCGAAGCTTGACCACCAGATCGTCGACATCGGACGGATTGCCACAGATCACGACGTCGAGCCGGGGCTCCTGACAGATCTCAGGCGGCGGGTCGAGTGTCGGCTTGGCCGCTTCACGCGCCAAAGCGAATTCCCTACATCCCCAGGCAGTAAGCCCCGTATCGCCCTCGACGGTTGCGGAGCACATCCGCATACCCCGCGAACAGCACAGGCCGATGGTGCAGCCTCTCTCTCGCAGCATGAGCGTCACCACGGGGGCCGATGCCGAGGGTGTGTCAACTTAGCGGCTGATCTTGGTTGTTGAGGTGTCAGTTGTTGGTCGGGGTCAGGCGGCTTTCGAAGGCGATCTGGAAGGCGTTCAGGGGTGCCTTCCAGCGCATGGTCCACCGCTTGCGGCCCTTCCCCGTCGGGTCCAGGCTCATCAGTGCCATGTAGATGCACTTGAGGGCGGCGGCCTCGTTGGGGAAGTGTCCGCGGGCGCGGACGGCCTTGCGGATGCGGGCGTTGACGCCCTCGATCGCGTTGGTGCTGCAGATGACCTTGCGGATCTCGACGTCGAAGGAGAGGAAGGGCACGAATTCGGCCCAGGCGTCCGACCACAGCTTCACGATCGCCGGATACTTGCCACCCCACGCTTCCTGGAACTCCAGGAACCGCTCCGTGGCCGCATCCTCGCTGGGTGCCGTGTAGACGGGCTTAAGGGCCTTGGCGACCTTGTCCCAGTCCTGACGGGCGGCGTAACGGAACGAGTTCCGCAGCAGATGAACCACGCACGTCTGGACGATCGTGCGAGGCCAGACGGTCTCCACGGCGTCGGGGAGGCCCTTGAGCCCGTCGCAGACCAGCATGAGCACGTCGTCCAGGCCGCGGTTCTTCAGCTCGGTGAACACGTGCAGCCAGTACTTGGCGCCCTCGCCACCGTCGCCGGCCCAGATGCCGAGGATGTCGCGGGTGCCGTCCACGGTTACGGCCATCACCACATATACCGGGCGGTTCGCGACCTGCCCGTCCCTGATCTTGACGTTGATGGCGTCCACGAACAGGACCGGGTAGACGCGGTCGAGCGGCCGGTTCTGCCATTCGGCCATGCCGTCCATAACCTTGTCGGTGATGGTGGAGATGGTCTGCTTGGACACCTCCGCCCCGTAGACCTCGGCGAGATGAGCGGATATCTCCCCGTGAGTGAGGCCCTTCGCGGACAAGGACAGCACCATCTCGTCGACGCCGGCCAGGCGGCGCTGCCGCTTCTTGACGATCTGCGGCTCGAAGGTGCCGGCGGTGTCGCGTGGCACCCTCACCTCCACCGGGCCGACGTCGGTGAGCACGGTCTTCGCCCGGGTGCCGTTGCGGCTGTTGCCGTTGTTCTTCCCGGCCGGGTCGTGCTTCTCGTAGCCGACGTGGTCGGTGATCTCGCCTTCCAGGGCGGACTCGAGCACCCGCTTGGTCAGTAGCTGCAACAGCCCGCCCTCGCCGGTCAGCTGCAGTCCATCGTTCCGGGCCCGGTCGACGAGCATCGCAACGAGTTGCTCGTCCGACACCGCACTCGACGGTGCCCGAACCACCTGCTCAGCCTGCTCGTTCTCCACGGCGGTCTCCGTCATCAGACGTGTCTCCTTGATCATCAGATCCGCCGTTGATTAGACACTCCCGATGCCGACGTACACGAGCCCGTTAGCTAATCGGATCGGCCACGCAGACAGCCAAGTTCGGCGCGATGTGGAAATGGTGAGTGCGTGGTGTCACTGGCAACGGAGTTTTTGCTGTGCGAAGGGGACAAACTTTCGCATCAAGGAGGTGAGCGCCTTGCGGTTTTTATCGGGATCGCCGGGCGAGTCCCATGTGTCGATCTGTAGAATGATGTATTTTTCCGAGTTTGGATGCCAGCGATCCTGGGGTAGATTGGCCGGGCGATTGCAGGTGAAGTATGAGGCTGCACCGCTGTCGGATAGCATGCCTTCCTGGCCGACTTGGATCCTGGAATCGTAATCCTCTTTTCTGAATCCCCAGCTCGTGTAACTGTCAAACCTTCGGGCGGCCGCAAGGAATCCTGTGTTGCCATCGATGTACACGATGCAGCTGGTGTCAACTTTCCCGCTGTATAAATCGAAAGGTTGCTTGGCCTCTACGCTCAGCTGGGACCCTGGTTTCAAGAGCGTTCTTACCTCGTCTCCCGGAAATGCGCCCCAGCAGATTCGATTAGGGACTTTTGGTGCTGTCTTATCGGAACCGCCATGTGAGCATGCGGCAAGCACCGATGAAACCAGCAGCGTGCCGATGCAGCGCGTTAGTGTGATTCTTTTGCGCTTACTCATCTGGCCTTCACTCCATCCCTGTGCGCCCCGTAGAATGTGCTGACGCCGCGCTGGTACTGGCTGATCCCGCAAGTGTGTTGATGAAGTCCTGAGACAATCCACTACCTTTGCAAGCCGCTCGCACTGCTCGCTCTGCGGCGGATTTGGTGGCCGTTTCGGATTTTGTGTAGGCTGCGACCGATTCCTTGCGGGCCTCGTCGGTCGTGTCCTGTTTGGCACGGTCGGCAACCGCATCGATTGTGTCTTCCTTGTACCACTGGATGAGGTCGCCACCCACGGGGATCATCTCCACGTACTTCGATCCCACCAAATCCCAGATCCTATTGCTCCACTTGGCATTATCTGCGACCGCGCTATTGAAAGCATCATTCTCGGCTGTATGCTTGTCATAGATGGCCTCAGCGCGTGCTTCAGTCATGATTCCGGCGATTTCGCTCCCAGGCCACACCGCGTGCTCGATGGTCTCTGCCAGAACATGCTCACCCTTCTCCTTGATGATGTCGTGGACGAGCGACGTGGTGAAGGCTTGTTGTGACTGGGTGATTGCTCCGTAAGCCTGGGGGTCCTGGGCCACCGCTCCGAGAAATAGCTTGAGGTCAGCTTTGTCGAATTCCGCCGGATACCCGAACGGCTTGATCAGTTTCTCGCCGTTCTCCATAGTCATCTGCACGTCAGCCATGTAATCAGCCGTGATGTTCCCGAAATTCTTGGAGAGAGCGCCGAGCGGGCCGGGCTCGCCCGGCTCTCGCCCCGATACGAGTTCGGGGCTGTGACCGATCTTCTCTACGATTCTCTCCGCCACATTGGACATCGCCTCGTTGTGGCGCATGAGGGGCGCGTCATCGTCCCCGGGAACCCTGCCCGTGCTGGCCGCCTCCAGCGCGTTGCCTGCCGCGGTCACCGCGGGCCTCGGTTCGCCGCCGACGGTCTGGTCTCTGGGGTCCATGCTCTCGGAGCGATCGAGAATGTAATCCACCATGCTCATGGGACGCTTGTCGTCGCTGTTGACCTTGCCGTCGTAGTTGGAGTCGTAATCCGTGACGGGCTTGTCGTCCTTGGTGACGATTCCATCGCCGTCGGTGTCCGTGCGCACCGGCTCGTTGAAGAACTCGGTGGAGGCCTCCGGGCTGTGGCTGAACGCCTCCATGAGGCCGGTGATCGGGTCGAAGCCCTTGCCGCCCTTCTTGTCGAGGTTCAGCGCCATGTTCATGTTGGAGGGTGCATTGCGAGTCCAGACGCCCGGATCTTTGCGATCCATGGCGACCATGTCGCGCCCCACGGCCGTAAGGAGGTCGGAATCGCTGTAGTCACCGTGCCTGATGATCGAGCTCAGCGCCTGATAGCCGTAGATCTTTTTGTCGTAGCCGGCGATATCTGATACGTCGATTCCTTTGCGTCCGGCGCGCAGCATGCCGTCGATCCATGTGGCGTCGAGATGCCCCTTGGTGTCCTTGTCCGTTGCGACGCCGAGCATCGTGCCCATATCGGTCTGGATAGCATGGACGAGGTCGAGGCGTGTCTTCTCGTGCATCCCTGTGGAGTCCAGCGAGACATGGGCATAGAACTTCAGGGCCTTCTCCTGCCCCAGTGTCTTGTAGAAAGTGACATCGAAATCGGGGTCTTGCGCATGCTCATGCAGGAGGCTCTTCAGCGCCTTCAGATCATCAGGATTCCTTGCCACACGCTCGTTGGTGAGTTTCTCGGCGAGTTTCGCGGCCTTCTTGGCGTCCGCGACCGCCTCCTGCTTCTTGATCTTGTTCGCCGAGTCGAGAGAGTCGTATTTCGTGGTGCTGAAGTTGTAGGAGTCGTCGCTGAGCGTCTTCAGTGCCCAAGCGGCCTCTGTGTCGACTGAGGCGGCCTTGTTGAGCACGGCCTCGATCTTTGCGACCATGGCATCGATCTTCGCCTGGGACCCCTTGGGAGGGTTGGCGCTGTCGCTCGAGTCCGCGGGCTTGACGTCGACCACGCCCTCGGCGCTGACGGTGAGGCCCTGAGTCCTGGCCTCGTGCACCAGGTCCTTGAGATCTTCTTTCGCGATCTTGAGCGCATCGTGGGCGTCGCGCAGGATGTTGCGGAAGCTCGTGGCCTCGGTGATGGCGTCGTGAAATTCCTTCGCCGTCTTCTCGATAAAGGGCTTGGTCACACCGGCGTTCTTGCCCCGCCAGTCGGCGCCCTTCGCCTTGGCCAGCATGCCGTCGTCGGCGTCTTTTGCGAGCGTCTTGAGCTTCTTGATCGTCTCTGTCCAGTCGGTAACTGCATCACCGAGAGACTTCAGCCTGAGGTGATAAAGATCCTCGAACGATGGCACTGAAGCTCCTCAGTGGAAGTACTTGTTGATTTTGGACAGGGTCAGCCGTTCGCCGTTGATGCCGCGCATCGTGTAGGCGAGGTCCGCGTCGTCCTTGGCGTGTGACTTGGCGGAGAAATCGAGGTGATTGGAGATATGGGCACAGGCTTGCTGCAAGGTGCCGAGCTTCGTTTGCCATGCTTCGTCGGCTTCGCCGAGCGCGGCCCCTGTCTCCAGGTGTCCTTCCACGAGGTCGGTGGAGGCCCGGAGCGTGGTCATCTGGGCCCATCCGCCGTCCGACATGATCCTGCCGTGCAGCAGGAACGCGTCGTGCCCGATTCTGCCGAGCTCGTCGGTCTTCACCTTCAGGTCCGGCTGTGTCGACCCACCGCCTCTTGGGACGCCCCGACCGCCGCTTCCGTCATCGACGTGGTTGAGCCGCATCTGGGCTTGTTGCCCCCGAGTCGCCTATTCGCGAAGTTCGCTCCACTCTTCTTCGAACGACACGCTTCTCTCCCCTGGTATGCGTGTGGCATGCGCGTATCTGAGACAACGTCACAAGTGACTGCCAGCTTACGAGAGTTGACCGTGCGTATGCCGAGCTGAGGGGGTGTTTCGTCGTTGCGAAACGGCCTCCGCGCAAAAAAAGACCTCTGCCCCGGGCCAAGCGGCCCGGGGCAGAGGTCTGTGAGTGCTCGTATGCCTCGCGGCGGCAGGCTTTGCCGCGCCGCGAGCGAAGCGGGTGCGCTTACTGGTCCGGCAGCCACCCCAGCTGCACCAGCGGCGTCCCCCGCTTGCGGGAGACGAAGAAGCCGCGGCCCGGGGGCATGGGGCGGGGGCGGACGCCGCCGAGGAGGTCGCCTTCGGTGGGGTCGCCGGAGAGCATGACGCCCTGGGCACCGAGTTCCTTGATGCGCTGCATGAAGGACTCGAACATCGAGCGCGAGGCGCCCGCGGAGTTGCGGGCGATGATGAAGCGCATGCCGACGTCGCGTGCGAAGGGCAGGTTGTCGGTGAGGACGGCCATCGGGTTGCCGCTGCTGGTGGAGACGAGTTCGTAGTCGTCGATGATGATGAAGAACTGCGGTCCGCTCCACCAACTGCGGTCGCGCAGCTGCTGGGGGGTGATGTCCGGCTTGGGGGCGCGGCGTTCCATGAGGCCGTTGAGGGCCGTGGTGTGGACCTGGAGGGCCGAGGCGATCGGGGCGTACTCCAGGAGGTGGGTGTCGGGGATGACGTCGAGCAGGGAGCGGCGGTAGTCGCCGACCACGATCTTCGCCTCGTCCGGGCCGTACCGCTCGGTGATCTGCTTGGCGATGAGCCGCAGCAGGGCCGTCTTGCCGGATTCGCTCTCGCCGAAGATGAGGAAGAAGGGGTCGGATTCGAAGTCGACGAAGACCGGTTCGAGGTTGGTCTCGTCGATGCCGATCGCGACGCCCTGCTGGGGGTACTCGAAGCCCTTGGGCAGGTCCTCGGCGCGGAGTCGGCGGGGGAGGAGGCGTACGCGGGGGGCGTGGGGGCCGTTCCAGTTGGTGGTCACCGCGCGGACCAGCTCGCCGGCGGCGTCCGTGATCTCCTCGGGGTCGCTGCCCGAGTCGATACGCGGCTGGGCGCCCATGAAGTGCAGCTTCTCGGGGAGCTGGCCGCGGCCGGGGACGCCCACGGGGACGTTCGCGGCGACCTTGCGGTCGAATTCGGAGTCCATCGTGTCGCCGAGGCGCATCTCGAGGCGGTTGAGGAGCTGGTCCTTCAAGGAGGCGCGGACTTCCATGTTGCGGGAAGCGGTCACCACGATGTGGATGCCGTAGCCGAGGCCGCGGCCCGCGATATCGGCCACGACCCCTTCCAGCATGTCGTACTCCTGCCGGAAGTTGGCCCAGCCGTCGATGATGAGGAAGACGTCGCCCCAGCCCTGTTCTGCGTGCTCGCCGCGGGACCGCTGGCGACGGTAGGTGCCGATCGAGTCGATGTTCTTGGCGCGGAAGTACTCCTCACGCCGGGCCAGGATGCCGGCCACCTCGGCGATGGTGCGCCGCACCCGCTCCGGGTCCAGTCGGGAGGCGACGCCGCCCACATGCGGCAGGTCGGCCACGGCGCTCATACCGCCGCCACCGAAGTCCAGGCCGTAGAACTGCACCTCGGCCGGGGTGTGGGTGAGCGCGAAGGCCGAGATCAGGGTGCGCATCAGCGTGGACTTGCCGGACTGCGGGCCGCCGACGACCAGCATGTGGCCCGCGGCGCCGGAGAAGTCGCGGTAGAGCACGTCGCGCCGCTGCTCGAAGGGCTTGTCGATGAGGCCGAGCGGGACGACGAGGTTGCCCAGACGCGGGTATTCGGGCGCGGTCAGGCCGCGGCCCTCGACCGGGGACAGCGCGGGCAGCAACTGGTCCAGCGAGGGGGCCTCGTCCAGCGGCGGGAGCCAGACCTGGTGGGCCGGGGCGCCCTGGCCCTCCAGGCGGCGGACGATGACGTCGAGGACCGTATCGGCCAGCGCGTCGTCCTCCTGGCGGGACGGGGTGGTGAGGGTCGCCGGGTCCGGGGTGGTGTAGGTGACCGGGACCGGGGTGGCCGTGAAGATGACCGGCCGGCGCTCGATGGGCAGCGAGGTGCCGTCGAAGTCGGCGGGCGCCGCCCCGGTGCGGTACACGCCCGAGACGTACGCGGCCTTGAAGCGTGTCATCTCGTCCGTGCCGAACTTCAGATAGCCGGAGCCGGGGACGGACGGCAGGTGGTACGCGTCGGGCACGCCCAGCGCCGTACGGGACTCGGCGGCGGAGAAGGTCCGCAGACCGATGCGGTACGACAGATAGGTCTCCAGGCCGCGCAGCCGGCCCTCCTCCAGCCGCTGCGAGGCCAGCAGCAGATGTACGCCCAGGGAGCGGCCGATACGGCCGATCTGGATGAACATGTCGATGAAGTCGGGCTTGGCCGTCAGCAGCTCGCTGAACTCGTCGATCACCAGGACGAGTGAGGCCACGGGCTCCAGCGGGGCGCCGGCCGCCCGCGCCTTCTCGTAGTCGTGGATGTTGGCGTAGTTGCCCGCCGCGCGCAGCAGCTCCTGGCGGCGCTGCAGCTCACCGGTGATCGAGTCGCGCATACGGTCGACGAGCGTCAGGTCGTCGGCGAGGTTGGTGATGACCGCCGCCACATGCGGCAGCTGCGACATGCCCGCGAAGGTCGCACCACCCTTGAAGTCCGCGAGAACGAAGTTCAGCGTCTCGGACGAGTGGGTGACCGCGAGCCCCAGCACCAGGGTGCGCAGCAGCTCGGACTTGCCGGAGCCGGTGGCGCCGACGCACAGGCCGTGCGGGCCCATACCGTCCTGCGCCGCCTCCTTGAGGTCCAGCATGACCGGCGAGCCGTCCTCGCCGACCCCGATCGGCACCCGCAGCCGCTCGGCCAGCGACCGCGGCCGCCAGGTCCGGGAGACATCCACCGAGCCCGCGTCGCCGAGCCCCAGCAGATCGGTGAAGTCGAGGTTGGCCAGCAGCGGTTCGTCGTCGTCGCCCCCGCCCATGCGCAGCGGCGCCAGCTGCCGCGCGAGCGCGTCCGCGGCCTCGAGGGACAGCGAGTCCGGGGCCCCGTCGTACGCCGCGACCTGCGACAGCAGCTCCAGCTTGCCCGGCCGTACGATCACCGAGAGCCCGCCGCGCAGCTCGTCGAGGTCGCCCGCCACCACCTCGATGACGGTGACGCCCTGCAAGCCCTCCTGCGCCGCGAACGCCGACTCCGGCGGCACCATTCCACCGTCCAGTACGACCACCAGATGAGGCTGGTCGAGCAGCGGCTGGGCGTCCTTGCTGAACCGGGACCGTCCCTCCAGGCGCCCCTTGAGCAGCTCCTCGATCTCCGCGAGGGAGTCGCTGAACAGCCGCCGCGAGCCCGCCCCGTCGAGCGCGCCCGGCAGCTGCAGATGGGGCAGCCACTTCGTCCAGTCCCAGTAGGCCGCCGAGCTGCGCGGCGCGACCACCGCGATGACGAGGTCCTCGGGCGAGTGGAAGGTGGCCAGCTCGCCGACGAGGGCCCGCGCCGTGCCCCGTACCGAGTCCGGCTCGCCGGACACCGTCACGTGGTAGAAGGCGCGCAGCGACACCGCCATCGGCATGTGTTCCAGAGACCCCTGGGTCGCCAGGAACTTCTGCATGGCGCCCGCCGTCAGCGGCTCCAGATCGTCGACCGCGGCCGTGTCGGGGGCGACCAGCGGGGTGGACAGCTGCTGCGAGCCGAGCCCGATCCGGATCTGTCCGAAGTCGTTGTCGCTCGCCCGGCGTTCCCACACCCGGCTGCCCTCGGCCACGACCGACCACAGCTGGTCGGGGGAGGGGTGCAGATAGAACTGGGCGTCGCGCTGTGCCCGCGCGGTGCGCCGTACCGTACGGCGGGTCTGCGCGAGGTACTTGAGGTAGTCGCGGCGCATGTCCGCCAGCTGCCCCTGCGAGCCCTGCCGGTGCCTGATGAACATCGCCACGGTCATACCGAGCGTGGAGAACATCATCATGACGCCCATGATCTTCATCATCGGCGCGGCGCCGGGCATGAAGAAATAGACCATCGACGAAGCCATGCCCAGTGTGGGCAGCAGCTGCATCAGGACGCCCTCTTGCTGGCCGCGCGGCAGCTCAGGGGGCGATTCGAGGCGGAGTTCCTCGCTCGGCACCTCGGGCGGGAGAGCCCGCGGTTGGCGCTTGACGACGACCTGGCTCACCGGATCTCTCAACCCCTCAACGCAGATGAACAGTTCCTCTCCGGCACCCCCGTGGCGACGGACTCCCTCTGCGAGACGGCGATCCTACCGACGTACGAGCTGCCAGGCCCCGGTAGGGTGGCCGCCGCACGCGGTGGTACCGGTGCCGCGCCACAGCGAACAGGGGGCCTTTAAGGTGAGTACGTCCGCCACGACCGGCTTCTGCAGGGTGACCGTGGTCGCACCCGACAGTCGGATCGATGTGGCTCTTCCGGAGGACATCGCCGTCGCCGACGTCTACCCCGAGATCCTCCGCCTGACCGGCCAGACCCAGCCCGTGGGCGCTCCCACCGGCTACCACCTGGTGCGCCGCGACGGCACGGTCCTGGACGGCGCGCTGTCGCTGGGCGCCCAGCAGGTGCTCGACGGCGAACTGCTGTCGCTGCGCCCCTTCGCGGAGTCGCTGCCGCCCGCCGTCTACGACGACGTCTCGGACGCGATCGCCTCCGCCGTCACCCGTGACCGCACGCTGTGGAGCGATCGGTTCCTGCGTGCCTTCGGGCTGTTCGGCGGCTCCCTATTGCTGGTCCTCATGGGGTTCGTGCTTTGGTTCGCCGATCCTCTCAAACACGATATGCACGGCCTGCCGGGCATCATCGCCGCCGCCGTCGCGGTGCTGCTCACGGCCCTCGCGGGGGTACGGGCGCGGGTCTATGAGGACCGCGCCTCCGCGATCGCGCTCGGTCTGGCCGCTCTGCCGCACGCCATGATCGCGGGCTCGGGGCTGCTCGCCCTGGACAAGGGCGAGGGCATCGGCCGGCTGCAGTTCCTGCTCGGGTGTGTCGCCGTCCTCGTCGTCTCGGTCGCCCTGGTGGTCGCCATGCCGACCGGTGACGCGCCGTTCGTCGCCGCGGTCTTCGCCTCGACCGTGGGCACCCTCGCCACCTTCTGCGCGATCCTCACCGAGGTCAGCCCCACCGAGACCGCCGCGGTGTGCGCCGCCGTCGCGATCGGCGCCGTCGCGTTCCTGCCGGGCCTGTCGGCGCGCGTCGCCCGGCTGCCCATCGGATACGCCGCGCCGCGCTCGGCGGCCGAGGACGACGACCTCGACCCGGTGTCCGGGCCCGCCCCCGAGCCCGTGGACGCCGAACGGATCGCCGCCCAGGCCCGCCGCGGCCACGAGATGCTGCTCGGCCTGGTCGGCGGCTGCTCCGCCGTCGTCGTCGGCGCCTCGGCCGTGCTCGGCTTCTCCGACAACGTCTGGGGCCAGGTGCTGGCCCTCGTCTCCGGCCTCGCGATGCTGCTGCGTGCCCGACTCTTCCGCTACACCGCGCAGGTCGCCTCCGTCCTCGCCGCGGGCCTGGTCGGCCTGGGGCTGCTCGTGCTCGGGCTGTCCCTGAACCCGCCGGCCGACGCCATGTTCAAGCTGCTGGTGCGGCATGACAGCGGGCCGCTGGACGTCCGTACGATCTGGCTCGCCGCCTCCGTCGTGGCGGGGGCCGCGCTGATCACCGGTATCGCGCTGATCATTCCCAAGAAGGGGCTCTCCCCGTTCTGGGGCCGCTTCTCCGACCTGGCCGAGAGCGCCCTGCTGCTGTCCCTGGTGCCCCTCGCCCTGGCCGTGCTGGACGTCTACTCCTCCGCGCGCAGCCTGACCAGCTAAAGGCAGCCTGACCAGCTAAAGGCAGCCTGACCGGCTGAAGCAGGGGCCTGACCGGCTGAAGCAGGGGTGGGGCAGGAGCGGGGCCGTGGGTGAAGCCTTCAGATGAGGCCGACGGGTAAACGGATGGCCGTCGGCTGGTACGCTGTGTGACGGCCGTTTGTGTACGCGCCCCCGGAGCTCTCGTATGAGCACTCTGGAGACAGCGCCCAGCGGACCCCGCCTCCCGAGTCACGGAAGCTCCCCTGAGACCAAGACCAGGGGCACTCGGCGGCTGAACAGAAGAACCCTGAAGGAGTACCGCGTGTCGCTCGACGCCGCTACGAAGAAGCAGATCATGGCCGACTTCGCCACCAAGGAGGGCGACACCGGTTCCCCCGAGGTCCAGGTCGCGCTGCTGTCGCGCCGCATCTCCGACCTGACCGAGCACCTCAAGACCCACAAGCACGACCACCACTCCCGCCGTGGTCTGCTGCTCCTGGTCGGCCAGCGCCGCCGTCTGCTGCAGTACCTGGCGAAGAAGGACATCACGCGCTTCCGTGCGCTGGTCGAGCGCCTGGGCATCCGCCGCGGTGCGGCGGGCGCCAAGTAAGACGCCGTGGTAGGGAGCGGTTCCCGGAACAGGGGGCCGCTCCCTTTGCCGTACGTGCCGCGGATCGGCTTGCCGTATCTGTCGCGGATCGGCTGCCGTACGAGCCGTAACGCCCGCGCGGGGCGCCGCGCCCCGGGACCTGCCGACGCCCGCGCAGCGCACGCACCGTCCTCGTCGATATCCACAGCCGTCGTGAGGACGGGCGAAGCTTTGTAGTCTGGTCCCAACAACGCCATAACGAACGAGGAGGAGCGCCTCATTCCCTGCGGCACCGGCGCCACAGGAGCCGGTCCTCGGTAGTGGCTCCCGGAACTGGCAATTCCGGTGGCTTCGATCGAAGACCGGCCCGGCCGCCGGACCAAGGCCAGGGGCGCTGCTCCACCACCGTTCCTCCGTCACACGGACGAGGGACGCAGAAGAGGAGATTTTCCTGGTGGAGAACGAGACCCACTACGCCGAGGCCGTCATCGACAATGGCGCCTTCGGCACCCGCACCATCCGTTTCGAGACGGGCCGCCTGGCCCGTCAGGCCGCCGGCTCCGCCGTGGCCTACCTGGACGACGACACCATGGTGCTGTCGGCCACCACCGCATCCAAGAACCCCAAGGACCAGCTGGACTTCTTCCCGCTCACGGTCGACGTCGAGGAGCGGATGTACGCCGCCGGGCGCATTCCCGGTTCGTTCTTCCGTCGTGAGGGCCGCCCGTCCGAGGACGCGATCCTCACCTGCCGGCTGATCGACCGCCCGCTGCGCCCGTCCTTCAAGAAGGGCCTGCGCAACGAGATCCAGATCGTCGAGACGATCATGGCGCTCAACCCCGACCACCTCTACGACGTGGTCGCGATCAACGCCGCCTCCTGCTCCACGCAGCTGGCCGGCCTGCCCTTCTCCGGGCCGATCGGCGGCACCCGGGTCGCCCTGATCAAGGGCCAGTGGGTGGCCTTCCCGACCCACTCCGAGCTCGAGGACGCCGTCTTCGACATGGTCGTGGCCGGCCGCGTCCTGGAGGACGGCGACGTCGCGATCATGATGGTCGAGGCCGAGGCCACCGAGAAGACCATCCAGCTGGTCAAGGACGGTGCCGAGGCACCGACCGAGGAGGTCGTGGCAGCGGGCCTCGAGGCCGCGAAGCCCTTCATCAAGGTGCTCTGCAAGGCCCAGTCGGACCTCGCCGCCAAGGCCGCCAAGCCCACCGGCGAGTTCCCGATCTTCCTCGACTACCAGGACGACGTCCTGGAGGCGCTCACCGCCGCCGTCCGTGACGAGCTCGCCCAGGCGCTGACCATCGCGGGCAAGCAGGAGCGCGAGACCGAGCTGGACCGCGTCAAGGGCCTGGCCGCCGAGAAGCTGCTGCCGCAGTTCGAGGGGCGCGAGAAGGAGATCTCCGCCGCGTACCGGTCGCTGACCAAGACCCTGGTCCGCGAGCGCGTGATCAAGGAGAAGAAGCGCATCGACGGCCGCGGCGTCACGGACATCCGTACGCTGGCCGCCGAGGTCGAGGCGATCCCGCGGGTCCACGGCTCGGCGCTGTTCGAGCGCGGCGAGACCCAGATCCTGGGCGTCACCACGCTGAACATGCTCCGCATGGAGCAGCAGCTGGACACGCTGTCGCCCGAGACCCGCAAGCGCTACATGCACAACTACAACTTCCCGCCGTACTCCACCGGTGAGACCGGCCGCGTCGGCTCCCCGAAGCGCCGCGAGATCGGCCACGGCGCGCTGGCCGAGCGGGCGCTGCTCCCGGTGCTGCCGTCCCGCGAGGAGTTCCCGTACGCCATTCGCCAGGTCTCCGAGGCGCTCGGTTCCAACGGCTCGACCTCGATGGGGTCGGTCTGCGCCTCGACCATGTCGCTGCTGAACGCCGGTGTGCCGCTGAAGGCCCCGGTCGCCGGTATCGCCATGGGCCTGATCTCCCAGGAGATCGACGGTGAGACCCACTACGTCACCCTCACCGACATCCTCGGTGCGGAGGACGCCTTCGGCGACATGGACTTCAAGGTCGCCGGCACCAAGACGTTCGTGACCGCCCTCCAGCTGGACACCAAGCTGGACGGCATCCCGGCGTCCGTGCTGGCCGCGGCCCTCAAGCAGGCCCGCGACGCCCGGCTGCACATCCTCGACGTGATGAACGAGGCCATCGACGTCCCGGACGAGATGTCGCCGAACGCGCCGCGGATCATCACCGTCAAGATCCCGGTGGACAAGATCGGTGAGGTCATCGGCCCCAAGGGCAAGATGATCAACCAGATCCAGGAGGACACCGGCGCCGACATCACCATCGAGGACGACGGCACCATCTACATCGGTGCCGCCGACGGTCCGGCCGCCGAGGCCGCCCGCGCCACCATCAACGGCATCGCCAACCCGACGATGCCCGAGGTCGGCGAGCGCTACCTGGGCACGGTCGTGAAGACCACCACCTTCGGTGCCTTCGTCTCCCTGCTCCCGGGCAAGGACGGCCTGCTGCACATCTCGCAGATCCGCAAGCTCGCCGGCGGCAAGCGCGTGGAGAACGTCGAGGACGTGCTGAAGGTCGGCGCCAAGGTCCAGGTCGAGATCGCCGAGATCGACCAGCGCGGCAAGCTCTCGCTGATCCCCGTCATCGAGGACGAAGAGGGCTCGGACGCGTCGAAGGACGAAGCGAAGGACGCCGCCGACAGCGGCTCCGCCGCGGACGCCAAGTGACGTCCCGCGCCCATGCGGCGACGGCCCGCCCCTCCTCGGAGG
>NZ_JBHWES010000083.1:0-49387 GCF_042734105.1 Streptomyces sp. NPDC059679 | reverse complement strand
CGCGTCGCCGCGTACTCCGACCGCGAGGTCGTCGTACGGGACGGCAAGGCCCGGGACATGGCGGGCGTGCGGTGAGCGGCACCGGAAACGTGACCCCGCTGCGGGGTACGGAGGAGCAGGCGCAGGAGCACGCCGTGGGGGCGGGGCAGGCGCCCCAGGCGCCCCCCGCCCGCCCGGAGCCTCGCCAGCGGGTCGGCCCGGCCCGCTGGGCCGCCGATCTGGCGACGGGGGCGCGCTTCGCGGTCTCCGGCGGCCGGGAGAGCTGGGCCAGGACGGTCCTGACGGCGGTCGGCGTCGGGCTCGGCGTGGCGCTGCTGCTGATCGCCGCGGCCGTCCCGCATATCGTCTCGGCGCGCCAGGACCGCACCGACGCCCGCTCCTACTCGAGCAGCTACTCGAGCGACGTCAAACCGGGCCCCGACACCCTGCGGCTCGGCTTCGGATCCACCACCTTCCGCGGCTCCGACATCACGGGCCTCCTGCTGGCGCCCGACGGCGACCGGCCGGCCCTGCCCCCGGGCGTCGACCGGATCCCCGCGACCGGCGAGATGGTGGTCTCCCCCGCCCTGAAGAAGCTGCTCGCCGACGGTGACAGCAAACTGCTCAAGGAACGCCTCGATTACAAGATCGTCGGCACCATCGGCGACGAGGGGCTGGCCGGGCCGAGCGAGCTCTTCTACTACGCGGGCGTCGGCCCCGACGCCATGGAGGACGTCAGCAACCGCCTCGACCACTGGGGCGACAACTCCCCGAAGCAGGAGGAGGAGCTGGACCCGGTCCTGCTGATGCTGATCGTCGTGGGCTGTGTGGTGCTGCTGCTGCCCGTGGCCATCTTCATCGCCACCGCCGTACGCTTCGGCGGCGAGCGCCGCGACCGACGGCTCGCCGCGCTGCGCCTGGTGGGCGCCGACAGCCGGATGACACGGCGGATCGCGGCCGGCGAGGCACTGGTCGGCTCCCTCCTCGGACTCGCGGTCGGCACCGGGATCTTCCTGCTGATCAGGCACTTCATCGGCGGAGTCGCGGTGTTCGGCACCAGCGTCTTCTCCTCCGACGTCCAGCCCTCGGCCGCGATCACCATGCTGATCATGGTCGCGGTGCCCACCTGCGCCGTCGTGGTCACCCAGATCGCGCTGCGCAGTATCGCCATCGAACCGCTCGGCGTCGTACGCAACACCGCGCCCAAGCCGCGCCGCCTGTGGTGGCGGCTGCTGTTCCCCGTCCTCGGTCTCGCGCTGCTGCTGCCACGCCTCCGCTCGGGAACGGGGAGCAGCGACGGCGACATGTACCAGGTCGCGGCTGGTGCGGTGCTGATACTCGTCGGCATCACCGCGCTGCTGCCGTGGCTGGTCGAAGCCGTCGTCAAGCGCTTCGGCGGCGGCCCCGTCCCCTGGCAGCTCGCCACCCGGCGGCTCCAGCTCAGCAGCGGCGCCGCCTCGCGCGCGGTCAGCGGCATCACGGTCGCCGTGGCCGGCGCGATCGCGATCACCATGCTCTTCGCCGCCGCGGAGAGCGACAACACCACCTCCACCGGACAGGACCCGTCCCGCGCCGATGTGGTGGCGCACATCCCGGTGAACACCGGCGCGCAGGCGCGGGACGTCATCGCGCAGTACACCGGCACCAAGGGCGTACGCGACGCACTCGGCGTCACCGACGGATCGGTCAGCGACCCGCGCAGCAAGGCCGAGGCCCCGGGCGACATCCCGGTCGGGAGCGTGGTGGTCGGCGACTGCCGCACGCTGAAGGAGCTGGCGCGGATCGGCGACTGCCGCGACGGCGACGTCTTCGTCACCAAGCCCGCCGAGTGGGACGACAAGGACACGTACTTCACCAAACCGGGCGCGACGGTCAACCTCAGCTTCGACCAGGACTACAACCCCTCCCGCAGCAAGCCGCGGCTGTGGACGATCCCCAGGTCCACGCCCGTCGTGGAGTTCAAGAAGGACCCGATGGGCGGCGAACGCTCCGGCATCCTGGCCACCCCGGGTGGGCTGGACATCGCCGAACTGCACCAGCCCTCGGTGCAGATGATGCTCCGGCTCGACCCGAAGGTCCCGGACGCCATCGAGTACGCCCGCAACACGGCCGCCCGGCTCTCCTTCGAGGAGGACATCTACGAGCTGCGAAGCACCACCCAGTCGGACGAGTTCCGGACCATCAAGCGCGGTCTGTTCATCGGCGCCTCGGCCACTCTGCTGCTGATCGGCGCGAGCATGATCGTCTCCATGCTGGAACAACTGCGCGAGCGCAAGAAGCTGCTGTCGGTCCTGGTCGCCTTCGGCACCCGCCGCGCCACCCTCGGCTGGTCCGTGCTGTGGCAGACCGCCATCCCGGTGGTCCTGGGCCTGGCCCTGTCGGTCGCGGGCGGCATCGCCCTGGGGGCGATCCTGCTCAAGATGGTCGACGAGCCGATCGCCGTGGACTGGGCCAGCGTCACCACGATGACCGGAATCGGCGCGGGCGTGATCCTGCTGGTGACTCTGGTCTCCATGGGGCCACTGTGGCGCATGATGCGGCCGGAAGGGCTCCGTACGGAGTAACGCACGAGCGGTGCGCCAGTGGCCGCCGGGCCCTTCCCACCTGGGGAAAGGGCCCGGCGGTCGGGTGTTTCGGGGTTTATGCCGCCATCGACGTGTCCGAGCTGCCGGCGGCGAGAGCGCAAAGGCTGACCCGCTACCCCTTGGCAATCCGCACCGGCAACGGCCCCAACGCCTCCCGCAGCGCCCCGGCGAACGCCTCGAACTCCTCCTGCCGCGCCGCCCCCGCCCGCATCGCGAGCGCGATCCGGCGCGCGGGCGCCGGGTCGGCGAAGTAGCCGGTGGCCAGTTGCTCACTGCGCCCCGTCTCCACGCGCAGCGCCGTACGCGGCAGCAGCGTCACCCCGAGGCCGCCCGCGACCAGCTGCACCAGCGTGGAGAGTCCTGCGGCGCTCGTGGTCACCGGGGCGCCCTCCGTACGGCCCGCCTCGCGGCAGACGTCCAGGGCCTGGTCGCGCAGGCAGTGGCCCTCGTCGAGCAGCAGCAGATCCAGCTCCTTCAGCGCCGCGCGAGGGATGTCACTCCGCCCGCCGAGCCAGTGGTCCTGGGGTGTGACGAGTACGAAGTCCTCGTCGAACAGCGGTAGTTCGACCACGCCGGGGGCGGCCAGCGGGACCGCGAGCAGCAGCAGGTCGAGCCTGCCCTGGGCGAGTCCGTCCAGCAGTGAGGCGGTCTGCTCCTCGTGCACCTGGAGGTCGAGCAGCGGATAGCGGTCGCGTACCAGCCGCAGCACGGTCGGCAGCAGATACGGCGCCACGGTCGGGATCACCCCGAGCCGCAGCACCCCTGTGAACGGCGCCCGCGCCGCCTCCGCCTCCTCCATCAGCGCCCCCACCGCCTCCAGCACCGTACGGGCGCGCGCCGCCAGCCGCTCCCCCGCCGGGCTGAGCAGCACCTTGCGCGTCGTACGCTCCAGGAGCTGCACCCCGAGCGCCTCCTCCAGCGCGGCGACGGCCCCCGACAGCGCGGGCTGGCTCATGCCGATGGCGGCGGCGGCATCGCGGAAGTGCAGCTGCTCGGCGACCGCGGCGAACGCCCTGAGCTGGGAGAGGCTGGGCTGATGTGACTTCCCCCCGGGGCCTCCGGGTATGGCTGCCGCAGCCACTGATAACCACCTCCGATCAACAGTACCCACTCTAGCTATTTCACTGATCAATGCCTGGTGTGCCAGGGTGGTCCAGTCCAACCCCGAGGAAACCACCACATAACGGTTTCCTCCGCTGAAAGCTGCAAGGAGAGCGCGTGCTCACTGTCGGTGACAAGTTCCCCACGTACGATCTGACCGCCTGCGTGTCGCTGGAGAGCGGCAAGGAGTTCGAGCAGATCAACCACAAGTCCTACGAGGGCAAGTGGCGCGTGGTCTTCTTCTGGCCGAAGGACTTCACCTTCGTGTGCCCGACCGAGATCGCCGCGTTCGGCAAGCTGAACGACGAGTTCGCCGACCGCGACACACAGATCCTCGGCGTCTCCGGCGACTCCGAGTTCGTCCACCACGCCTGGCGCAAGGACCACCCCGACCTGCGTGACCTGCCCTTCCCGATGCTGGCCGACTCCAAGCACGAGCTGATGCGGGACTGCGGCGTCGAGGGCGAGGACGGCTTCGCGCAGCGCGCCGTCTTCATCGTCGACCAGAACAACGAGATCCAGTTCACCATGGTGACCGCCGGTTCCGTGGGCCGTAACCCCAAGGAGGTCCTGCGGGTCCTCGACGCCCTGCAGACCGACGAGCTGTGCCCCTGCAACTGGAGCAAGGGCGAGGACACCCTGGACCCGGTCAAGCTCCTCTCGGGCGAGTGAGCTGACCGATATGGCACTCGACGACCTCAAGTCCGCCCTGCCGGACTACGCCAAGGACCTCAAGCTCAACCTGGGCTCGGTCATCGGCAACTCCGACCTTCCGCAGCAGCAACTGTGGGGCACCGTGCTGGCCTGCGCGATCGCCTCGCGCTCGCCGCGTGTGCTGGCGGAGCTGGAGCCGGAGGCCAAGGCCAATCTGAGCCCCGAGGCCTACACCGCCGCCAAGTCGGCCGCCGCCATCATGGCGATGAACAACGTCTTCTACCGGACCCGGCACCTGCTGTCGGACCCGGAGTACGGCACCCTGCGCGCGGGGCTGCGGATGAACGTCATCGGCAACCCGGGTGTGGAGAAGACCGACTTCGAGCTCTGGTCGCTGGCGGTGTCCGCGATCAACGGCTGCGGCCAGTGCCTGGACTCGCATGAGCAGGTGCTCCGCAAGGCGGGCGTGGACCGGGAGACGGTCCAGGAAGCCTTCAAGATCGCCGCGGTGGTGCAGGCGGTCGGCACCACGCTCGACGCCGAGGCCACCCTGGCCGCGAACGGCTGACGGCACCCGGCCCAAGGCGCATAGACGCATAGACGCATAGACGCATAGACGCATACGGGGCGTTCCCACCGAACCGGTGGGAACGCCCCTCGCGCATTCCCGTATGCCTCCGCCGGATGTCCGACCCCGCCGGTAAGGTCACGGGCCATGGCTCAACACACGGACCACACCGACCCGTTGGCCGAGGCGAGTCGGCTTCTGACCGAGGTCGCCAATGACGCGGAGTACGTCGGCGAGGAGGACGAGGAGTGGGCGGACGACGCCCGCACCGCCCGCGACGCGTACACCCGCGCCCTGCGGACGGCCCCGGAGAGCCTGGAGGCGGCCGTGGGGCTCGCCGTGCTGGCCGGTGCCGAGCTCCGCTTCCATATCGTCAACCACGTGGACGGGGCCTGGTGGGAAGAGGACTCGGGCCCTCTCACCGAGATACCGGCCGACGACGAGACCGGGCGCCGGCTCGTCGACGAGGCGATCCGCGCGGCCCGGCACGTCCTGTCCCTGGAGCCGGACAACAACCTCGCCGTCTACCTCGAAGCGCTGGCCCATGAGTGCGGGGGCGCGCACGACGAGGCGCTGGCCGGCTATCTGCGCGCCGTGGAGCTCGACCCCTGGGACCATGTGGCCAAGGACCGCGCCCAGGCGCTCGACGACGCATACGACCCGCCGCGCCACGAGGGCCCGGACCCCAATCCGCACTCCCGGCACTTCTGGCTGCTCCGCGACAGCGTGTGGACCAGCAACTCCGGTGACGAGGAAGTGGCGTACTGGCGCCTCGGCGACCCGGCCGAGGTGCGGGACGCCATCGAGACGGTGGTGGCGAACAAGGCGCGGTACAACCCCGATCTGCCCTCCGTACGGGACGGCGGCATCAGCCTGATCACCTACGCCCCGGGCCGGCCGCCGAGCACGGTCGACATCTACGAAGCGCTGCGCCCCGCGCCCTCCGGACCACCGGCGGTGGACTGGACGGCCGTGGCCCTCGAAGAGCCGCCGCCCGGCAGGCGTCTGCCGACCGGACAGCCGGTGCGCGTCGGCGGCCGGGTGCACTTCGACGGGGAGGGCGAACGCGCCGAGGAGTGAAGCCTGGCCGGGGCACCCCGGTCAGGGCATCACGACCGGCGGCTCACTCGCCCCCGTCGTGCCGCGTCGGCGCGATCTCCGCCGCGGTGGAGCCGTGCGGCCCCTGCGTCGCGCGCAGCGCGGCCTCCTTGTTGTACGTCCGCAGATAGCCGACGACCGTGTTGGCGACCGCCACCAGCGGTACGGCCACCACCGCGCCGCCGATTCCGCCGATCAGCGAGCCGGCCGCGACCGAGAGCACCACGGCCAGCGGATGCACCCGCACCGCCCGGCCCAGGATGAAGGGCTGGAGGATGTGGCCCTCGATCTGCTGCACCGCCAGCACCACCACGAGCACCATCGCCGCCGTCCACACGCCCTGGGTGACCAGTGCGACCACGACCGCCAGCGCGCCGGAGACGACGGCGCCGACGAGCGGGATGAAGGCGAAGAGGAAGATGAAGACGGCGAGCGGGACGGCCATCGGGACGTCGAGGAAGAAGATGCCGACGCCGATGAAGATGGCGTCGATCAACGCCACGATCACCGTGCCGCGCACATAGGCGGTGAGCGTGGTCCAGGCACGCGGGCCCGCGCCCGCCACGCCCTCGCGGGCCGGGGCCGGGACGAGCTTGAGGAACCAGGCCCAGATCTTCGGCCCGTCGTACAGCAGGAAGAGCGTGCTGAACATCGCCAGCAGGATGCCGGTCAGCACCTCCACGATGACCGTGACGCCTTCGAGCCCGGCGGAGGTGAGCTCCTCGGTGTTGGCGCCGATCGCGTCGCGCAGGTTGTTGGCGATCTGGTTGATCTGCTTCTCGGTGACGTGGAATGGGCTGTTGAGCAGCCAGTCCCGCAGATCGTCGATGCCCGCCTGGACCTTGCTGGACAGGTCGTCGATGTTCTCCATGACCTGCCAGACCACGAACCAGATGACCAGGCCCATGATGATGAAGCCGGAGATGAAGGTGATGGCGGTGGCCAGGCCGCGGGGGACGCCCCGGTTCCGCAGGCGGGTGACGGTCGGCTCCAGCATCGCGGTGATCAGCAGCGCGACGGTGAAGGAGAGCACGACCAGTTCGACGGCGCTGATGACGGTCATCAGCACATAGACCGTCCCCGCGAGCACCAGCAGCCGCCAGCCGACCTCGGCGGCGACCCGGACGCCCCAGGGGACGGCGGCGACGGGGTCGGGTTTGGCGGAGATGGCGGGGGCGTAAGCGGGCGGGGCGGGCACGCTGGCCGGCTCCCGGCGCGCCGGGGCCGCGCCGTCGGGGTCCGCGCCCGCCGCGATCGCGGGTTCCAGGGCCGGGCGGGCCGGGCCGGAGCCACGCACGGCGGAGCCGTTGGAGTCAGGGGGGTCGGCGGAGCCCTCAGGAACGGCGAGAGCCGGATCGGCGGGGCCGTTTACGCCCTCAGCCCTGCCGGCGCCCTCAACCCTGCCGACGCCGCCCAGGGTCTTGTCGGTGCCCTGGCCCCCGTCGGCCCGTTCGCTCCTGCCGTCGTCGGTGTGCGCGTCGTCCGGGTCGGCGGCGGCCTCGGCATGGCGCTCCAGCCGCTCGGACAGCCGGGTCAGGCCGGCTCCCATTCTGCCGACCCAGTGTGGCAATGCGGACATTTCGCTTCCCCTACCCCCAGTTCCCCCCTGGTCGTGGGGAAGACGTTACAGCCTGAGGACGCGGGAAACCCCCGGCCGGTTGCGGTCGGGGGTTTCGCAAAGTGGAACGCCGGAGGCGACCGAGTGAGGCCGGAAGCATCAGTAGTAGTTGTTGGCCTGCCAGAACGACCACGCGCCGCAAGGGCTGTCGTAGCGCTCGTTCATGTAGTTCAGGCCCCACTTGATCTGGGTGGCCGGGTTGGTGCGCCAGTCGGCACCCACGGAGGCCATCTTGGAGCCCGGCAGCGCCTGCACCAGACCGTACGCACCCGAGGAGGGGTTCTCGGCGCGGTAGTTCCAGGTGCTCTCGTGGTTCACGATGTTGCTGAAGCACTGGAACTGGTCGGCCGGGACGATCTGCCGCGCCATGGCCTGGACCTCGGCGACGGTGTACGAGGCCTGCTGCGGGAAGCTGCTCGCGTCGCGGGTGGCCGACCGGCTCGCCGCCTCCTCGGCCTTCTTCTTGGCTTCCGCGCGCTCCTTGGCGAGCTTGGCCTCGGCGGCCGCCTTCTCGGCGGCCAGCTTCTTGGCCTTGGCGTCCTTGGCGGCCTGCTTGCGGGCAGACTCCTCAGCGGACTTCTTCGCCTCCGCGTCCGCCGCGGTGGACTGCACGTCCGCCTGCTGCGTCAGGGACGCGGTCTGCGCCACGGCCTGCTGGCCGGCGGGTATGTCCGCAAGGAGCGTCGTGTCGGCGGCGGTCGCCTCGACGGGGTCGGTCGAGCTCTGCTCTCCGCCCGCGGCAACGCCAACGACAGCGCCCACAGTGGTGACCGCGGTGGCGGAGGCCACTGCGAATCCCCGGACCGAAATCCGGCTCACACGGTTTCCTTCCAGCATCGCCCGCTTAGGTGACCTCGCGGACGCAATCGTGCCCCTGGCGCTGACCTCCCCTTGTTCCGTCCCCCTGTTGCACAAGGGGATGGCTGGTCACGGGAGGCACTGGCCCGGTGGACCCTCCCTCGGGAGAGCCGCAAGGTGCTCGGGCGGCATACGGCGAACGCTGTTTAGTTCTGGTACTGCTGTTGCTCCGTACCGCTGGGGGTACTGGTGTGCCGTATGCGGGGCCTGACAGGACCCACACACTGCCGGAAGCGGACGCCCGGAGGCAATTCTCCGTTGAGTGTGAAAGCTCACACCCCGTTTACACCCTGGGATTTCCGGAAATCCGAGCGCACCAAGACGCCGCGCGGCTAAGCTCTTTCGGCTCAGCCGCGCGGCGCCCGGGTCGCGCTTCCCCTCAACTACCTCAGATATGACCGTCTTCGAGCATTTCGGTCACCAGGGCGGCGATCGGCGACCGCTCGGAGCGGGTGAGGGTGACATGGGCGAACAGCGGATGCCCCTTGAGCTTCTCGACCACCGCGACGACGCCGTCATAGCGCCCGACGCGGAGATTGTCCCGCTGTGCCACGTCATGGGTGAGTACCACCCGGGAGTTGGAGCCGATACGGGACAGAACGGTCAGCAGAACGTTCCGTTCGAGGGACTGTGCCTCGTCCACGATCACAAAGGCGTCATGGAGCGAGCGGCCCCGGATGTGGGTGAGCGGCAGCACCTCCAGCATCCCGCGCCCCACCACCTCCTCGATCACATCCGAGGTGGTCACCGCCGACAGCGTGTCGAAGACGGCCTGAGCCCACGGGCTCATCTTCTCCGCCTCGGAGCCCGGCAGATAGCCCAACTCCTGCCCGCCCACCGCGTACAGCGGCCGGAAGATCATCACCTTCCGGTGCTGCTGACGCTCCAGCACCGCCTCAAGACCGGCGCACAGCGCCAGCGCCGACTTGCCCGTACCGGCCCGGCCGCCCATCGAGACGATCCCGATGTCCGGGTCGAGCAGCAGATCCAGCGCGATGCGCTGCTCCGCGCTGCGCCCGTGGATGCCGAACGCCTCGCGGTCGCCGCGCACCAGCCGCACCTGCCCGTCGGGCGTAACCCGGCCCAGCGCCTTGCCGCGCTCCGACTGCAGCACCAGACCGGTGTGCACCGGCAGCTCCGCCGCCTCGGGGACATACCCGGTCTCGGCCGCGAAGAGGTCGTCCACCTGCTCGGCGGTGACGGCCAGCTCGGCCATCCCGGTCCAGCCCGAGTCGGTTATCGCCAGCTCCGCGCGGTACTCCTCGGCCAGCAGCCCGACCGAGGATGCCTTGATGCGCAGCGGGAGGTCCTTCGAGACGACCGTGACGTCGTACCCCTCGGCCTGAAGGTTCCTGGCGACCGCGAGGATCCGCGAGTCGTTGTCGCCCACCCGGCCGCCATGGGTCAGGAAGGCGGCCGGCAGGATGCCCGGGTCGGAGTGGTTGAGCTCGACACGCAAGGTGCCGCCCAGATCGCCGATCGGGATCGGGGCGTCCAGACGGCCGTGCCGGATCCGGTACTCGTCCAGCAGGCGCAGCGCCTGCCGGGCGAAGTAACCCAGCTCCGGATGGTGCCTCTTGGACTCCAGCTCGGTGACCACGACGACCGGCAGCACGACTTCGTGCTCGTCGAAGCGGGCCATGGCGTTCGGGTCGGCGAGCAGGACGCTGGTGTCGAGGACATAGGTGCGCCGGTCGTGCTCGCGGCGTTTCTTGCTGGTCACCACGGGTGGACGAACCCCCTCGGGAGAGGTTGGGGTGCGACGGCGTCGCGGGAACATGTCCCCCGGCCCGCAGGCGGGGGACGGACCGGGCTCAGGCCCAAGCGGAAGGGCCGAGCGCCGGCCCTCCGCGTCATACGCACGATCCGCATCGTCCGTGTGCAAAGGGCCTCCCGGGCGAACGAGCACATGCCGTCCGCTGGCAGTTCGACACCCCTAGGACAGTTGGGGCAGGGCGTCGACCTGGAAGGGATATTCCCTCGAACGTGCGCAGCCATGCAATGGCATATGACGGCGCGCACGTGAACGTTGTGAAACCCGCACGTTTCGGGGCGGGATGAGGCCGTAGCCGAAACCGTACGGACGCATCAGCCGTCCGGGCCCGACTGCCGTACCGCGTACGGGACTAGTAGCCGTACCGCCGGTGACGCGCGGCGTAGTCACGGAGCGCGCGGAGGAAGTCGACCTTGCGGAAGGCCGGCCAGAATACCTCGCAGAAGTAGTACTCCGAATGGGCGCTCTGCCACAGCATGAAGCCCGACAGCCGCTGCTCGCCGCTGGTGCGGATGACGAGGTCCGGGTCGGGCTGGCCGCGCGTGTACAAGTGTTCGGAGATCAGGTCGATGTCGACGACCTCGGCAAGCTCCTCGAAGCTGGTGCCCTTGCTCGCGTGGTCGAGCAGCAGCGACCGCACCGCGTCGGCGATCTCCTGTCGGCCGCCGTAGCCGATGGCGACGTTGACGAGTATCCCGTCGATGTGCTCGGTGTCCCGCTCGGCCTCCTTGAGGACCGTCTGGGTCCGGGCGGGCAGCAGATCGCGGTTCCCGACGTGGTGCACCCGCCAGCGGCCGTCGGCGGCCAGGTCGCGCACCGCGCCCTCGATGATGCCCAGGAGCGGGATCAGCTCTTCCTCGGGGCGGTCGAGGTTGTCGGTGGACAGCATCCAGAGCGTGACGACCTCGACGTCCGTCTCGTTGCACCAGCCGAGCAGCTCCTGGATCTTGCTCGCGCCGGCCTTGTGACCCTGCTCGGTCGTCCCCCCGGCCGCGCGGGCCCAGCGGCGGTTGCCGTCGAGGATGACACCGATGTGCTTGGGCACCTGGGCGTGGTCGAGGCGGCCTTCCACCCGGCGTGCGTAGAGCCCGTACACCAGGTCGCGCAACTTCACGTCTTCCAGCCCCTCAGTGCCTTGCAATGGCTTGCGATGGCGGTCCGCCCAAGGCCGCACCCTACTGCGGTAGGGGGGCGCTGGCGAACCGGGTGCGCCCCCTGATTGCGGCGCCCATCCCGCAAAACATCACGCTCCGTAGTTGCCCGGTGTGCGCTCCGTCCGGGTCGATGGCCGGTACGCCCCGGAATCACCCGGAAAAGAAGCGGGCCGGTCCGTGGGGGGGATACGGACCGGCCCGAGGGGGGGCTTCCACCATAACGCTTTGTGAGGGATAGTCCAGGCATCGACGCGGGTGACAATGAATGTCGCCGAGAATCCCGTCCGGAATGCCGTCGGCCGCATCAGGCCGCGAGCCCCCCGAGCACCAGCCCCGCACCGGCCCCGAGGATCATGAAGGGGCCGAACGCCATCCCGGTTCCACGGGTCGCCCGGCGTGTCGCCAGCAGCGCGATGGCGTAGCACGAGCCCAGCAGCAGCCCCGCGAAGGCGCCCAGGACCAGCACCATCCAGCCGTACCAGCCGAGCGCGATGCCAAGACCCAGGGCCAGCTTCACATCGCCGAACGCCATTCCGCCGGGGCTGATCAGATGGAGCGCGAGGTACGCGCCGCCCAGCGCCGCCCCGCCCAGCAGCGCCCGCCGCCACGACCCGGCGCTGTGCGGCAGCAGCGTCGCCACGCCGAGCAGCACGGCCGCCCCGCCCGCCAGCGGCAGCGTCAGCACGTCAGGCAGCCGGTGCACCGCCCGGTCCACGCCCGCCAGCAGCACCGCCGGCGGCGTGAGCAGCAGCCACACCGCCAGCTCGGGGCGGTCGCCGACCGCCGCCGCCAGCACCGCGCACACCAGCGCGGTGAGGGCCGCGGTCAGGGCGGCGCCCGTACCGTAGTCCCGCTCGCCCGCCCGGCAGCGCGGGCAGCGGGCGAGCCCCAGCCAGCCGCGGGCCGCCCCGGTGAGCGCGTGCCCACGCGGGCAGGCCCCGCGCCACGGCTCCTCGGGCTCCACGGCCAGCCGGTAGCGGGCGCGGGGCACGAGCATTCCGGCCGCCGCGCCGTACGCGGCGGCGAAGATGATCAGGGGCACGGACACGGGCCGAGCCTACGGAAGCGGGGCCGGGTGCGACACTCGCATCGGGCACCGGACGCAGGATGGGAGATGGACGGAAGGGCGGGGCGGGGATGGGCCGTTGGCGGGACGGCACGGGGACGCTGCGCGTGCTCGACGGCGCGCATGACGACGTACATGGCGGTGTGCTCGGCGATGTGCCGGCCGCGGATGTCCCCCTGGAGGTCGCCGCCTCCTATCGGGCCCGCACCCGCGGGCTGCTCGGCCGGGACGGGGTGACGGGCGCGCTGCTGCTCACCCCCGCGAGCAGCGTCCACACCTTCGGGATGCGCTTCGCCATCGACGTCGCCTATCTCGACCGCCGGCTGACCGTACTGGCCGTGCGCACCATGCGCCCCGGCCGGCTCGGGCTGCCCCGGCCCCGTGCCCGCCATGTCCTGGAGGCCGAGGCGGGCGCCATGGAGCGCTGGGGGTTGCGGACCGGCGCCCGTGTCACGATCCGGTGCCCGGGCGCATAGCCGCGGCAAGGCCCGAGCTGTACGCTGTGGCACCGGTGTCATGGTTGGACACCCTCGATCGCGTATCGGGGTCATTGAGGTAGAGGTACAGGGGTAGGGGTTGCACGGTGACAATCACGGGCAAAATTCTGCGGTTTGACGAGTTTCGCGGCTACGGGTTCATCGCTCCCGACGACGGCGGCGAGGACGTCTTCATGCACGCCAACGACCTGCTGGACGAGAAGCATCTGTTCCAGCCGGGCAGCAAGGTGGAGTTCGTCCCGGAGTACGGCGACAAGGGTCCCAAGGCGTCCGAAGTACGGATCGTCCAGCGGGCCGCCGTGGTCCGGACCCACACGCCGGGACCGGCCGCCGACTCGGGCGACGACACCATGTGCGATGTGCTGTCGATCTCCGAGTTCCGGCAGGAGCTGACCGAGGCGCTGGTCGAGGTGGGCGGCACACTGACCGCCGACCAGATCAAGCAGGTACGCAGACGCGTGCTCGAACTGGCTCAGGCGCACAACTGGATCGAGTCCTAAGGGGCTTGGAGCGCCACACCGAACCGCCGCGCGGGGCATCGCCCCTGCCGCGGCGGTTTTTTTCAGGCCCCGGTGACCGTCAGCATCGCCCAGAGCGCGACCGTCGCCGCGACGATCGTGGCCGGCCCGGTCAGCAGCCCGAGCCGGGTGAAGTCCCTCAGCCCGAAGCCGGTACGGGTGCCGGTGTCCATGCCGTATCCGCGGATCTCGCGCCGCCACAGCAAGGTGGCCAGCGAGCCGACGTAGGTGAGGTTCGGCCCCAGGTTGACGCCGATCAGCACGGCGAGGACCGGGCCCGGCCCGCCCGCGGCGGCGATCGGCAGCAGCGCGAGCGTGGCGGGGAGGTTGTTGACGAGGTTCGCCAGGACCGCCGCGACCCCGGCGATCGCCAGCAGCGCGGGCAGCCCGGCGCCGCCGGGGAGCAGATGCGTAAGACCGGCCCCCAGCCCGCCCGCCAGCACGGCCTGGACGACGACCCCCAGCGCGAGCACGAAGAGGCAGAAGAGCGGCCCCGTGGCGGCCACCGCGCCCCGCACCGTCTCCCGTCCGCGCGCCACCGCGCGCACCGCGAGGACCAGGGCGCCGGCCCAGGCCGCCCAGGCCGGATCCACGCCGACGAGCGAGGTGGCGACGAATCCGCAGAGGGTCAGTACGAGCACCGCCAGGGCGAACACCGGCACCTCGGGCCGCCGGGCCGGCGGCGCCTGCGAGGTCCCGGCGGCCAGGTCGGCGGCGAAGTAGCGGCGGAAGACCAGATACTCGATGCCGACGGCCAGCAGCCACGCGGGCGCCATGAGCACGGCGAACCGCGTGAACGAAAGACCGCTGGCCTCCAGGGCCAGCAGATTGGTCAGATTCGAGACGGGCAGCAGCAGGGACGCGGAGTTCGCCAGGTGGGCACAGGCGTACAGATGCGGCCGCGCCCGGGCTCCGAGCCGGGTGGCGGTGGCGAACACCACGGGTGTGAGCAGCACCACCGTGGCGTCCAGGCTGAGCACCGCGGTGACCACCGCCGCCACCGCGAAGACCCCGGCCAGCAGCCGGTCCGTACGGCCCCGGCACGCCCTGGCCACCGCGTCACCCGCCGCCTCGAACAGCCCCTCGTCCGCACACATCCGGGCCAGCAGCAGCACCGCGGCCAGAAAACCGACGACCGGCAGCAGCCTGCGGGTGACCTGCCACACATCCGGAAGCGACACCGCCCCGACCGCCACCAGCAGCCCCGCGGCGGGCACCGCGGCGACCGCCTCGGACCACCCCCGGGGCCGTACGACGGCGAAGGCGAGCACGCCCAGCAGCAGGGCGACGGAAACGATCTCGGTGAGGGCGGTGCTCAGGGGGGCTCCCGGTTCCAGATGCGACAAACACATCCATGATGCGATACGCGCCGAAGTGGACCGCCACGGCCCCCGCGCCCTACCGCCCCCGGGCTCTACCGCACCCGCGCCCTATCCCGCGCGGGCCCTATCCCGAGCGGGCGAAGCTGACCTCGACCCGGCGGTTCTTTTTGCGCCCCTCCTCCGTGGAGTTGTCCGCGATCGGGTACTGCTCGCCGTAGCCGCGGATCTGGTACTGGACGGAGGAGTCCAGATTCGCGGAGAGCGCGTGCTGGACGGCGTTGGCCCGTTCCTTGGAGAGCTTGAGGCCGTGCAGCGCGGAGCCGAGGTCGTCGGTGAAGCCGAAGACGCGGACGCTGGTCGCGTTCTGCTTCTCGATCTCCTGGGCGATGGCCCTGATCCGGGCGTTGGCCTCGCCGCCGAGCTTGGAGCTGTCCTTCTCGAACAGCACCTCGGCCTGGAGGGCGAACTTGACCTTGGCGTTGGTGTCCTCGCGGCGCTCGTCGCCGTCGTCGGTCTCGACGACCGACTTGATGTCCAGCACCCGGCCGGGGGCCAGCTTCGCGCTCCCGGGCAGCCGTAGGTCGGGGTCCTTGGCGTCGATCTTGACCGGAGGCGTGGTGTCGGCGGGGGCGCCGGGGCCGCTGTCGGCGTGGGCCGCCGGGGCGGGGGTGACCAGGAGCGCGGTGGAGGCGAGCGCGGCGGCGATCAGCGAGCCCCGGCGCACACGGGCGCGGCGGTCGGCGGGGCGACGCTCGGAGGCGCGGCGGTCACGGGCGTCGGAGGCGCCGCAGTCGGAGGCGCGGCGGTCGTCGAGTGTGGTCATCGCCGACTCATCCCGTGAGCTCGATGCTGACCGACGGCATGGTCGGAATCTGGAAGTCGACCTTGGTGACGTTCGACGGCGGGGCCGGGAACTGGGCGAACAGCGGGCGGCTCTCGTTCGGCTTGATCCCCGAGAGCCCCGTCGTACACAGGCACTCCCCGTCGGTGTCCCGCAGCACCAGATAGCGCTTCTTGCCGGCCGAGTCGACGAGCGAGGCGCCCGACACGGACGACCGGGACTTCATCTCGGTCTCCTTCGAGCGCCAGTCCACCGCGTTGAAGAGCTGATCGCCGCGGTTGGTCACCGTCGCGTTCACGGTGACAAACCCGCCGCCGTCCCGGACCGCGGAGTGCACGGTGACCACGATCCCGTTCGGGCCCTTGATCTCGCCGATGGTCTTGTCGGAGTCGGCCGCGGGCTCGCTGTCCTTGCCATCGCCGTCGTCCCCGGCCCGGCTGTCCTTGGCGGCCGTGGACTTCTGGCCCGCGCCGTCGTCCGGCTTCTTGCCGTCGTCGCTGCCGCACCCGGCCACGGCGAGGGCCAGGGCCGCCGCGAGCGCCCCCACGGCGGCCCCCCTCCGGGCCTTCGTCGTGTGCCGAATGCTCATCGCTCGGTGTCCCTCACTCTTCGTTGATTCTTCGTATCCACTCGTCAGTCGGCGAGATGGACGGAGAACAGGTCCTTGGCGTCGGGGAAGAGATCGAGGTGCTCGGGGTCGATGGTGATGTCCTTGCCCTCGCAGACCAGATCGATGACGGGCTTCTCGTCCTTGCCGCCCTCGTCCTTACCGTCACCGCCGTCGCCCTTGCCGTCGTCACCCTTGCCGTCGTCACCCTTGCCGTCGTCGGTGGGGTCGGGCAGCGGAGCCGGCGCCTCGTACGTACAGCGCGGCTCGACGACCGCCTTGGCGCGCGCGGTCGCGTGCTTGGTCTCCGTACCGGGGATGACGGACTTGCCGACCGCCTTGCGGGTCTCGACCGTGACGGTGAACGAGACGGGCAGATAGCCCGGGACGCACCCTCCGTCGGTGACGTCCGCGTCGTTCTCGCCGGCGAACCACTGGGCCTGGTCGCACGGATCGCGCAGCGGATGGAAGCCCCGGCCGTTCAGCAGGTCTTCCCACGCCTGCTCGTCGGTGATCGCGTCGGTGATCGCGGCCAGCAGGCCCTTGCGCAACTGGGAACGGTAGTCCTCGGCCGCGCCGAGCGCCGCCGCGTCGGCCGCGGTCTGGCCGCCGTTGCGGGTGGCGCCCGCCTGGCCGACCGCGAAGAGGGCGAGCGCCAGGAAGAGCAGGCCCGCCACGGCTGTGATGTAAATCGGGAACGCCTGCCCCGCGTCACCGGCCAGGCGGGGGCGACGAAAGCGGCGAGGGGTCACGAGGCCGATCAGATGCCGACGACCTCGGAGATCTTGTCGGAGATGGCGTTTGCGATCATGCTGCCGAAGTCCGTCGTCGACAGGACGAGGACAATGGCGACCACCACGGCGATGATGCCCAGATACTCGATCGAGGTCTGCCCCCGGTCGTTCCGCATGACGCGCTTCCCCATTGTGTTCCCCTCCATGGGTGGCCGTACCGCTCCGGTCCGGCGACTCAACCCCCGTGGTGCCGCTCGCGACACGAGCAAAGTACGCCGAAACACCTGCCCGGGAACAGTGCCTACGGCACCATTGCATGCCCATTTCGAGGCGTTCGAACCGCGTCGTCATCTTCCGGCCGACCTTCAGATCGGTATTCCGGCTAGCGCGGCCCATACGTTTCACCCCCTCCCGGCCCCGAGGAGTCTCCGTGTCCAACTGTCCCATATCTGATTGCAATCGCGAAGACACTTTGCCGAATCCAGCCGGTCAATCCCCGGTGATGGAGCCGAAATCCGTGCCCGAGCCGATGAAGAATCCCGCGATGAGCAGGATCATCGTGCCCGGCACCATAAAGGTCGTGACCACCATGGTCGCCTTGGGCACCGCACGGGCCGCGCGCCGCCGGGCGTTCTGCGCATCGGTGCGCCGCATATCGTTCGCAATGGCGATCAACGTCTCGACGATCGGCGCGCCGAGCTCCTCGCCCTGCTGCAGCGCGGTGACGAACTGAGCGACCTGCTCGGAGTCGTTCCGCTTCCGCAATTCCTCGAACGCCTGTCTGCGGCTCACCCCCATGTCCATTTGCCGAAGCGTGATGCGAAGTTCATCCGCCCAGGGGCCCTCGTACTTCTCCGCCACTCGGTCCAGCGCCTGACGGAAGCTCAACCCGGCGCTCACCACCACCGCCAGCACGTCCAGAAAGTCCGGCAGCGTCCGCTCGATGGCCTGCCGGCGCTCCCGTACGGCCGCCCAGATGCCGACCTCGATCCAGAACAGCCCGAAGGCGACCAGCACCAGGGCGAGCAGCAGCTGTCCCTTCATCAGCATCGCCAGCGCGCCGCCGAAGCCGAGGAGGCCGTACACCGCGCGCCGCGCCGCATAGCGGTCGACCGTCAACCCGCCCGGGTTGCCCGCCAGATCGATCCGCCGCCGGACCTTGGCGACCCGCTTCTCGCCCATCATCCGCAGCACGAACGGGGCGTAGCGCATACCGAGCCGGTCGACGGCCGAGCCGACCACCGTCGTACGCGTCGCCCCGACCTCCAGCGCCACCGCCAGGTCGCTGGGTAGCTTGGCCTCGCTGCGGTAGAGCGCTATGCCGTACGCGACGCCCGCCACCGACAGCCCCGCCACCAGCGCCAGCAGCACACCGATCGCCATGTCCGCCGCCCCTCTCTCAGACTCAGACGTCGATCTTCGACATACGGCGGATCAGGAAGAAGCCGACCCCGTACAGCGCGAAGGCCACCACCACCGCGGCCTGGCCCCAGAAGTTGGAGGTCATCCGGTCCAGGGAGCCGGACGCGATCCGGTTCATCAGCAGCAGCGTGCCGATGCCCATCAGCGGGACCACATACGCGGTGACGGTGACCTGGGACAGCTGGGTGCGCACCTCGCGCCTCGTCTCCTTGCGCTCCTCCAGCGTCTGGGTGAGATTGCGCAGCGAGCTGACGACGGTCCCGCCCGCCCGGTTGGACAGCACGAGCGTGGTGACCAGCACGACCAGCTCCCGGGACGGCAGGCGCTCGGCGAGCTCGCCGAGCGCGTCGTCGATCGAGTGGCCGACCGCCAGCTTGTCGGCGACCTTCGCCAGCTCCTCCCCCGCCGGGGCCTCCATCTCGTCGGCCGCCATGCCCAGCGCGGTACGCAGCGCGAGCCCCGCCTGCGTGGCGTTGGCCAGGATCCGCGACAGCTCGGGCAGTTGGTTGATGAACTTCTCGATCCGCTTCTGCCGCTGCCAGTTGAGGAACGCGAACGCGGACCAGACCGCGACCACGGCCGCGATCGGCCCGAAGAACGCGGCGAGCAGCGCCGCCGCCACCACCCACAGGCCGATCGCCGCGCTCGCCGTGTAGACGAAGAACTCACCGGGGGTGATGTCAAGACCCGTCGAGGCCAGCCGCAGCTCCAGCTTCCGCCCGAGTCCGGTGGAGCGCAGCCGCCGGTCCACCCGTGCGAAGCGGCGCGGCCGGCCGGACAGCGGCAGCGACCCCGTTTCGGAGAGCCGGTCGAACAGCGCCTGCTGGGCGGCCTTGCCCCGGGCGTACGTATGCACGCCCGCGACGCCCAGCGCGCCGCACACCAGCGTCGCCCCGACCGCCACCTCCGCCAGTTGGTCCATGCCCGGCTACCTCCGCTCACTCGGGCTGTACACGGCCCCGCGCACGCTCAGCTGCGCCGGGAACGCGGCCACCCCGAACGCGGGCGGCACCGACTCGCTCGCCAGCCGCAGCCGGTCCGCGACCCGCTCCGGCAGCGGGAAGTACGAGAACCGCCCGTGCACGATACGGTCCGCGCCCATCGGCTCGGCGTCGAACCGGCAGACGGTCGCGATGCGGTACTCCTCGTGGCCATGGCTGTCGAGCAGCGCGACCTCGCTGATCCGCCGCGAGCCGTCGGCGTGCCGGACGAGCTGCACGATGCAGTCGACCGCGCTGTTGATCTGGTCGCGCAGCGCCTCGTACGGAATCGCCACATCCGACATCGAGGCGAGCGTCTGCAGCCGCATCAGCGCGTCCTCCGCGCTGTTGGCGTGCACGGTCGCCAGCGAGCCGTCATGGCCGGTCGACATGGCCTGCAGCATGTCCAGGGTCTCCCCGCCGCGCACCTCGCCGACGATGATGCGGTCGGGGCGCATACGGAGCGAGTTGCGCACCAGGTCGCGGATGGTGATCCGGCCCTTGCCCTCGACGTTGGGCGGGCGGGACTCCAGGCGGATGACGTGCGTCTGCTGGAGCTGCAGCTCCGCCGCGTCCTCGACCGTGATGATCCGCTCGCCCTCCGGGATCAGCCCGGACAGGGAGTTCAGCAGCGTCGTCTTCCCGGAACCGGTCGGCCCGGACACCACGACGTTGAACTTCGCCCGCACCAGCGCGGCGAGCAGCAGCAGCGTCTGCTCGTCCAGCGTGCCCATGCCGATCAGCTCATGCAGGGTGTACGCGCGCGGGAAGCGGCGGATGGTGAGCGTGGCGCCGGTGAGCGCGAGCGGCGGGATGATCACGTTGACCCGCTCCCCGGACGGCAGCCGGGCGTCCACCATGGGATTGGACTCGTCCACGCGGCGGTTGACCGTCGAGACGATCCGCTCGATGGTCTGCATCAGCTGTTCCTCGGACGCGAAGCGCACGGGGACGAGCTCGACCCGGCCCGAGCGCTCCACGAAGATCTGGTCCGGGCCGTTGACCATGATCTCGGTGATGGAGGCGTCCTCCAGGAGCGGTTCGAGTACGCCGAGGCCCAATGCCTCGTCCACGACCCGGCGGATCAGCTGCGACCGCTCGGCGGTGGACAGCACCGGGCCCTCGCGGCTGATGATGTGCCCGAGGACGCGCTCAAGACGCGAACGCCGCTCGCCGGCGGCGAGCGAGGACATCTCCGCGAGGTCGATCTCCTCGAGCAGCTTGGCGCGGTAGACGGAGACGAGATGCCCGTCCTCCCGCCCCTCACCGGGCCCCTCGGGCGCGGTGATGCGTGCCCGCAGGCTCATCGGTGTCCTCCTTGTACTGGTATGCGGCTGGGCCGCGTGATGGGCTCCGACCGCCGGTCCCCTGACGGGGGCCGGTCCCCTGACGGGCCGCCGGTCAGCCGTCGTCGCACGGCATCGTCGCGCTCCTCGTCGCGTTCCCGAAGCTCACGCCGGGAATCACCGACGGGATGTCCACCGTGGCGGTCGCCCGCGTCTGCCCGTCCCCGCACGGGGTGACGCCGACGTCCGTCCCGTCCGCCAGCCATCCGCTCATCGCCGCCCGCCCCGCGGCCGCCGGGCTGGTCCTCACCTCGTCGAGCGAGGCCGTACGCGCCGCCGCGCGGGCCGCCGTGCCCGCCTGCTGCACGGCGTACGCGGCAAGCCCCAGCTGAACGGCGGCCAGCGCGACCAGGATCAGAACCGGCAGAAAGCCGAGGAACTCGATCGAGGCCGACCCCCGATCGCGACCCCGGTCGTGCGCCGCGCGCCCGGTCACCGCCCCGCGCCCGCTCACCGCCCCACGCCCGGCCATCGCCTCACACCCCCTCGGCCTGCTCATCCACCGCGCCCGCGGTCCCCGTCACCGGCCACGGGAAGTCCGCGGCCCCGGGGAAGAGGACCGGGACGTGCACCTTCACCGTGGCCTTCCAGACCCCGTCCGCGCCCTGGCCGCAGGTGATCTCCGCGCTCTCCTGCCACGCGCTCGGCAGGTCCTTCAGCGCCGCCTCCTGGCAGGCGCCCGCGTCGCCGCCCACCGCGGCGCCCGCTCGGGCGGCCTTGTCGGCGGAGTTGCCCGCCAGGGAGTACGTATAGCCGAGCAGCACGAACTGCCAGATGACGGCCAGCACCACCAGCACCAGCGGCAACACGCCCAGGAATTCGACCGCGACCTGGCCGCGGTCGCCGCCCCGCTTGCGCTGAAAGCGCCTGGAGGGTGTGGAGGGGACCTCCCGCAGCGACTCCGGCCCGGTGCCCGTACCGCCGTCGGCCGCGCCCGCGCCGCCCCCGGCGGCCGGGGCGTCGCCGCCCGCTCCTATGGCACGGCGCCGCCGCATGCCCGGGAGCGTGCGGTGGTCCGCCGGGCCGGGGTGTCCACCGTGGGGAGCCCGGCCGCCCCCGACGGGGCCCGCGCCGCCGCCGGGCGGCTCGACCAGGGCCAGTTCCCCGGCCAGGCCCCACAGGGCCTGCTTGACGGCCGACTTGGCGTCCAGGTCCTGCATCCGGCCCGAGTCGACGGCCGGCTGGAGCTCCTTGAAACCGGCCGGGACGACCGTACGGGCCATCCGGGTGCCCGTCGCCCGCTCGATCAGCTGCGGCTGGATCTCCGCACTGCGGGTGTGGCGGTTGACGATGGTGACCGTGTCCTCGGCCTTGCGGATCTGGAGCCGGTCCCAGAGCCGGACCATGCGCTTGGCGGCGCGCACCGCGACCACGTCCGGGGTGGTCACCAGCAGTGCGAGGTCGGCGATCTCGACGACGGCCGCGCCCGCCGAGGTCATCTGCGTACCGCAGTCGACGATCACCACCTCGAAGCGCGAGCGCAGCGCGCTGACGACCTGGCGGGCCGCGCGGTCGGAGACCTCCTCGCCGCGCTCGCCCTCTCCCGGGGCGAGCAGCAGCCCGAGGCCGGTCTGGTGGGTGAACACCGCTTCCTGGAGCACGCGCGGCGTGATGTCGTTGATCTGGGCCAGGTCGGCGATCGACCGCCGGAACTGCACATCGAGGTAGGAGGCGATGTCTCCGGACTGCAGGTCCATGTCGACGAGCGCGACCCGGCGCCCCGCCGCCTGCGCGGCCAGCGCGAGCTGTACGGCGGTGACCGTCGTGCCGACCCCGCCCTTGGCGCCCGCGACGGCGACCAGCTTCCCGCCGGGCCCGGTGGCCAGCGCCTCGCCGCCGCCCCCGAGGTGGCGCCGTACGCCGGTGGCCCACTGGGCGGCGGCCTGGACGCGGGCGGCCAGCTCGTCGTACGCGAGCGGCAGCCCGGCGATGCCGCGGGCACCGGAGTCCATGGCGGCGGAGTAGAGCGCGGGCCCGGCGTCCGCGGTCACCAGCACCACGCCCACGGCCGGGAAGCGCAGCGCTATCTCGCGGATGAGTTCGAGCGCGGGGGCCGGGCCGATGCGCTCGTGGACCAGGACGACCTCGGGCAGGTCCTCCAGGGAGGCGGCGGCCAGCGCGGCGAGGGTGTCGAGCAGCCGGGTCGAGTCACCCACCGGCGGGGACGGTTCGGCGCCCGGCAGCTGGCCGAGCAGCCCGCTGAGTGCGCGGGCGGCGTCGGGGTCGCCGACGCCCGGAAGGATTCTGATCGTCACCGGGGCACCGCCTCACTCATGTTCCTGCGGCACGCCGCTGGTCGGGTCGTCGTGCCGCTTGTCATCTGTCGCCGTCGTCGCTGTCGAGGGTGTAGGTGCGGTCGCGGGGAGAGACGGTGTCGTCGCCGCCGGGAGCGACGAGGGCGAGCCGTACGTGTGTGGCGAAGGACTCCGCGTACGCCACGCGCTGGGCGTCCCCGGTGTCCAGCGCGAAGGTGATGGGCACCGCCTTGTTGAGCCGCCGGGTGTCGTCCTGGTCCGGTTCGAGCGCGGTGAGCTTGCCGACATCGATGACCTCCGCGCCCGCGACGATGATCTTGGAGACCGGATCGTCGCGCTGGCTCCGGCCCTCGAAGGTCGCGTAGATGTTGACCTTCGAGCCGGGGTTGATCTTGCCGGCGACGCCGGTGGCCGCGTCGATCATGATCGCGATCTCCTGCTGCCCCGGCTTGAGCGCCGGGCGTTCCACGATCATGTCGTCCTGGAGCAGCGACCCCTTGCGCAGCGGGGTGACGGCGATCTTGCCGCGTACGTCGGCGAGGTCGGTGACGGCCGTGGACGGCAGCCAGCGCTTGGGCATCGATATCTTCTCGAACTGGCCGACGTCCAGCGCCTGGTAGGCCGGAACGTTCGACTTGAGCTTGTACGCGGTGGTCTCGGGACCGACCTTCGACTCCACGTCGCGGATGACGGACAGCACTCCGGCGAACGCGCCGCCGGCGCACAGGACCGACAGGAGCAGCAGAATGACTCCGCGGCGCTGGCGTGAATTCATCGGGAATTCCTTGCGTGGAAATCCCCGCCTTCAGGCGGGAGAGGAAGCACGTCCCGTCCTTCCGGCGCGGGGCGCCGGGGCAGTGGGCGGGAGGACTTCTCGGGGTGGGTGGTGTAGGCATATCCGTCCGCACGTTGCAGCAGGTGGAAGTGCGTGTGTCGGGTGGTGACGAGACGGTGGGCGGTGCGGATGGCGAAGCTGCCGGATGCGCGGACGGCGACGCGGCCGGTGTGAGTGCCGACGTATTTGCCGGTGGGGACGACGGCGCGGGCCAGGTCGCCGGTCTGGAAGCCGAAGAACTGCTTCTGTCGGGGCAGGCGCAGACGGGGGAAGCCGTGCCTGTCGGGACGGGTGCGCGTGTAGGAGCCTCGCCCGGTGCACCCGGCGACGAGGACGTGGTTGACGGTCTGGGTGATGGTGTCGAGTTTGCCGACCGCCAGGGCGTCGAGGGTGTGTGTCTTGGGCAGGTGGTTGCGGGTGCGGTTCCACTTCGTGCGGCCGCCCGACGCCACATGCGTGGGCAGCCGCTGGTCCAGAGCGCGCCACAGCGCCCAGCGGACGCTCTGAACGGCGGCGGCGTCCCGCAGCGGTGCCTTCGTCTGGGCCTTGACGCGGGCGGCGACGGCCGGGCGGGCGAACTCCTCCACCGGCCGGTCGCCCTTGGCCTGATTGCACGGCACACAGGCCAGGACGAGATTGGAGACTCTGTCGCTGCCGCCGCGGGAGCGAGGGTGGACGTGGTCGATGTTCAGCGGCACCCCGGTGGCGCCGCAGTACACGCAGGCCCGGCCAAACTTGGCGAGCAGGTACTCGCGCACCTCCGGGCCATGCAGGGTGCCGTGCTGGTACTCGGCGCCCTCCAGTGGGCGACCGGCGCTGATGGCGTGTGTGTCGAACGCGACCCGCTCCACATGCACCGCCTTGACCGGTGCCCACCGCGAGAGGCGGTCCACCCACGAGATGGTGGTCTCCACCCGGTGCCGCAGGCTGGGGGCGAGCCAGCCCTTGGGGCGGCGTCGGTTGAGAAACCGTGGTGCCCGGTAGCGCAGGTTACGGGACCGGCGGCCGCGCCGGTACGCGGCCCGCTGCTCCAGCTTCTTGCGGATCTGGGCGCCGCGGTGGTCGAGCTGGACCGCGTACCGGCCCCGCCGCTGTCCGCCTTGCGCGGTGAACACCGCCAGGCCGGTGTGTCTGCTGCCGGGGTCGATGCCCAGCTCCACGCCGTCGACCTCGCTCCCGGCCGCGATGCGGTCCTTCAAGCGGATGACAAAGGGGGTGTGCCGGGCCACCACCGCCCGCCCGGACTTCAGCAGCTTCCGCGCCCTGGCGGGCGTGGTCGGCTGCAGCGGTGTGCCGTGCCGGTCGAGGACGAACACGCACGGGTGGGCCTCACGGCCCTCCTCCCGGACCTGACGGTCCAAGGTGACGCCACCGTGCCCAGGTGAAGGCGCGGTGGTCTCCCCTCGCACATGTCCCGTACCGGGTACCGCATCGCGGTCTTCGGCCCCCGTTTCGTCCCTGATCCCGGGGTTGTCTGCTGGGCCGAATTCCAGAGCAGGCTGCTGAGGAAGCACAGCCTGGTGGGTCTTCCGTCCTATACGGAACGTAGCCAACTTGTTCACCTCCAATGCAGTTGGCTGGTGCTGGTAACACATGGCTCTCAGCCACACGGGCTGAGAGCCCCGTCTTCAGACGGGGGATCCGGTTATGGACGCGTAAACCTCGTTCGGGGACATTACCGGCTCGTCAGAGCGGGTCGCTCGGTCTGGGTCAGGGCAAGGATGTCATCGCCGCGCGGCACCGGGGCGGAACAGAACGCACAGCGGTCCCCGATGAGTTCGAAGCCGCACCAGTGGCACTCCTCTCTCCGTACGGACGACACCAGCTGGTAGAGGACGGAGAGGTCGGGGATGGCGGCGGCGAACTCGATCAGCTTGGGGGTGCCCCACCACTGGGCCGACTCATGCGGCAGCGGCACCTCCTGGACGCCCTGCGCCCCCCATCCGGGGGCGAGTTTGACGTTGACCCAGTCGCCGCCCGCGTGGCCGTGGCCATGGCTGTTGAGGTTTCCGCGGGCGACGGTGAGGTGGGTGGCGTACCCGGGTCCGGGCAGCGCGGCCTCGTTGCCGACCTTGACCAGCTGCGGGGTGGGGTGGGCGAGCACGGCGAACTGGGCGCCGGGCACCCAGGACTTGACGTGCGAGGTGAGGCTGACGGGCACCCGGTCCAGCTTGGCTACGGAGCCCAGCAGCGCGCCCGCGTGAACGTAGTGCGTCAGCAGGCGCGCGGCGCAGGCGAGGACTCCGGGGCTGAAGTCGCATACCGACAGCTGGCGCAGCTGACGGGCGACCACGGCGACGGCCAGCGGCGGCAGTTCCAGGGGCAGCAGGGCGATGCGGTCGCTCTCCAGGACCGACCGTACGGTGTGCAGCCGGCGGACGAAGGGCGCGGGGGTGGCCGCGGGGTAGAGCACGATGAGATAGCCCTGCTGGTCGAGCAGGGCGGCGGTCTCGGCCAGCGCGTCGTCCAGCGGCTCGGCGTCGGGCGGCATCAGCACGACGGCCGACGGGGTCTGGCCGTCGGGCGGCGGAAGCACCAGCTCACGGCTGGTGACTGCTATCGCGGTGGGCACGTCGGCTACCCCGTCTCACGTCGGCGCCGGGGAGAGAGCGGCGGCCGCAGGTCGTTGCTGCTGTCCTGGTGCATCAGCACTTTATCCACGAAAGCCGCGTGAGAGAACAGTTCCCCTGGGTTACGGGCTCATGCCGATCCCCTTGACAACCTCATTGGTCTGGACCATTTTGAAACGGTCGTGCGGTGGCCACCGTCCTCAATGCTCCTCCTTTCAACTCTCCCCCATGGAGGCAGTCGTGGACCGTGCTGCGATACCCCCCAAGAGACCTGGCAGACCCGGCAGACCTAAGAGACGTCAGAGGCGCGGCAGCCGACGACTCACCCGTTTCCTCTCCGCCGCCGCCGCGGCCGTGCTCGGGGCGGGCGCGCTGGTCGCCCTCGGTGGCGGCACCGCCGGTGCGGCGGACGCCAACCTCGTACAGAACTCCGGCTTCGAGTCCGGCCTGAGCGGCTGGACCTGCTCCGCCGCCTCCGGGACCACGGTCACCAGCCCGGCGCACGGCGGCTCTTCGGCGCTCAAGGCGACCCCGGCCGGTCTTGACAACGCCCAGTGCACCCAGACCGTGAGCGTCAAGCCTGACTCCTCGTACACGCTCAGCGCCTGGGTGCAGGGCAGTTACGTCTACCTCGGGGCAAGCGGCACCGGCACGACGGACGTATCGACCTGGACCCCGTCCGCGTCCGGCTGGCAGCAGCTGACCACCACCTTCAAGACCGGCCCGAGCACAACCTCGGTCACCGTCTACACCCACGGCTGGTACGGACAGCCCGCCTACTACGCCGATGACGTCAACCTCACCGGCCCCGGCGGCTCCGACCCCGGCGACCCCGTCCCGACCGCCCCGACCGGCCTGAAGACGGGCGCGGTCACCTCCTCGTCCATCGCCCTGTCCTGGTCCACGGTCAGCGGCGCCACCGGCTACAACGTCTACCGTGACGGCACCAAGGTGCAGGCGGTCAGCGGCACCTCGGCCACGGTGACCGGACTCGCCGCCTCCACCTCGTACCAGTTCCAGGTCACTGCGGCCAACGCGGCGGGCGAGTCGCCCAAGTCCACGGCCGTCACCGGCACCACCTCGGCCGGCAGCGGCGGCGGAGGCGGCACCGTCCCCAAGCACGCGGTCACCGGCTACTGGCAGAACTTCAACAACGGCGCGACCGTCCAGAAGATCAGCGATGTCCAGAACCAGTACGACATCATCGCCGTGGCCTTCGCCGACGCGACCGGCACACCCGGCGCGGTCACCTTCAACCTCGACTCGGCCGGCCTCGGCGGCTATACGGTCGACCAGTTCAAGGCCGACATCAAGGCCAAGCAGGCCGCGGGCAGGTCCGTCATCATCTCCATCGGCGGCCAGAACGGCACGGTCTCCATCAACGACTCGGCCTCCGCGAACAACTTCGCCAACTCCGTCTACGCGCTGATGCAGCAGTACGGCTTCGACGGCGTCGACATCGACCTCGAGAACGGCCTCAACGCGACCTATATGACGCAGGCGCTGCGGTCCCTGTCAGCGAAAGCGGGCTCGAAGCTCGTGATCACCATGGCTCCGCAGACGATCGACATGCAGTCCACGTCCAACGCCTACTTCCAGACGGCGCTCAACATCAAGGACATCCTCACCGTCGTCAATATGCAGTACTACAACAGCGGCTCCATGCTGGGCTGCGACGGCAAGGTCTACTCCCAGGGCTCCGTCGACTTCCTCACCGCCCTGGCCTGCATCCAGCTGGAAGGCGGCCTGTCCCCCTCCCAGGTCGGCCTCGGCCTGCCCGCCTCGACGCGCGGCGCGGGCAGCGGCTACGTGGCGCCGGCGGTCGTGAACAACGCCCTGGACTGTCTGGCCCGGGGTACGGGCTGCGGCTCGTTCAAGCCCGCGAAGACCTATCCGGGCCTGCGCGGCGCGATGACCTGGTCGACCAACTGGGACGCGCTGGCGGGCAACGCCTGGTCCAACGCGGTCGGGCCGAAGGTCCACGGCCTGCCGTAAGCCATCGCGTTCGGCCCCTTCGGGGGAGGGCTGACCGCCCTCCCCCGAACGGCCGGGCAGCGCGCTCCCAGGACAACAGCGCTTCGTTAGCGGCACGTTAATGGCACGGCAGTGGTGGCCCGCAGGATGAGAAGCACACCGGGAGAGACACCTCCCCGGGTCTCTTCCCTCGACTGACGAAGAAGGTCTCTCATCATGCGTGCCTCCCGCTCCCGCATCCGTACCTTTGCCGCCATGGGTCTGCTGGTGACCGGGGCACTGTTCGCCACCGCCTGCCAGCCGTCCGACGCCGACGCCTCGGGGCCCGACAGCTCGTCCTCCGCCCCGTCCGCCCCGGGCGGCGGCTCATCGGACGGTGGCGACGCCCCTGCCGGGAAGCCCGTCAACGGCACCTTCTCCGGCGAACTCCGCTACCTCGCCCCCGGCAAGCACACCGTCGGGAACCAGGGGTTCTACGTCGCCGACGACACCAAAATCACCGGCGCCGGCGGGATCTGCGACGCCAACACAGCCTGCACCCCCGACCAGCTCGACACCGTACTGAAGAACGGCGACGACATCATGGCCACGGTCGTCATCAAGAGCGGCATGGCCACCAGCATCACCGAGTACACCGCCGACGGTGGCACCGGCGGCGAGACCGGCGGCGACGAGGGCCCCGAGGAGAGCAGGTCCGCCAACGGCACCTTCTCCGGTGAGCTCGCCTACCTCGCCCCCGGCAAGCACACCGTCCAGAACCAGGGATTCTTCGTCGCCGACGACACCAAAATCACCGGCGCCGGCCGGATCTGCGACGCCAACACAGCCTGCACCCCCGACCAGCTCGACACCGTACTGAAGAACGAGAACGGCATCATGGCCACGGTCGTCATCAAGGACGGCATGGCCACCAGCATCGACGAGTACGACGCCGAGTAATGGCCGATTGATCCCCGCCGCCGGCTGCCGCGTTCGGGGGGAGGGCCGAGAGCCCTCCCCCGAACGGCACCGCACCGTCAGCGGAACGCGTCGGCGTTCTCCGCGGCCCACTGCCGGAACGATCCACCCGGCCGCCCGGTGACCCGCTCCACCGTGTCGCGCACCGCGAGCAGTTCATCGTTGATTTCCCCGCCCATCAGGTCCAGCACCGCACTCGCGGCCTCCTCCCCCAGGAAGGCCGCCATGTCACGTTGGGCCTCTGCACGCCCGATCTCGGCGAACGGCACCTCCCGCCCCAGGGCCGCCGCGATGGCCTCGACCTGCTGCCGGGCCGTGACCCGCTCCGGCCCGGTCAGCGCGTACGTCCGCCCGTGATGCCCCGGCTCGGTCAGCGCCACCCGGGCCACCGCCGCGATATCCGCGGGGTGGACGGCGGGGAGCCCGACGTCCGCGTACGGCAGGCGGACCGGCTCGTGCGTGCGGATGGCGTCCGCCCACCACAGCGCGTTCGAGGCGAACCGCGTGGGCCGCAGGATCGTCCAGGCCATGCCGCTGCCCTGGAGCAGCCGCTCGACGGCAAGATTCTCCTTGGCGGGGCCCAGGTGGGGATGGGTCTGGACGGTGATCGACGATACGAGCACCACATGCTCCACACCGGCCTGCCGGGCGAGGTCGAGGATGTCGGCGTCGGGCCCCAAGCGCGACGGGAGGAACAGCGCACGCACCCCGTCCAGCGCGGGCTTCAGCGTGGCGACCCGCGCGAAGTCGCCCTCCACGGCTTCGACTCCGGCCGGGAATCCGGCCCGTGCGGCGTCCCGCGTAAGACCACGCAGCGGCCCGGCACCGCTCGCCCGCAACTCCTTCAGCAGGGCACTTCCTATGTTTCCGGTGGCTCCCGTCACGAGGATCACGGGCACACTCTCCTGTCGCCAGATGGTGATCAATCCGGCGCCAACGCTAAAACTTCAACCTTGCTTCAGGTCAACCACGAGCTTTCTGTCAGGGACTTGACACACGCATTGGTCTGGACCACGGTGGATCACATGCCTCAGGGGCCCCTGAACGCGTAGCCGCACCACTCTCCCCCCACATCCCCCCACGCTCGGAGGCACCTGTGGCACGCGCACATTCACGTACGTTCCCCCGGAAGCTGCTCGGCGGCATAGCCGTGGCGGCCCTCGCCGCCGGTGGGCTGATGGCCGCCAACACCGCGGGCGCGGCCGAGGAGCCCGTCGGCGCCGCGGCCGTCCCCAAGCACGCGGTCACCGGGTACTGGCAGAACTTCAACAACGGCGCGACCGTCCAGAAGCTCGCCGACGTCCAGGACGACTACGACATCATCGCCGTGGCCTTCGCCGACGCGACCACCACACCCGGGGCCGTCACCTTCAACCTCGACTCGGCCGGGCTCGGCGGCTACAGCGTCGACCAGTTCAAGGCCGACATCAAGGCCAAGCAGGCCGCGGGCAAGTCCGTCATCATCTCCATCGGCGGCCAGAACGGCACCGTCTCGATCAGCGACGACGCGTCCGCCAACGCCTTCGCCGACTCCGTCACCAAGCTCATGGACGAGTACGGCTTCGACGGCGTCGACATCGACCTGGAGAACGGGCTCAACGCCACCTACATGACCAAGGCGCTCAAGGCGATCCACGACAAGAAGAGCGATGTCGTGGTGACGATGGCGCCGCAGACCATCGATATGCAGTCGCCGCAGAACGAGTACTTCAAGACCGCGCTGGCCACCAAGGACTTCCTGACGGTGGTCAACATGCAGTACTACAACAGCGGTTCCATGCTGGGCTGCGACGGCAAGGTCTACTCACAGGGCTCCGTCGACTTCCTCACCGCCCTCGCCTGTATCCAGTTGGAGAACGGCCTCGACCCGTCCCAGGTCGGCATCGGCGTCCCGGCCTCCACGCGCGGCGCGGGCTCCGGCCATGTGGAGCCGGGGGTCGTCAACGCCGCCCTGGACTGCCTCACCAAGGGCTCCGGCTGCGGATCGTTCAAGCCCTCGAAGACGTACCCCGGGCTGCGCGGCGCGATGACCTGGTCGACCAACTGGGACGCGGCGAACGGCAGCGCCTGGTCGAAGGCGGTCGGACCGCACGTCCACGGTCTGTCGTAGGAACCGCCCGTTCGAGGGGGACCGGAAGTCCCCCCTCGAACGGGGAGTTGGGATGAACCGTGGCGTCAGTGGCCGCCCTTACGGTCATGACCATGGATCTACGGGGAAAATCTATTGTCCTGATGGGGCGGTTCCACAAGCTGCCGCACGCCACGGCGAAGGCCGGACTGGAGGCGCTGGGCGCGCGGGTGTCGGGTTCGGTGTCCGACAGAACTGATCTGGTCTTCGTCGCGCATGATGTCCCGGGCAGCAAGATCGGAGCGGCGAGCACACGCGGCATTCCGATCTACGACGCGAAGGCGTTGCGGGCGGTGCTCAAGGGGGCGGCCAAGCCCTCGGCGGGCCATGAGTCCGCCACCGACGGGGCAGGGACCTTCGCGGATCACGCGTCGCTGACGTCGGCCGCCGACCCGGCCGCACTGCTCACGGTCCTCTCGGAAGCGGACTGGTCCGCCTTCGCGGCCGAGCGGGACCTGCCGCCGCTCCGGGCCCGGCTGCTGCAGTTCGAGCGCACACATGGGGTCACCGAGGCGCACCGCTTCGCGACCGACAGGATTCGCGGTCTCGGTGACACACGGCTGCAGCATCCGTACGGCCACGTCACAGAGATCACATCGTTTGAGCTCAGCCCGTGCGGACGCTATCTGGCCACCGGAAGCTGGGTCGGCGACGACTACCACCACGGTGGGGCGCTGCAGATCTGGGAGGTCGCCAGCGGCCGCTGCGTCAACACACTCCAGCGCATCGAGGGCGGAGTCGGCTGGCCCGACTACGACGACACCATCCAGTGGTCGGCCGACAGCACCCGCGTCGGGCTCGCCTACAACACCAACCAGGTAGGGGTGTTCGACCCGTTCGACACCCGCCCCACCAATACCTATCCGCTGGCCGGCGCGTCGGTGACGGACGGGGCCGGCCGGCCGCCGACATGGGCGCTGGCGCCCGACGGACGGCGCGCGTTCATCTCGACCGCGTCCTCCTCTTCGATCAAGGGCTGTGTCGTTCCACTGGAGGCGGGTCATCTGTTCTGGCTGCCCGGCTACGCACCCCCCTCGCACCCCTATCTGCTGCCCGAGCTGTCCGAGCTGCCCGAGGCGCTTGCCGAGGGAAACGGGGACGAGGAAGACGAGCTGTGGCTGGAAGACGGGGTCAGTTGGTCGTCGGACAGCACCCGGCTGTACGCGTATGACGCCCGGCACAAGCGGGATCTGGTCATCGAGCTGGCCACCAAGCGGGTCGGCTGGGCGGCTGAGGAGGACGGACCCGAGTCGGCCGTGGGGAAGGGCGGCGCGGGCGGAGTGCGGGTCTCCGTGGACCCGACCCGTGTGACCTTCCGTCGGCCCGACACCGGAGGGGAGTTGGGCGGCTTCACCTTCCTCCGCGAACCTCCGGGCCCCCGGATCCTGGAGGACGACTACGTATTCGAGCAGCGCAACGTCAACTTCGCCCTGGACGACCACACCTGGTGTGCGGCGTTCGAGGAGGGTGTGGTCATCGCGCCGCCGGACCGCAGGGAAGACCTGGAGGCGGTGCTGACCTGGTCGGTCGACCGGCGTTTCGCCTGGCCGGTGCGGTGGGGCGGGCTCGATGTCGTGCCGGACGTGCGGACCGCCGCCGAACGGCTCGGGGAGCACGGCCTCGGCTACTTCGTCCGGAAGTACGTGGAGAGGATGGACCCCGCCGAGACCCAGGGGGACGGGGCGTGGCCGCCGCCCAACACCGCCACGATGGACGACCTGTTCACTGCGGTGAAGGATGCCGTCTCCGAGCTCGGGAGCAACTGGAACTTCGCGGTCAACGAATACCTCAGCGACGCGGCCCGGCTCCGGGCCCGGCGCGGGGAGCCCGAAGGCGCCGCGCAGCTGCTCGACGCGATACCCGGTACGGACGAGCGCGTCGTGGCCTCGGCTCAGGTGGCCATGATCCTGGCCCGCGCGGGACGGACCGAACAGGCGCGGGCCGTCTTCGCCTTCGCCGAGCCGAGGGCGGAGGCGGCCCTCGGAGAGCGAAACGTCGCGAGCATCGCCTCCTCGGTGGCCGGCGCCTACCAGGCCCTGGGTGATACGGCCGCCGCCGACGCGTGGTTCGCCCGCGCACGGGATGCCATCGAGCCGGAAATCAACGCATGGGAGAACCGTCTCCCGGTCATCTGGGCGCTCACCGAGTGCGGGCGCGTGGACGAGGCCCGGTCGCTGTGGACGTCCGCCGAGAACCGGCCCAACAGCTTCCGCTCCGAGCCGTGGCTGCTCTGTCTGCTGAGCACCGACCGGCTCGACATCGCGGAAGAGTTCCTGGAAGCGTGCGTCCCGCCCGGGGACCGGCCGTCGAGCATGATCAAGGCACTGGTCGAGCTCGGCCGACCCGATCTGCTCCGCTCATGGCTCTCCGACTCTTGGTACATACCGGACGATGCCTACGAGCGTGCCCAGGCGATCGCCGACGGCGCCCCGCGGCGGTCCCTGCCGCCGACGCCGACCGAGGAGGACATCGCGGCCCTCGCCGAAGCGCACGCCAAGCTGCTCGGAACGCCGCGCGCCAAACGCCAGATGCCGACTGTGGAGCTCATCGAGCAGGCCGCGGACTGTGGGCACCTCAGCGCCGTACTGGACCTGCTCGGCGACCTTCCGGCTCATGATTTCAACCACCGGTCGAAAGCCGCGTTCTCCGCGCTGTGGCGCGCCGCCACAGGCCACTACCAGGCCCACTGGTGACGCCCGCCTGACCGGTGTCGGCTACCCCGGCTACCGCAGTTCGTCGAGCCAGCGCACGATGGCCGCGGTGGCCCGGACGTTGGACCCCAGGTGACGGGAGCCGTTGTAGTCGACGGCTCCCAGGTCGACGACCGGCGCGGCCACGCCATGGCGGGCGAGCGCGGTGCGGCAGTGCGCGGTGTTGGCGACGGTCGCCTGCTCGTCGCCGCTCGCCATGTAGAGGCGCGTCGGCACGCGGGGGGCCCAGTCGCAGACGTCGTCGGTGGTGCGCAGGGCGTCGGCCATGGGGCCGGTCGGGTGGGCGAGAAGGTCGCGGCCGTGGGCGGTGAGCAGCTTGTCGAGGGTGTCCGGAGTGCCCTCCATGAGCTGCGGTCCCGTGTGCGCGCCGTCGAACAGCGCCTCGACGGTGTCGGCGTACGGCGCCTGGAACACCTCGGCCGGGCTGTCGTACAGATGGTGCAGCCGGTTGAAGGCGACCAGGGTGTAGGCCGCGTACAGCACGCTCGACTTCGGCTCGAGCTCGCCCGCGAGCAGCGCGGGCAGCTCAGCGCCGCCGAAGTCGTACGCCCCGCTGACCGGGGCCAGCGCGCCCAGCCGGAACCAGCGGTCCTCGCCGGACCGCAGGGCCCTGGCAAGTCCCATCGCCGCCGAGGCGCCCTGGGAGAAGCCGGTGACCGCCACCTCCCGGTCCAGGGTGCGGCCGGTACGGGGCATGAAGGCGCGGGCGGCGCGCAGCATGTCCAGGGACGCGGTGGTCTCGGAGGGGACGTCCATCCAGGGGTGCGGTCCGGGGCCGACGCCCATGCCGAGGTAGTCGGGGGCGATACCCGCGTACCCGGCGGAGGCGTAGGTGACCGGCGGCGCGGGCAGGAAGCCGCCGGTCTGCTTCGACGGCGAGTCGTCCTTGTGGACGCCGGTGCCATGTGTGAAGGACACCGGGCGCAGCCGGCCCTCGCCCCCGCGCGGCAGGACCAGCAGCCCGCTGGCGGTGGTGGGCCGGCCGTACGGGTCGACCGTGCGGTACACCAGTTGGTACGCGTCGACGCCGTACCGGACGGTGCCGGTGTCGAACTCGGCGTCGGTCAGCCAGGTGGTGACGTCCTCGGGCTCCTCCAGCGAGTAGAGAAGGTCGAAGGACACCAGGGTGCCCCGGCCGGACCGCGACGCCGCGTCAGCCGACGCCCCTGTGGCCGTCGTGCCGCCTGGGGCGGCGGCCACGGCCGGGGCTGCGGATCCGGCCAGCAGCAGCGCGGCGCACAGGGCCGCGGCCCTGGTGTGGCTCGACCGGATACGGCGTGGCGAGTTGCGCATGAGGTCCCCATCTCTTCCTCGTGATCAACGACGGAGACCTCAGCGTCCCGCGGGGCGCTCCCGGGCCGCACTGGTGCCATCCCCCGGGTTCATGCTGCGCCCGGCCCCCGGTCCGGCCGGGGGAAATCCCGGTGGACCGGAGGTCCAGGCGCACAGGGCGCCTACGGCTGTACGAGCTAGGGCTTGGGCAGCTCACACCCCGCCAGGCTCAGATTGATCTTGTTGCCCGCGGCGACGCACTTGGTGATGCCGTACGTCTCCTGGGCGTAGTTGATGCCCTTTCGCACCGTCACGGTCCCGTTGGCGTCGACCTCGCACGGGTTGTTGAGGGTGCACCGTCCGCCGTCCTCGTTGCCCGTGTTGTTGATGGCGACGACCTTGCCGGAAGCGGAGTCGACAACCGGCGAGCCCGAGGTTCCCCCGATCGTGTTACAGGCGGAGGTGTAGCGGACCGAATCCTTCCAGGTCCATTCATCCTCTTTAAGACGGTAGACAAACCCGTCGATATTGCAGGAGTAGATCTTCTTCCAGTAGCCGGAGACCACATTGATGCCAGTGCCCTGGACCGGGTGGCTGCCCGACAGCTGCAGCGCCTTGATGCCGTACGACTGCTGGATCTGGGCGTACGTCGAGCTCAGTTGGTACAGCGACACATCGGTGTCGGTCATCGTCGCGTACGCGATCTTGGTGGCGCGGAGCGTGGCGACGCCGCTGCCGGAGCTGTTGAGCAGGGTGAAGCTCCGGGTGGACGCCTTGTCGACGATCACCTGTCCGGCGGCCGGCATACCGGACTCCAGGCAGTGGCCGTTCGACATCACGAACGCGGGGTCGCTGTCGGCCGAGTTCGGCATCCGTACCACCGAGCCCGAGCAGTTGCTCAGCGCCACGGTCCCGGCGAAGTCGACCGCCTTGACCTTGGCCTTGGCCGTGTCCGGGGCGGCCGCGGCCGGGGTGACGCCCGCGGTCGCGAGGCCCGCGCCGCCGAGCAGCAGCGCGGACAGCGCGCCGATCAGAGGTCTACGCATGTGGTTCCCCTCCCATGACGAGGCTTCGGACCGCGCCGCGACCGGTCACGTCGCGGCGGCTCGATCCGGAGCCGCACGAATGTTCCCTCGGCTTCGACCATTTCCCGCCCTTGACCATGTCATGCGCATGGCCGAACACTGGCGCAGCAGTCGCTCGCCTCAGACCACCCCCCAGGAGAATTCATGCGACTTCGCATTCGCGGCAGAAGGGCCACCGCCCTCACCGCCTTGCTGACCCTCGCCCTCGCGGCGCCCGTCGCGGCCCAGGCCGACGGCTCGGGCTCCGCGCCCAGGGCAGCCGCCGCTGCGGCCGACGCCTCAGCCGACACCTCGGCCGACGAGAGCGTGCGGCAGTACGAGATCGCGGGCCCCGCCACCGCGGCCGAGCGCTCCTCCATCGCGGCCACCGGCGTCTCCATCGACGAGGTGGACGCCCGCTCCGTCGTGGTCACCGCCGACGCGGCCCAGGCCCGCGAGCTGCGCTCGCGCGGCTACGACCTCACCCCCCTGGCCGCCCCGCAGGCCCGCACCGAGGGCCGGGCCGCCAAGCCCTTCGACTTCCCCTCCGCGGACGCGAAGTACCACAACTACGCCGAGGCCAACACCGAGATCAACGCGGCGGTCACCAAGTACCCGAACATCCTGAGCAAGCGGGTCATCGGCAAGTCGTACGAGGGCCGCGACATCATCGCGCTGAAGATCAGCGACAACGTGGCCACGGACGAGTCCGAACCCGAGGTGCTGTTCACCGCCCACCAGCACGCCCGCGAGCACCTCACCGTCGAGATGGCCCTCTACCTGGTGCGCGAGTTCACCCAGGGCTACGGCACCGACTCCCGGGTCACCGGCCTGGTCAACAGCCGCGAGATCTGGATCGTCCCGGACGTCAACCCGGACGGCGGCGAGTACGACATCGCCACCGGCTCCTACCGCAGCTGGCGCAAGAACCGCCAGCCCAACTCCGGCTCCTCCAACGTCGGCACCGACCTCAACCGCAACTGGGACTTCAAATGGGGCTGCTGCGGCGGCTCCTCCGGCTCCACCGGCTCCGAGACCTACCGCGGCCCCAAGGCCGAGTCGGCCCCCGAGGTGAAGGTCGTCGCGGACTTCGCGCGCAGCCGCGTCGTCGGCGGCAAGCAGCAGATCAAGGCCGCCATCGACTTCCACACCTACAGCGAGCTGGTGCTGTGGCCGTTCGGCTGGACGTACGACGAAACCACCACCGGCATGACGCGGGACGACTACGACGCCTTCGCCGCGGTCGGCAAGAAGATGGCCGCGAGCAACGGCTACACCCCCGAGCAGTCGAGCGAGCTGTACATCACCGACGGGGCGATCGACGACTATCTGTGGGGCGCCCAGAAGGTCTTCGCCTACACCTTCGAGATGTACCCGAGCTCCAGCGGCGCGGGCGGCTTCTACCCGCCCGACGAGGTGATCGAGCGGGAGACCTCCCGTAACCGCGACGCGGTGCTCCAGCTCCTGGAGAACGCGGACTGTATGTACCGGTCCATCGGCAAGGAAGCGCAGTACTGCTCCTGAGCCCAGGCCGTACGGCACGCCGCGGGCGCCGTCCCGGCGGGGAGACCCGCCGGGACGGCGCCACACGAGGGCCCCGAGGGCGGTCGTGGTCAGGGCCGGGGCAGCAGCAGGCCGGGCATCTGCGGGTGCCGCAGGCGCTGCCCGCCGTCGGACACGTGCAGCGTGAACGTCTCCGGCCCCGGCCGGTCAGCCGTGTCGTAGGCGTCCAGGACGCGCTCGATGCGTCCCCAGAGCGCCACCGGGCCGCCCTCGCGCACGCGCCATCCGCTGTCATCGGGGGTGAGGACGGCAGCGGAGCCGGTGACGACATCGACGAGGTGCACCACCTCGCCCACAGTCGTCATCTGTGCCCCGGGCACGCTGCTTTGGGCGAGGAACCGCAGATGGAACGCTTCCTCGGTGGCGGCGGTGATCCGCTCGGGGCCGTGCCGGGTGGTGCGGGCCTTCTCAGGCAGGCCCGCGGCCCAGTGGGCGGGGTTGCCGAACGCCGTCGCAGCGTGCGTACGGGCCGACATGAAGGAGACCGTGCCGGGCAGTGGCGAGTATGAGACAGCGACACGCCGTCGCTTCGGCGTGTCGCTGTCTCATACTCACCGCAAATAAGACCTGCGACAGGGCCGGGGCGTGGGAGCACTACGAGCGGGTCGGCGCCATTGGGCGGTACGGCCCGGTCGCCGGGTGCGGGTATCGTCTCGCGCCTTCGGCGCAGAGCGGCCAGCAGCGGGAAAGGGGGGCGCGGGGCATCGTCGCCGTCCAGCTCAAGGGACACCGGCTGGCGTGCGGCGGATGGTCGGGGGCGGTGGATGGTCGTCTGGAGCGGTGTGCGCCGGTCCGGTTCGGGCCTTCCCCACCCCCCCTCTTAAAAAAGTGCTTGCTTTATATCAAGTACTGCATCAAGCGATAATTTAAGAGGGGGTGGGTCGGAGGGGTGGTCCTGTCCGCCGGTGCTCGCCTGTCCGTCGCGCTCCCGGGCCCCGATCGAGCGCTCCGCTGGACTGACCGGTCGGCCACCGCGCGGCAGCAGCTGCGGCGGAGCGCAGCGGAGCCAGCCTTAAGCTCAGCCGCCCACCGAGCCGAGGAACCGGAACAACAGGCCTGCCGCCCCCCTTCCCCCTTCTCGCCGGCGCTTTGGACCCGGAGGGTCCGAGACGAAACCCGCACCCGCCCGAACCGAATGCCGCGAGACGGCGTATAGGCACAGGCGAAGCGCAGCGCAGCCGTTCGCGCAGCGCAGCGGAGCGGAACCACTGCGTACCCAACGCGGAGCGCTCAAGCGGCCGACTTCAGTACCGCTGTCGGCCGCCCGAGTAGTGGGCGGGTTGACGGCACTCGGGCGCATCGGGCGGAGGTGGCTGCTCACCGAGCGCGTAACACAGGGCCGCGTGCAGCTGCTCCGCCTCAGCGGGGGTCAGCTCCAGGTCGGCGATGGCGCGATGCTGCCCGCCTTGGCTGATATGGAGTGGCAACGCGAGTTCCCCATCGGCCGCCCGACGCGAGCCCCGTCCCGGAACGGGACCGATCTGCCAGTCAGCCACAGCCACCCCCGGCAGGTGTCGGGCCGTCACCTTCGTCGTACGAGGGCAGGCGGGCGCCCCTGCTCTCGGCGACCCGCAGCACGTCGCGCAGCGCCTCACACAGCCGTTCCGCGAGGAAGCGGAGTTCTCGCGCGTCTGCCTTGGGAGCGTCCAGCAGCGCCCAGGCGTGATGGAGGAGATTCGCACCCATCGACACCTGCACGGCCTCGATCGCATCCGCGCGTCGGCTCAGCGGGCTGTCCCCGTCGTCCGACGCCAGGTAACACGGCTTGCCGTCGGGGTCCGACCACGGCAGCAGGCGCAGATGGATCGAAGGCCACGCACACCCAGGGAGAAGTACGGGGAGGAGCTGAGGCTCCGCCGCATCGCGGCCGGTATGACACAGGAGGCGCTGAGCGAGATCGTGGTGTGCTCCCCCACGCTGATCAGCCACTGGGAGGCGGGGCGCGGTTGCCGAGGCCGGACGACGCGGTGCGGATCGATCAGGCGCTGGGGACGGATGGGTTCTTCGCGCGGTGGCTGGAGGATCTGGAGTCGAAGTTCGCCGACCACTTCGCGGTCGCGGCGGAATTGGAGCGGCAGGCGTCAGAGCTTCGGCTGTACGGGCTCTCTCTCGTTCCTGGGCTGCTCCAGACCGACGCCTACGCACGTGCGGTGCGCACGGCAAGCCCCAACTACCGCACCGAGGATCTTGACCGGCGCGTCGTCAACCGCATAGAGCGTGCCCGGATCCTCGATAATCCGTTGAACCCCACCGTGTGGACCCTGTTGGATGAGGCGGTGCTCCGGCGCCGGGTCGGTGGACCACAGGTCATGGCAGAACAACTGCGCAGGATCTCGGACATGGCCGAGGATGGACGATTGCGGCTGCACGTGCTGCCGTTCGGTATCGGGGCGCACGCTCTCATCGAGAGCATGGTCACCCTCATGCGCTTCACCGATGCCGCACCCGTCGCATACGTCGAAGGTCTCCGTACGGGCAACTTGATGGACGATCCGACCCTGGTGAGCTCCTGCCAGTCGGCCTACGATCTCGCCATGGGCGATGCGGTGTCGCATCAGGAATCCCTGGCCCTGATCAGGGCTATAGCGGAGGAACACGAAAATGGCCAGCACTGATCGCACCCTCACCAACGCCTCCACCCTCACTGGCTGGTTCAAGTCCAGCTACAGCGGGCCCAGCAACGGCGACTGCCTCGAAATAGCCCGAGGCCACGCCGACATACCCGTCCGCGACAGCAAGGACCCCCACGGCCCGGCCCTCGTGTTCGAGCCGCCCGCCTGGTCCGCGTTCGTCTCCGCCATCAAGCGCGGGGACTTCCCGACCACCTGACCCGCCCCCACACCGTCTATCCTCATCCGGGTTGCGCCGTTGACCAGGCGAAGATGGCGGGGGGAGCCAAACCATCATGAGCGGTACCAACGGGGACGGGCCCGACGAGCGGGACGACGATGTCGATGCGGCTGTCAAGCCGCTCGCGGTGAGCGACCCGGCGCGCATCGGCCCGTATCTGTTGCTCGGTCGGCTTGGGGCCGGTGGCATGGGGCGGGTGTTCCTCGCGCGGTCGGACAGCGGTCGGACCGTGGCCGTGAAGGTGGTGCACGAAGAGCACGTCTCCGACGAGCAGTTCAGGGCGCGGTTCCGGCGGGAGATCGAGGCGGCGCGGAGGGTCGGGAAGCGGTACACGGCGCCGGTGCTCGACGCGGGTCCGGACGACGAACCGCCGTGGGTCGCCACGGGGTACGTTCCCGGGCTCTCGCTTGAGCAAGTCGTACGACGGCACGGCCCGTTGCCGACCGCGTCCGTGCATGCCCTCGCCGATGGGCTACTGAAGGCGCTCAAGGACATTCACGGTGCCGGGATCGTGCACCGCGATCTGAAGCCGTCCAACGTGATGCTCACCATGGACGGCACGAAGGTCATCGACTTCGGGATCGCGCGGGCTCTGGAGACGTCCGTTGATTCCTTGTTGACCAGTACGGGGATGGTCGTCGGGTCTCCTGGGTTCATGTCGCCTGAGCAGGTGCGCGGGCAGCGCGCGGGGGTCAAGAGCGATGTGTTCACCCTCGGGTGCGTGCTGACGTATGCCGCGACCGGGCAACTGCCGTTCGGGAAGAGGGCGGCTAATCAGCACGCGGTGATGTTCGAGATCGTGGAGGGCGAGCCCGATCTGACGGGTGTCGAGGACGCCTCGCTGCGAGCGCTCATCGCCCGTTGTCTGGTGAAGGACGTCGCTCAACGGCCGGACGTGGACCAGCTGTTGGACGACCCCGAGCGGGTGCGTCCTCACGCCACGCGCGGCGACTGGCTTCCCGCCGGTGTCGTCGCGCACCTCGCGCGGCAGTCCGCACGGCTGCTCGACGCCGAGGCGGCGCCACTGCGGGAGGAGTCAACGGACCTGGCGACCGTCGGGCTGCGGCCGAAGGACGGGCCTCCCAAAGCCGACCCGACCGACCCGGCCGCCGGAGCCGCGAAGCGGGAGGCTCGTCGGCGCCGCACGCTCATCGCGCTGCCGGTCGTCCTCGTCATCACCGTCGGCGGCGGCACGGTCGCCCTGCTTCAGCCCTTTGGGGGTGGCGGCGGGGGCGGAACGCATGCCCAGTCACCAAGCAGTGGCGCGAGCGCCGCTGCTGGTGGCAGCACCTCGCCGAGCGCGCCCAACAGTTCGCCTTCCAAGGGAGAAAAGAAGAAGAGCGGGGACGACGGCAAGACGGGGGAGGAGACGGACAAGCCGAACGCCCAGAAGAGCAGGCGTAGCTCCGGGTCGTCGGATGGTGACGGCGGCAGCAGTTCATCCAATGGCGACAGTGGTTCCGACAACGGGGGGTCCGGCTCTTCTCCGGGCTCGGACGGCGGAAAATCATCGGCGGGCGGCGGAGGTTCATCCGGCTCCAGCGGTACGTCCTCCGGCTCGCCACCGCCCGCTATGAAGAGCTACCGGCTTGCTTACACCAACTCCTGTGTCGGCGCATGCGACATGCCACTCAAGGTGAGCTGGTCGGCGATCTCCCGGGCGACCAGGTACGACATCCACTACACCAACAAGGGCAGCAACTACACGGAGAAGAACGTCAACACGGTCTACTCCACCGGGGGCACCAGCTACACGATCAAGGGCCCGTTCTCCGGTGACGAGATCTGCGTCACCGTCCGCGCGGCCAACACACACGGCGCCTCCGCCTGGGCGGAGACCTGGTGCGACACGGTGCCTTACTAGGCCCTGTTGGATGAACGTCAGCCGAGGAACGTCCGCAGGTGGGCCAAGAGGGCGTCGGGACGCTCCTCGGGGATGAAGTGGCCGCAGTCGGGGATCTGGGCGCCGGTGACGTCGTCGGCGTACTGGCGCCAGATGTCCAGGGTGGGCAGCCGGGCGGGTAGCCCGGCCGAACCCCACAGGGCCAGGACGGGCATGGTCAGGCGGCGGCCCGCGGTGGCGTCCTCGTCGTCGAGGGCGAGGTCGCGTTCCTGGGCGCGGTAGTCGTCGAAACCGGCGCGGAGCGCGCCGGGGCGGGAGAACGCGCGGACGTAGGCATCGACGGCGTCGGGGTCCAGTCCGTGGCGGTTGTAGGTCCAGCGCTCGAAGAAGTACTCCAGGTAGGCGCGGACGTTGTTCCCGACCAGCAGCTCGGGCAGATCGGGCTGGAGGTGGAACAGCCAGTGCCAGTAGCCCGCGGCTACTGAGGCGTCCATTCGGCGGAGCATCTCCCGGGTGGGGATCACGTCGAGCACGGCGAGCCGTTCGACCTGGTCGGGGTGGTCCAGGGCCCAGCGGTGCGCGACCCGGGCGCCGCGGTCGTGACCGACGACCGCGGCCCGTTCGAACCCGAGCTGCCGGACGAGTTCGGCGATGTCCGAGGCCATCTGCCGCTTGTCGTAGCCGGTGGTGGGCTTGTCGCTGAGGCCGTATCCGCGCAGGTCGGGGGCTACGACTGTGTGGCCGACGGCGAGTTCGCCGAGCACCGGTCGCCAGCACAGCCCGGTCTGCGGCCACCCGTGGAGCAGTACGAGCAACGGGCCCGAGCCCGCGCGCGTGTAGTGCAGCCGGATCCCGTTGACCTGGGCGACTCCTGTGGTCACCGTCTCCACCGTCTCTGCGCTCATGGCCGTACCTCCCACCTCTCGCTTACTAACCCTCATAGGAGGTTAGTACCGCGACGGGCAGTGGACAATGGAGCCATGGCGATGGACGACGAATGGCTCTGGTACGGCGGGCGCATGTGCCTGGACTTCGTCAACACCCTCCGCGACCGGTGGAAGACGTCGCCCCGGGAGACACTTCGCGAGCCGGACGACCTGGTGCGCTGGCTGCGGGGCGTCGACCTGCTCACCGTCAGGGCCCACGGGGCATCCGGGTCCGCGCTGCGCTCCGCGGTGGCGCTGCGTGAGGCGATCGACCGCGCGGTGCTGTGCGCGGCCGGCGGTGGCCTGCCGGCCTCGGCCGACATCGCCGCGATCAACGAGGCGTCGGCTGCGGCACCCCGCCCGGTAGTCCAACTGACCGTCAAGGACGGCCAGTTGGAGTCGGGCAGCGCGCCGCATGCCGCGAAGGACGCGGCCGGTGCGCTCGGCCTCGTGGCCCAGGACGCGATCGAGCTGCTGCTCTCCCCGGAGATACGACGCGTCCGCATCTGCGGCTCCGAGCGCTGCGCCCTGCGCTTCGTGGACCGCTCGCCCGCGCACAACCGCCGCTGGTGCTCGATGACCCGCTGCGGGAACCGCACCAAGGTACGGCTCCACCAGGCCCGCTCCCGCGAACCCCGCCGAGACGGTCCATGATTTCCTGAATTCAGGATCACGTGTACTCTCATGGGCGTGCTGACTGTTGCCTCCGACATCGAGGTGCTGGCGCGGTTCGGCCGCGCGCTCGCCGACCCGATCCGCTGCCGCGTCCTGCTCGCCCTGCGCGACGCCCCCGCCTACCCCGCCGATCTCGCCGACGCCCTCGGCATCTCGCGCACCAGGCTGTCGAACCACCTGGCGTGCCTGCGCGACTGCGGCCTGGTCGTCACCGTGCCGGACGGCCGCCGCACCCGCTACGAGCTCGCCGACGAACGCCTCGGCCACGCACTGGACGACCTGCGCACCGCTGTGGTGGCCGTCGCCACCGACCGCACATGCGTCGACGGCGAGACCAAAGGGTGCTGCTGATGACCGCGATATCCTTCGGCCCGTCCCCCGCCCGCCGCGACGCGCTCACCCGCCGGATACGGCTGCTCGTGGCCGCGACCATCACCTACAACGTCATCGAGGCGGTCGCCGCCCTCACCGCCGGCACCCTCGCCTCCTCCACCGCGCTGATCGGCTTCGGTCTGGACTCGATCATCGAAGTCTCCTCCGCCGCCGCGGTCGCCTGGCAGTTCTCCGCCTCCGAGCACCACGTACGGGAGACCCGCGAGAAGACCACCCTGCGGATCATCGCCGTCTCGTTCTTCGCGCTCGCCGCATACGTCACCGTCGACGCCGCACGAGCCCTGAGCGGCACCAGTGAGGCCGAACGCTCCATCCCCGGCATCGCGCTCGCCGCGCTCTCCCTCGCCGTCATGCCGTTTCTGTCCGCCGCCCAGCGCCGCGCCGGCCGCGAACTCGGGTCCGCATCGGCGGTCGCCGACTCCAAGCAGACGCTTCTGTGCACGTACCTGTCCGCCGCGCTCCTGGTCGGCCTGGTGCTCAACGCCACCCTCGGCTGGTCCTGGGCCGACCCGATCGCCGCCCTCGTCATCGCCGCCGTCGCCGCCAAGGAAGGCCGCGACGCCTGGCGAGGCAAGGGCTGCTGCGCGGCCCCGGCCACCGCGGCGGTCCCGGCCGCCGACCAGGACGCCGGCGCCGAGCAGGACGCCGACCCCGAGCCGGACACCTGTGCCTGCCGTCCCGGCTGCGACTGCCGCTGCTGACCACCTGTCACATCCCGGCGGCAAGAACCGGATCAAGGCCGCCATCGGCTTCCGCACCCACAGCGACCTGCTGCTGTGCCCACGACCGGATCACCGGGGTATTTTTGCGCGGGTCTACGGTAGTTGACTGGTCGTGCGTCGTCACGCGTATGCCAGAGGTGTGGAGAGGGAGGGATCGCGTGGCGGGAATTCGGCCGCTGAAACCGGGAGATCCGCGTGACATTGCGGGTTACGCGCTCCAAGGGCGGCTGGGGGCGGGCGGTATGGGGACGGTGTACCTCTCCGCCACACGGGGCGGGCAGCCGATCGCGCTGAAGGTGGTGCACGACGAGTTCGCCGAGGACCCGAAGTTCCGGCAGCGGTTCGAGCAGGAGGTGCGCGCCAGTCGGCAGGTGCGGGGGCGCTACATCCTGCCGGTCGTCGACAGCAACACCCAAGGGTCCATGCCCTGGCTGGCCACCGAGTACGCCCCGGGCCTGTCGCTCGCGGCGGCGGTGGCCACGCACGGACCGCTGCCGCCGGACGCCGCCCTGCGGCTGATCGCGGGCGTGGCCCACGCGCTGGAGGCCATCCACGCGGTGCAGGTCACCCACCGGGATCTCAAGCCGGGGAATGTCATCCTGGCGCCGGACGGCCCCGCCGTCATCGACTTCGGGATCGCGCGGGCCGCCGAGGCCACTCCGCTGACCGGCACCGACATGCGCATCGGCACCCCCCTGTACATGGCTCCGGAACAGCTCAGGGGTACCGCGGTGACCCCGGCCATCGATGTCTTCGCGCTCGGCCTGACCGGGTACGTCGCCGCGACCGGCGTCCACCCCTTCGGGGACGGGCCGGGCCCGGCCGTGCTGTACCGCATCGATCGCGAGGTGCCCGATCTCACCGCCTGCCCGGCGGAGATACGGCCCGTCATCAGCCGCTGCCTGGCGAAGGACCCCGCTGCTCGGCCCACGCCCGCCGAGGTGGTGGCCCTCTGCCGGCAGGCCGGAGCCAAGCTCGGCCTCGCCGAGGTGCTTCCGACCGCCGGGTGGCTGCCGCCGGCCTTCCTTCCCGCGCCCGCGCCGCCCCCCACATTGCCCATGCCACCTCAGCCGCCGACCCAGTCGGCCCAGACGCCTTCCTCGGCGCCTTCCGCGACGCCCGCCTCGCCGTCCATACCCCCGAGAACCGTGTACGACCCGCAATCCGGGGGGCGGCCGGGGAATCCCAGGAGGCGCCGACTGATAACAGGGCTTGCGGCGCTCGCCGTCGTCGCGATCGCGGTCGCCGCCGCCCTCATCTGGCTCCCGAACCGAGGCGACGACAAGAACGACGGCGCCTCCCCTCCGCACGACTCACGGAACAGCACACCGCAGAAAACCCCGTCGGAAGAGTCCTCACAGGAAAAGACCTCCCCCGCGAACCCGCCAGCGAAGGCCGCATCACCCCCAAAAGCGTTAGACTCGACCGTAAAAACATTCACCAATGCGGCGACCGGACGCTGCCTGGACAGTAACGGCGACGAAGAAGCTTACGCATTCGATTGCAATGGTGGCGGTTACCAGAAATGGACTGCGTCCGGGAAGGCGTTCAGTCTGCGTGATGCGGCAGGCGATATGTGCTTGGGCAGTGACGATGCCGGTGAGCTGAGTATGTCCACATGCGATCGCACCGATCAGCAGAAGTGGAACATATCCAACAAGTCTGTACTGCGCAATGCGGCGACCGGCCGCTGCCTGGACGGCGACGACGACGGCACGTTGCGCACGATCGAATGCGACAGCAGTGATCGCCAGAAGTGGACCATCGCCGGCGACAGTTCCGTGCTGCGCAATGTGGCGACTGATCGCTGCCTGAGCGGCAGCGGCTCCGGTGGCCCGCACTTGAGCGACTGCTCCGACAACGGGAGCGAGGAGGGGAAGTGGAAGATCTCCGGGGAAGAGTTCGAACTGCGTGACGTGGCGACTGATCTCTGCTTGGACAGCAACGAATCCGGCGAGGTGTACACGTATTCATGCAATGAAGGGGATTATCAGCGGTGGGATATCTCCGGCGAAAATTCCACTCTGCACAACATGAAGACTCGTCTCTGCCTCAAAGATGCCAACTCCCCTTTGGAGAACGGCTATCAACTGCAGACGAGCGCATGCGATGAAAGCGACGATCAGAGCTGGACTGCCGCCGCACCATAGGCAGCTGATTTCCCGGCCCTGGAGCACCCCTCTCGGCTGTGGCAGAGAGGGGCGCTGAGGCAAGGGAGCGGAGTCCACGCCCCAAAAAATTGGCGTTGCCTCAGATGACGAGGCTCAGCAGCCCCGCGACCACGAACCCCGCCACCGACAGCACCGACTCCAGCACGGTCCACGACTTGAGCGTGTCCCGCTCGGAGATGCCGAAGTACTTCGCGACCATCCAGAACCCGCCGTCGTTGACGTGCGAGGCGAAGATCGAGCCCGCCGAGATGGCCATGATGACCAGCGCCAGATGAGCCTGCGAGTAGTCGCCCTCGGTCAGCATCGGGGAGACGATCCCCGCCGTGGTGACGATCGCGACCGTCGCCGAGCCCTGCGCGACGCGCAGCACCACCGAGATCAGCCAGGCCAGCAGGATGACCGGCAGCCCCGCGCTGTCGAAGGCGTCGGCCAGCGCCTGGGCCACGCCGCTGCCCTTGAGCACAGCGCCGAAGACCCCGCCCGCGCCCACGACCAGCAGGATGTTGCCGATCGGCTTGAGGGAGGCGGTGGAGACGGTCTCCAGGGACTTACGGGACCAGCCGCGCCGGATGCCCAGCAGGTAGTAGGCCAGCAGCAGGGCGATGGTCAGCGCCACGAAGGGGTGCCCGAAGAACTCGATCACCGAGCGTCCGGTGCTGGGGTCCAGCGCGATGGAGGAGAAGGTCGCGCAGAGGATGAGGACCAGCGGGGTGCCGATGATCGCGAGGACGGTGGAGACCGGCACCGGCCGCTCCGCGGGCGTGGCCCCCGCGGCGCGCTGCTCGGCGGCGACGGCCTCCTTGGACTCCTCGGCCGCCTCCAGCATGTCCTGCGGTACGGGGACGAACAGGCGGTTGCCGATCCACGCGGCGTACGCCCAGGCGGCGAGCACGGACGGGACTCCGACGAGGATGCCCATCAGGATGACCCAGCCCAGGTCGACGTGGAGCAGCCCGGCAGCGGCCACCGGGCCGGGGTGCGGGGGCAGAAAGGCGTGGGTCATGGACAGGCCGGCCAGCATCGGCATCGCGTACAGCACGATCGACTTGCCGCTGCGCTTGGCTGCCGCGTAGACGATCGGCGCGAGGACGAAGATGCCGACGTCGAAGAAGACGGGTATGCCGAAGATCAGGCCGGTCAGGCCCATCGCGAGCGGCGCGCGCTTCTCGCCGAACAGGCCGAGCAGCCGGGCGCTCAACGCCTCGGCCCCGCCGGAGACTTCGAGGATCGCGCCGAGCATGGTGCCCAGGCCGATGATGATCGCTATGTGGCCGAGGATGCCGCCCATACCGGACTCGATGAGCGAGACGGCGTCGGACTTCTGGACCGTGCCGAAGAGTTCGGTGACCGACAGACCGGCGGCCAGGCCCACCGCGATGGACACGCCCAGCAGCGCCACGAAGGGCTGCAGCCGGGCCTTGATGATCAGGAAGAGCAGCAGGGCGATGCCCAGGGCGGCGACGGTCAGCAGACCGGCGGTGCCATCGATGATCATGAGGAGACCACCGGTGTGGGGTGGGGCCTCGGGAGCTGGGGCGGCGGTGAGCGGCATAGGGGGCTCCGATTTTCGGGTAGGGGGGACCGCCACGCGGCGGGGGACCGCGCGCGGGGGAACTGGGGGTGCGGGTGCGGAGGTTCAGAACGCTGGATTCCGACGAGGGTGGTGTGGGGGCGGAGGGAGTACGGCGGGGTACGGCGGGCGGGGCAGACCCCCCCCCCCCTAACAGTGTCTTATAAACAAAATTAGCTGCCGACG